>CAZFHP010000001.1:0-64004 GCA_964519365.1 uncultured Pseudomonadota bacterium
AGACTGGCCCCGGCGCAGCTAAAACTGCTATCAATGTTGTTAAAAGAAATCCAAGGGTTTTGGAGCAACCGGGAAAAAGTGCAGGGCAAAGCTTGCGAGAAATTGCGCAAAAGACTGCGAAAGATGCTAAAAGAATAGCTTCCACTAGGAACCAAGCTTGGAAGTTAAGTCAAAATGATATAAGACACATTAGAAAACACATACCAAAAGAGTTTGTAAAGCAAATAGAACATATTCCACAAAGCTCTCTCGAAACAATATTAAAAGAGCGAAATTTTTTTAATCCAACATGGAGTAAAGAAAAAATAATCCAAGGTGTTGAAGAAGCATATAGATCATCTCAAGCAAAGGGCTTAACAGGGAAAATTCAACACCTTACAAACGGAGAAATGATTGAAATATTCATCGAAGCAAATGGACAATTTAAAACAGCATATGGATTTCACAAACTATCACGAAACCAATTTGTTTAATCAAAATTTATTGGAACTAAAATGTTTAAAATTAACTATCGAATAACCACAAATAAAAAAAACTTAAACGATCTATCTGAGCAAGATATTAACAATGGAGGAACAATCGAAGGATACTTTCAATTAGTCGCAAATGGAAAAAAGTATGGATATTTCAAAGAAGGCCTTTTAAAAAACGGCGAGGAATGGGACCAATTAATAACCTCTTGGTTTAAAGGGCTACTAGAAATGCTCCTAAAAATAAAAACCGGCAATCCCTATGTTGTTGTAAGCAATATAGATTCATACAACACTTGGCTAGAATTCAAACTATTAAAAAATAAAGATATCAGCATCAGCATTATTCATGCCGATAAAAAAGATGGCTCTATGCAAGTAGAAACTATCCCCCCAGAAAATATCGTTTATCCTGATTGGGCAAACGAAGAAGTATCATATGATGAAATGCATCATGAAATCATCAACAAAGTAACTAAATATATCGCAGAAGTGGATAAGATTAACCCACGATTAGCAAATGGTGCAACATTTGTTCGCTTGAAAGAACTATTGCGCGAAACAAAAAATCTTGCATAAATTTGTCATGTTCGAACTTACTGGCTACGAAGTTCGCAGCTAGTAATCTATCTTTCCTTCCTGCTTTTTTTGAAACAAATAGAATCACATGAAATAACACAACGAGAAAGACTTTTAGCCACTTCACGAAATATCAAAACACGTCTTGCCCAAATCAAAGCAATGCCTTGGCCTGAATTTATTGCCAGAGGTGCTGGTTTTGGAGCCGGAATATTGCTCGACTACTTAATATTCAAAGGCTGCGGCTTGGTTATAAGAAGGCTTGCTTCTCTAATACTAAGCAACACGATTATCCAAAAAATATTTAACGATATTGCAATCGGTGTTAAAATTGGAACTGAGACTGGCCCCGGCGCAGCCAAAACTACTATCGATGTTGTTAGAAGAAATCCAAGGGTTTTGGAGCAACCGGGAAAAACGGCTGCGCAAAGCTTGCGAGAAATTGCTGGAAAGACGGCACGGGATGCTAAAAGAGTAGCTTCTACTAGTAGGCAAGCTTGGAAGCTTAGTAAAATTAAAATCAAACATATTAGTAATCGACATATAGCAACAGATTTTGCAAAGCAAGTAAAACATCTATCAAAAGAAGCTCTTGAAATAAGATTAAAAAAGAAATCATTCTTTAACCCTAATTGGAGCAAAGAAGAAATTATTCAAGTTGTCGAAGAAGCATATAGATCGTCCCGATCAAAAGGATTAACCGGACCAATTCAATATAAAGTAAAGGGTGAAATTATAGAAATCTACATCGAAGCAAATGGAGACTTTCGAACAGCTTACGGATTCCATAGACTATCAAGTAATTTTTTTGTTTAATCAAAAATAACATTGAGGCTAAAATGTTTAAAGTTAATTACCGAATAACTGATACCATAGAAGAACTAAATAATCTTTCTGAACAAGAAATAGAAGAGGGCGGAGTTATCGAAGGATACTTTGAAATAGTCGTAAACAATCAAAATTATGGTTATTTCAAAAAAGGCCCCCTTGAAAAGGATGAGCGCTGGAATGAATTAATAACCACCTGGTTTGAGCAACTATTAAAAGTTCTCATGCTTTTAAAAAAAAAATCTGATTATGTTGTTTTAGATGATATAGATTCATACAATACCTTGTTAGAATTTAAACAATTAAAAAATAAAAATATATGCATAAGCATCATCAATGCTAAAAAACAATACGGAGTCGACTGCATACAAACAACTCCTCCTGAAAATATCATTCCTTCTGATTGGGCAAACGAAGAAGTATCATATGATGAAATGCATCATGAGATTATTAGTAAAGCCACTAAATATATCGCAGAAGTAGATACGATTAATCCGCGATTAGCAAATGGAGCAACGTTTAGTCGATTGAAAGAACTATTGCGTAAAGCAAAAAATCTTGCATAGCTTTGTTCTGCTCAAACTTACGTGCTACAAATTAGAAGCTACTACATTATTAGCGAAACCTTCTCTCTTTTCTTTTTGTTAAATCAAGGCTATTTTTCTATATAATTTCTCTTAATTTTTTTTCGAAAAGGATAATCGATGAAAGCAAAGATTGATGTAGAAATGATGGAAATTATGGCAAAAGAACTTGCGTTGCTCGCTCTCATTTTTATTGCCTGGAAAATTTGTAAATTATCTTGGCGGAGCCTATATAAAAAAAACAAAAAACACATTTTTGATGGAACAATAAAATCTAGGTCTTTAGCCTTAAGCAAAACTGTTTTAGGAATATATCTATCTTGTTGTAGCATTGTTTTTTTATTGAATAGACTTATTGATCTTGCAGAAATATCTAAGAAAGTCGTAAATTGTATAGAAAGAAGAGACTTCAAATACAAAATCATTAACAACGCAAAAAAACCAACCGCTCTTTGCGAAATGGGTTGCTCCTTGTTATCTGGAGTCCATGGAGAAACAGATTATACCAAAGCAAAAACTCTTTTTGAAATGGCCGCCAAACAAAACTGTATTAAAGCTTATCAAATGCTTGGTTTCATGTATCAAATGGGAATTGGAATTGATTTAAACATTGAAAAAGCCATTGGTTATTATCACCAGGCCGCAAAAGGAAACTGCCCTGAAGCACAAACAACTTTGGGAACGATATACATATATGGGAAAGGAACAAAACAAGATATAAAAAAAGGATTACACTATTTACAACTTGCAGCAAAACAAAATTTTGACAAAGCTCTTTATTTATTAGGACTTTTATATGAAACAGGAACAGGAATACACAAAAACATAGTTCTTGCAAAAAAGTATTATATTGCAGCTATGAAACAAAACAATCAAGACGCTGTGCCTCGGCTAGGATCAATATACTATCAAGAAAAAAATTACATAGAAGCAAAAAAGATGTTGAAAATCGCCGAGAAGCAAGGAAATAGTACCGTAATTACACTTCTGGGATACATGTACCTAACAGGGCTGGGAGGGTCAAAAAATCCTACCAAAGCTAAAAAGCTTTTCGAAAAAGCTTCGCTCAAGGAAGACGGAAATGCACTATTTGCCCTGGGGAAAATGTACATGAATGGAATCTATATCCCACAAAATTACAAAAAAGCCTTTAATTTTTTTGATCGAGCATGCAAAATGGGTGCTACTGATGCTCAAATCAACCTTGGGATATTGTACATTGCTGGAGCTGGGGTTGAACAAAATATCACTAAAGCTAAAACTTGTTTATCAAAAATAGCCCTGAAAAACGATGATGCAAAAACTCTTCTCGATGCATTAAATGATCCAAAACGCTGTAATATTACAATAGAAAAAGTTAGATTTTCTTTACAAAGTAATACCCATTATTACTTACCACAGGGTTAATATTTACCTCAACCCTTTCAGAACACCTTGAAATAATGGCATCTCCTGATTGGGAACAACAAATATCACATAAAAACGTACACCGAGAAAGACTTTTAGCCACTTCACGAAACATCAAAACACGCCTTGCCCAAATAAAAGCAATGCCTTGGCCTGAATTTATTTCCAGAGACGCTGGTTTTGGCGCCGGGCTAGTTCTTGACTACTTAATATTCAAAGGCTGCGGCTTGGTTGAAAGAAGGCTTGCTTCTCTAATACTAAGCAACACAATTATCCAAAAAATATTTAACGATATTGCAATCGGTGTTAAAATTGGAACTGAGACTGGCCCCGGCGCAGCCAAAACTACTATCGATATTGCCAACTGACACAACTTCTTATTTGGTTATTCAAGCACTAGAACGTTCTGGCTCAGAAATAGGCCATGCAATTAGACAACGCCTCACTTTACAACATTACAAAGAATTCATAACAGCTCCACTGTTAACAGGATTGCGCTTAGCATCAATCATTACAGAACATCTTGAAGCACTAGATTCTCTTGACGTTGACCAAATAGAATCACATGGAAGAACACACCGAGAAAGACTGTTAGCCACTTCACGAAATATTAAAACACGTCTTGCCCAAATCAAAGCAATGCCTTGGCCTGAATTTATTGCCAAAGGCTGCAGGGTAAATAATTCTATTGTTTTTCCTCTATTTTTTCTGAACATTCAGACAACACGCAACATGCCGGCAGTTCGGTAGGAACGACAGATTCAGGCAGCACACAACATGCGGGCAATGTAGTAGGTACAACCGCAGGAACAGGGTATGCAGAAAATGCATGTCGCTTCCGTCTTTTTAGACAACAATCAAACATCCTGCCTTTTATATACTTAGCAAAACCTCTCAATTCATTCATCCAACATCTTTTCCAATAAGAAAAATCCCGTTTGGGAGTAAAAAGAGACATTTGGTATTTCTTAAGCTTACTCACAAAATCCATTTTACCTTGCGCCCGAAATTTCCTGATTAAATCATCGATAGACCGCAACATATAAGCTCTCTCTAGAACATCGAAACCATTTAGCTCTTTAGAAGAAAGATTCCCATGAACAAAAGCATATTTATAATCCTTTACTTGTTGGACAAAAACACGATCTCTCTCCTCTTCTTCAAAACTTTTTATCGTTATATCAAGAATCCTTAGAGCTTGCATTCTTAGAACAAGCTTCCACAGCATATCTTCGCACGACAAACAATCCCGACACCCTTTCAACTGATTAAAAAATTGTTCAAACAAAATATCATCTCCCTCAACATCTTCGAATTCTTCTATTTGTTTGATCAATAATTGAATAAATCTGGTTTCGCAAAACCCCCGACATATACTTGGATCAAACCCCTGATAAAATCTACTGTCAAGCTCACCACCCTCAGAAATACTATTTTCATCAAAACCATTCATAGCCCATAAACATGAGAATCCAGAAAATATTCCCAACAACACTATTAACACCCATTTTTTTAAACATAAATTAAATCGAATCATAACAGATACCCTTTCATCAATTCTTAGCGAGCACATTTTTAGCAATTAAGCGTTCACGCAAAATAACACCAACTTTGTCTACAAGCAAATAAAAATCATCAGCCCATGTTAAATGTATTGGGTACATGATTACTTTATAATCACCTATGAGTTGTGCTAAAACCCCAAAATACGAACCTGATCGTATCAAACAATCAAACTTAGTCATGCTAAATAAATCTTGGAAAACCGCTGAGTCTTGACTCGAACATGCAAATTTAATATTAGATTTTGCAACTTTCTCTTTTACTCTGGAAACAAGTGCCTGTTTATCTTTAGAATCAGCAAAAATATGGACATACAATGGAGCATCACGAAGCATACTAGATAGCTTTTTTATTTGGTCAACATAATACTGCTCTGGAGGAAACTTATCAGGAAATCTCCTATCAGACCAACATCTTCTACTAATGCCATTAAATTCACATCCTGTTAAATTTTTTGAAAGATCTGATAATTGCTTTTTCTGCGGATCACTAATATCAAACAGCTTATAATATACCGGCCCTTTATTCTCGTAATACTGCTCAGAAATTAATGACTGATCAACAATCTCACCTTTACGTATATGAACAGCTACCGTAATTCTATCTTTAGGTAATGTTTCTATACCCGATGGTGGCACAAGAGGCTGCAACATTTTCCTAATAGATTTGCCAAAAACAGGATCTTTTATCATTACTTCGTACAAAGAAAAATTTTCCAAACGACCATCATCAAATACAGGAGGATTAACTTTGGCAAAAAGGCCCACCATAAAAATAGCTGATCCTTTTGTTTGTTTTAACTTTTGAGCAAATTGATCTTCTGTTTTAACGTCAATATATTCTCCAAACAAGCTATTAAAAATACGATACGGCCAAAAAGACCTACTCCTGTAGTTTTTTTCATGCACCAGCATTAATTTCTCTGATTTATCAAAATGGTTCATGCAAAAAGGAACCCCATACTTGTACGCAAGCCACTTCGCCTTGCCATAAATAAGTACCCGATCTCCCAAGCGTCCGCCGTCATTAGCCATAACAATAGTCACATATGGGTTTCTAAAACTATAAATACAAAAAGAAACACTTGCTAAAACAAAAACACTCGCCAAAAATACTATTACTCGTGATATTATTTTTTTCTTCACGTTCTTCCCATAATTTATTTCAAATTTTTACGCAAAATGACACCTACGTTATCAACAACTAAATATTTTCTATCATGCCATGTCAAATGTATCGGATACATGATTATCTTATGCTCACCTAACAATTGAGCTAAATACCCAAATCCAGACCCTGATCGTATCAAACAATCACATTTTGTCATCGCATATAAGTCATGCAAAGCTCGCATATTATCACCTGAATATGCAAACTCAATGTTAGATTTTGCAACGCTTTCTTTTATTCTTGAAACTAACGCTTGCTTATCTTTATCATCCGTAAAAACATGAACATAAAAAGAAGTGTCATGTAATATACTTGATAACTTTTTAATTTGATCAACATAGTATTGCTCTGGAGGAAATTTATCAGGCCATTTACCATCAGCATATGACCACGGGCATTGCTTCTTTCGATCAATCATAGGAATATGCTCAGAAATCTCTGGCGCAAATTTAAAATACTTATATTTTACGTCCCACTTGCTGCTATCATAACACTGCATCGACCCTAATTCAGGATCAAAGCCTGTCCCCTTTCGAATATGCACAGCAACTGTAATCTTATTTTTAGGCACACAGTTATAGTTTAAAAGAGACGGGTCAACAGGTTCTAAAGCTTTCTTTAATTCGTTCGCAAAATTATGGTCTTCAAGCATCTTTTCGTATAAAACAGAGCAAACCCATGCACTTTCTTTCTTTGTCTCTGGATACTTCAAATGCTCTAAAAGTCTTGTCTCAGTGTTAATAACAAATCGTATCGGCTTCTTAACTGTTTTTAACGCTTGGACAATCTGATCTTCTGAATCGATATAAATTAATACACCAAACAAACGATAAAATAAACGATCAAATAAAAAAGAAAAATCTTTGTAATTTTTGTCATAGCGAGATAACATAAATTTTTCAGAGCCCTCAAATGGGATCATGTAAAATGGAATCTTATACTTATGCGCAAGCCATTTTGTTTTAGCATATTCTATAATTTTATCTCCCATACGGCCACCGGCACCACGCGTAACAATAATCATCGAACGATGTTTCAGGTGATACAAACAAAAAAACGCCCCCGCAAGAATAACTCCAGCAAGTAACCCTGCCCCCGCAAATACTATACGCTTTCTCATAGTTTCTTTCTCATGTTTTTTTGATATCTCTTAAATTTTTACGAACAAAAATTCCTACTTCATCAACAATTAAATAATCTGGATTGTGCCATGTTAGATGCAATGGGTACATGATTATTTTGTGATTTCCCAATAACTGAGCCACATAGGAAAATCCAGACCCTGCCCGTATTAAACAATCAAACTGCGTCATAGCAAACAAATCTTGCAACGCACGTACTTGTTTTTTTCTACACGCAAAAGTAATATTCGATTTATCAACATGTGTTTTTATTCTTTCAAGAATCGCCCTAGGCTCTTTAGTATCTGTGAAAAGATATACATACATGGGAACGTTATCTAACAAATCAGAAAGTTTTTTTATCTGGTCAACGTAATACTGCTCTGTAGGAAACTTATCAAGCCATATTTTATCTGCAGAATTTCTCTGCGCTATATTCGTATAATCACATGTTGTAATGCTTTTTAAGCTATCCTGTAGATCCCCAAGTTCTTTATACGCAACGTTATATCGATTGCTATCATAATACTGGCGAGCACATAATTGTGGATCATAAGCACTTCCCTTGCGCAAATGAACAGCTACTGTTACTCGATCTTTCGGTAATTTTTCTTTTTCTACAGGAACCATTGGTTGCACCATGGCCTTTAATTTTTTCCCAAAAACAGGATCTTGAATTGTTAGCTCATAAAGCACAGAATTAACCCATGCACAGTCTTCACGATCAAGACCACTATGCGCAGCAATATGTTCATTTAATCTCGTATTGATATGGGCAACAAAGCGGGTTGGCTTATCTAATTTTCTTAGCGCCTGAACAAGCATGTCTTCTGAATCAATATAAATTAATTTCCCAAATAACTTATAAAAGACCCGATACACAAAGTACGACAAACTTGTGTATTTTTTTTCACACGAAATTTTTATTTTTTCTGAACCTTTAAATGGAATAAATCTAAATGGGATATTATATTTGTGTGAAAGCCATTTTGTTTTAGCACAGGCTATTACTTGATCCCCAAAGCGCCCTCCACCAAGATTATTTACAATAATAATTGTCTTATTTTTTAGATTTATTGCAACAAATAGTCCCCCTACAAAAATACCCGAAACAACAATCAAACTAATTATTTTTAGCCAAAAACGTTTCTTCATAAATTCTCCCATAAAATTACTGACTTAAAAATTTTATCACTTGTGCAAAATTTTGATACATTTAAATTTTATAAAACATGATACCAAAGAAAGTCATGCCATGCATTCAAATCTATCTCTTGCAATTAAAAAAAATTATTGGTTTTTGCTGCTCTCAACACTTATCGCATTATGTATTAGAGTTCTCTGGTTTGCGAGCTACACACAACATGAAAATTATAGAATTACTATTGACTCAGGGCAATATCAAGAAGTCGCCCTTCAAGTCGCACAAAAAAATCAACTTACCAAGCAAGACGGCTCTCCTAATTTCTTTAGGCTCCCAGCTTACCCACTTTTCTTGGGCACCTTCTATAAAATCTTTGGACACAAGCCACAAAAAACTCTCTGTATCCAAGTTATTTTGTCAACGTTTGTTATCCCATTAATATTTGCATTATCACACACACTCTCTCCTAATATTCTTGTTGTTTCTAAAATAGCAACGCTTGCTGCTGCGCTACACCCAGGGTTTATTCTCTTTTCAGGAATGCAATCAACTGAAACGCTCTTTCTTCTGTTCTTTCTCTTATTTTTGATATTCTTTTTTCAGGGTATCAAAAATAATCGATTATCATATTTTTGCATAGCAGGGCTTTCGCTTGCCGTTGCATCACTTTTTCGCGCGTTTGGGCACTTTGTACTTATTCTTTCACTTATTTTGCTCTTCTTACTTTTTGCCCAAAAGATTCTTCGACGCTTATCCGCAGCCAGTATTCTTACTTCCAGCTGGCTTGCTCTTTTTGGGCTCTGGCTCGCTCGCAATTATATACTTACTGGGTTTATTTTCGTACACACGCTCACAGGCCAACACTTTTTACGATACAACGCCGTTCATATCCTTATGGACGTTAAAAAAACAAGTTGGCAAGAGCCACACGCAGAACTTTTTGCATTAAGAGATACACTTGCAAAACAACAAGAAACAAGAATGGGAAGAAAACTGCTTGAAATAGAACGTGATAACATTGCGCTCAAGATAGCCCAAGGCGTCATAAAAAAGCACCCATATCTTGCGCTTAAACACGCGAGCAAAAACGTCTTGCGAACAATATTTTCTTTGCACTCGCTTAAACTCTTTCAGCTACCATCTGAAACTATTTTCACAGCACAAACATCGTTTTGGTTTAAACTGAAAAAATATCTTTCTTGTCTTAAGACCTACCCATTTATTATTTTATTTCTTTTATGGGACATGCTTTTTAGCTTTTTACTTTTCTTGGGAATCATATTTTTTGTGTTTTTTAGTTTCAAAAATAAGAATCTTTGGAAAATTTGGCTCGCAACATTCCCATTTATCACACTGCTTTTAGGCATTACGCTCTCTTATGGCGAGGCCAGACTACGCTTCCCAGCAGAGCCATTTCTAATTATACTCGCATCATATGGGCTCTACCAGGCGTATTTCACCTACAAAAAACATCTAAGTTACAGGTAATTTATACACATAGTCCCTTAAATTTAAAAATACTTTGACTAAAACATCTTTTTATTTTAATCTTTTCTTCGTTAGGAGGGCAGGTTTAGGCGCCTTTGATTTCGGCCAAATCGCTGCTCTTTATGACGGGCGAATAGCTCAGCTGGTTAGAGCACCTGCCTTACAAGCAGGGGGTCACAGGTTCGAATCCTGTTTCGCCCACCATACTACGCCCTCGCTTCGCTCCTGGCTACGTATGGCAGGCCATTTTAAAACGATGGTCACATTTTGAAAGTTCTAAAAAATTCGTTCCCCGATAGCTCAGTTGGTAGAGCAAACGACTGTTAATCGTTGGGTCACAGGTTCGAGTCCTGTTCGGGGAGCCATCCTACGCTCTGCGCCCTATCGGGCTTGTAGCTACGGATGGCAGGCCATCCTACGCCAGGTTACTTCTGGAGGGACTAGACATCGATGTAATACTAGCCACCCAGAATCTATATACCCAGGTAACTTATGTATTATGTTTATATCTTAAGATCAATCGCTCATCCAGAAAAAATATATGTTGGTTATACCAAAAATATTCCACAACGAATCAATCTTCACAATAATGGTAAATCAACATATTCTGCTAAGTTTAAACCTTGGAAATTACACAACTATCTCACTTTCCAAGAAGAATCAAAAGCTATTGCCTTTGAAAAATATTTAAAGACAGGATCAGGAAAAGCTTTTGCAAAAAAATATTTTTTATAAATTAAGGTGTTATACTATGACCAATTTTATTCCCTTTTCTCAAACCCAGATTAAACATAACGGTTCTTCATGCACCGTAAACGAATACATCTTCAATCAACCGTCCATTGATATTGCACAAGCAATAATCAAAAATAGATATCCACTTGAACACAACAAAAAATCTGTCAATCTTACCTGCGATCTTATCTATTATGTTCTTGAAGGACAATGCATTGTTCACACAGAACAAAAAAGCTACACACTCAACCCACACGATGCTCTGTTTATCACTCATGAAAATTGGTATTGGGTTGAAAGTACATACGTTAAACTCTTAGTTATATCAACACCACAATGGAGTGCTAAACAATACAAAGAAATTTAGGAAACAAGTATGAATAGGACAGACCCAATAATCACGGTTATTTATGACAATAACCCCTATAAAGAAAATCTAAAAACTGCATGGGGGTTTGCATGTCTTGTTCAAATAGCTCAAAACAATATTCTTTTTGATACCGGAGGAGAGGGGGATCTTTTATTAGAAAACATGAGAAAACTCAACATTGATCCTTCATTGATAAATATTGTTGTTATTTCACACGCTCATTGGGACCATATGGGTGGATTGGAAACGTTTTTAAATAAAAATTCCAATGTTACCGTTTATCTTCCAAGCTCTTCCCCAACAACACTTAAAGATATGGTCCGAAATAAAGGAGCAAAGATCGTTGAAATAAAAAACGATTATGCGATTTGTGAACATGTCATGACTACTGGTGAACTTGATAGCGACAAATTAAAAGAACAAGCTCTGGTAGTAGACAGTCAAAAGGGGTCCATAATAATAACTGGCTGTGCCCACCCAAAAATCATAAAAATAATAGAGAAAGCCAAAGAAATAGGCAAACAAAATATATTTTTTGTAATGGGCGGATTCCATTTTTATAAAACGCCCCCCGAAACTGTAAATAAGATTATAGCCAACTTTAAACAACTTAATGTTCAAAAAGTTAGTCCTTGCCATTGCTCCGGAGAGCAAGCTCAAGAATTATTTAAGAAAAATTATAACGAAAATTATCTACATGTTGGTGTAGGAAAAGTAATAACCCCCTAATTACGAAGAAGAGGTTCTTTCTACAAGATAGAAAGAACCTCTTAATTTTAGCTTTTTTTCAACATGGGAAGGCCTGTTCTTTGGTTCTCAATAACTTCATAGCCTTCAGGTAAAGCGTCAAGCGCATTTTCCTTTATTTCTCCGGCGAAATAAAAGATTTTTTGAAGTCTGTCACCTTTAAGTTTTACTTCTTTTGAATGCAAATAATACGTCTTCCCACTTTTTTTAGATTTAACGCTATAGGCCATGAAATCTCCTTCATATTCTAAACAAACAATTATATCTCATAAAACAACACAACAAAGAGTGTACCCGTAATATTAAAGTATAGCACATAAAAAAATCAATGGTGCTATTTATTAAAACGCATAACACTGCATTACCGGAACAAAGAAGATCTTGCCACTGAAGCGATTAAAGCATTCAAAGAAAAGAATTTACACAAAACTGTCATATATACACGTCATGGCGCACAAACAAAAAAGTTTACTGTAATTCTTTCCAAATACCCGAAGCATCTTTTTGCTGTGTGATAACTTTTTTGACAGCGGCTCTTGGAATTTTCTGAGTTCCATATAAATGTGGAAACTTTTCACCCCCAGGCTTATTAGGCTCAACCCGAAGCACCGATCCATTATTTTGTAGCATTTTCAAATCAATCTCAAGAACTAAAACGCGCTGAACATTCTTGAAGAATTTTTGCAAAATATGAGCAACCTGATTCTTGTAAGCCAAATGTATAAATCCAGAATTAAGATCCAATGGCGATCTTTTTATACAATTTTCGATATTTTTTTCATCAAAATCAACAATCGGAACAATTTTATAAAGAACCCCTGAGTTCTTACGATCAATCTTTTTTTCACATTTATTGCTTTTAAAAAGCTTAGCTAAAAGCTTACAGCCAGGGAAAATAGCTAGCATCATAATAAAGCTTATTAGCTTTACAAAAAATTCAAATTGTCTATTCATAAGATTTCTTTCGAATATCTTTATATATTTTTTTAAAAAACTACATAAATCTACCTGTTTAAAGTATCATATAACACGTACATACTCTTAGATCAAATCTCCAAAAAGTTTATTTTAAATTTTTCTTGACCCTCAGGTTACCTTATCCCTTAAGCTGATATTTAATGAAAACAATTGGCTTGAGCAAGCAGCCAAAGCTTTAAACGGCAAAGAATTTAAAAAATCTTACACAAAAATAAATTAGGAGAAAAAAAAGTATGAAAGAAGATGTCCCAATTAAAAATGGCATTGTTATTCCAGGCAACGAGATTGAAATAACAGCCAGCAGATCAGGTGGTGCAGGAGGGCAACATGTTAACAAAACAGATACACGAATAACTGTTCGTTGGAACATAAAAAGCACAAAATCTTTAAACGAAAAACAAAAAGAACGTGTCTTACAAAACCTACAAGCACAGCTGACAAAAGATGGCGATTTAATTATTCATAACAGCGAATCTCGTAGTCAGCAAAAAAATAAAGAGAATGCCCTTTTGCAACTTGCTCAAAAAATACGCAAAGCACTTCATGTTCCCAAGAAACGCAAAAAAACACGTGTTCCAAAATCAGTCAAAGAAGCTCGGTTGCGAGCAAAAACACATCGAAGCGAAATTAAAAAAATGCGTAAAATCAAAGAACAGGATTATGAATAGTCGCATTTGATTTATAACAAGACTAAGTTACAATAATCATATAAATAAACTAGGCGTTATGGTGCTATTATAAATCACGGAACCCCTATGAAAATCTACAAAAAATACATGGAAGTTTGGCGGGAAGGAAAAAGTTGTGCAGGCTTCTCTTCACGGCTGCCAGACTATGCAATTTATTTTTGGCTCAAATGTTTTGAAAAAGCAATCACGCTATCCCCAAAAGGGAAATTTCTAGACATCGGCGCTGGCGATGGTCGCTTAAGTCAATTATTACTGCATCAGTATAGTCAAGAAGGCGTTGCTATAGAAGTTCAAGTAAACCAAGAAAAATGGGATCCTATTTTAAAACAATATCCAGGATTTGAATTAAAAGCCGGCTTATGCCAAGATTGGCTTAAAAAACTCCAGGGAACGTATGTATTTGATTTCGTGATTCTTATTGAGTTTTTTGAACACTTACCACCAGAAGAAGCACTCCCGTTTTTAAAACAACTTAATAAAGTAATAGCTAACAATGGCATGCTCTTCTTAACAACGCCCAACAGAATCGTTCAAGGGCCCGCAGAACAAAGTCCCATTTGGCATGAAAAGCAACCATACGGACATCACAAACATTACACATATCAAGAATTAAAAGATCTTTTAGCACGAGCTGGTTTTTCCATTCAATGGCACGGCTTTGAATGTCATTGGATCAAAACAAAATTTTACAATAAACTATTTTACCCAATATCTAAGCTTGATGCTCGCTTGTCTGGATCACAGAAGCTTCCAGCATGGTTACGAAAAACTTATAGTTTTGTAACGATACCTGTAGTATTAGCAATACGAGCTTTCTTCTGGACGTTAGCAAAAGCTATTTATTTTGTCGAAAAAAATTATGGCAATCAAAACTCATCTGGAACAATAATGCTCTTGGCTCAACAAAAACTTGAAAAAAAAATATGAAAAACATGATCATAGGCTTTATTGGCGGCGGAAAAATGGCCGAAGCCTTAATTGCAGGAATCAAAAAAAACACCCCAAACAAAATAATCGCATCGGATATTTTAGAAAAACGAAGAAATTACCTTGAAAAGACTTATGACATAACAACTAAGTCAAACCAAGATATTGCAAAAAATTCTGATGTTATAATTTTAGCCGTAAAACCACAAAACATGTCGCTTGTTCTTGATGAAATTGTACAGGAGATAACAAGCGATGAAATAATTGTATCAATAGCCGCAGGAATAAAAATCGAATATCTGCAAAACAAACTTCAAACAAAAAAAAATCGCCCGAGCAATGCCCAACATTCCTGTGCTTGTACGCGCAGGCACAACTGCATTATCTTTTAGTAACGAGCTTTCAGAAAAAGATATCACCAAAGTCCAAGCGATCTTTTCATCTGTTGGCACAACACTAACCATTCCTGAAACGAGCATGCCTGCAATGTCACCCCTTTCAGGAAGCAGCCCCGCGTTTATTGCGTTATTTTTAGAAGCACTCATTGACGCTGGTATAAAATATGGTATACCTAAAGAACAAGCACAAACAGCGATTATCAATACAATTATTGGCACCTCTGAACTTCTTAAAACAGGCATCAGCCCAAAAGATCTGCGCACAATGGTAACCTCTCCAGAAGGCATTACAGCAGAAGGAATTAACGTTTTTGAAAACAAAAATCTAAAAAAAATAGTTGCAGATGCACTTAATGCTGCAATAAAAAAAGAAAAGAGCTTTTGAAATATGAAATTCGGCATACACAAAACAGTTTTTATCTCACTCTTCCTGTGCTTAGCAGGACTTTTAAAAAAACAATTTAATACAGATTTCTATTGCTAAAAATTAAAAAATATATATAATTTTCTTTCTTGTTTAGAAATGCAAAAAATAGACAAAAAGAAAAAGTCTCCGGAGCAGGCTTTGAAAATTATTAAAACTCAAAATAGGTTTTTTAAAAACCTACAATTAGGGTTTCTGGAAGGCGTTATCGTATGAAATCAAAAGTCCTGCTGTAATAACGCGAACCAAACAATCTCTCACGCTTCAACCACGCAAACAACTCTTTACTACGTTGATCATTTTGATGGCAATAGCAAACATACCCATCTTCAAATTCTTCACTTCGCAAATAATATAGAATATCATCATCATCTTTACAACCTAAAAATATAGCCCACCTTAACCAAAAACTTCTTTTGATTTTTCTATATTTTAATGGCTTAAAACAAAAAGATTCTTTTGTGCTAACTCGCCCCTTTTTAAAAGCAGAAACACAACAACTCGCACACATAAGCTTATATCCATTAATTGAACGCATTTCTCCGGTATATTCAAGCGGAATAGCAAGCTCTTGGTCATCACTTCGCATTAAAAGAAATTGTCCTAAATCTCCTTTGGGTTCGTTCTTCCTAAATAGTTGACCAACCCCGTTCGCAACAAAAATATTCCAACATTCTTGAGGAAAACTCAAAACCTCGTTTGAACTATCAAATGCTACAAAGAAACCATCAGCTATCAACATCCCTTGCGATGGTGATAAAAGACTATACATTCGGCTAAGTGTTCCAAGAGGATCGACAAGGTGCCGAAGCGTCCAACTTGAAACAATTAAATCAACTTGCCCTTTAAGGGCAAAACCTCTTTTTTCAAATTCTTCATCAATGTTTTCAATTTTAAATTGATTTAGTCGACAATGCGTAATATTTCCACAACGCTCAACTTCTCTCTCACATTCTTTACCACCAGTAACACTAAAAATATGAACCTTCTTTCCAGTCTTTTGACACTCTTCATCCTGTCCAAGAACACGCATAGCATGAGAGCCCCATTCACCAGTACCACAACCAACATCGATTATGCAAATCTCATTTTTCCCCTTAGAAAAAAGTTTTTTAAACACTAAATCATCATTCAACCCAAGTAAACCATAAGCCTCTTTACCTTTTTCAGCCCAGCTATAACCGTTCTCTTTTTTATTTTTTTCAAACGCCTTATCAACAGCATCTTGCACAGCCCTTGGCCGGGCTCCAAGGACTATTTTCTGTGCTTGCTCATATGTTTCTTTCTTTTGAGTTAGTTCCTGCTCTGTTTTAGCTGTTTTTACAGAAGTCTCTTCAGGTTCTCTTTGTGACGCTGGAGCCTTTCTTTTTTCTCCCTTTTCTTTAGGGTGCTGCATAACTATGCAGTTATCAAAAGAAAAACTCGCAAGCAACACACTTGCTACAAATAAACGTTTTAAAAAAAATCGAGAAAATTTAGTAGAAATCATAGCAATGCCTCCATTTTAACCAAATTATAACCTCATATTTTTATTTTAACACATTTATCATTTTCATCAAGAGCCCCATTCACACGCATCATTGCAACAGGCATGTCTCAATATAAAGCTCAGAGTGACAAAGCGTAATTGGTTTACGATAATCTTGGCTTTGCAGCTCACACATTGCCCGAGCAAGATCATGTGCACATTCTAAGTCTCTACCCTCTGATAATTTCGTACACGACACAAGCCATTCCATCACCCACGATATAACATCATCAAACGTTTGATCAAGCATAAAATTTTTCGTATGGGCATACTCAAAAGAAAGATTCTGTATCCCAGCATACGTTTCTTGTGCTGTTTTCAGCATACTTGGGGAAAAATTAATCCCAATAACTTTTCCAGCAGGAACTTGTTACACAATGGTCGCGACAACTTTACCATCACGGCAACCAATATCAAGAATAGTTTCATGCCCTTTAAAAGAAATGTCTTGTAAAACGTTAAACACAAATTGCTTTTGCGGTTTTGAACGTTCTTCGTAACATTTCCCATCCCATCTATCACTCATAACTCCCCCTTTCTATTACGTTATTTGGGCCGCACTATCTTTCTTTTTTTAAACACCGTTACAAAGCCACTTGAGCACTGATACGATTTTGCGACTTGATGAATATCTCCTGTATATTCAGGAATAATAAGTTCCTGGTTATTGTTTCGCATTAAAAGAAAATCATCTAAATCTTGTCCATCGTCATAAAAACGAAAGAATAAACTATTACTATCTACGCCAAGCAAACCTTTATTGTCCTTGGGAAAACACTGAATCTTTTTTGAGCTATCAAGGGCAAACCAAAAGCCGTTAGACATTATTATCCCTTGCTGTGAGGTTAACAAACGATACATTCGTTTAAGCGTCCCAACAGGGTCAACTAAATGCCTAAGTGTCCAGCGAGAAACAATTAAATCAACTTTATTTTTAAGATCAAAGCCTCGTTTTAAAAACTCTTCATCAATATTCTCTATTTTAAATTGATTTAATTGATAATGCATAACGTTACCCTGACACGTAATAACTTCTTTACACTCTTGCCCGCCAGTAACACTAAAAATATGGATCTTTTTTGTCTTTTGATATTGTTTGCTCTTGCTAAGAACATCCATTGCATGGCGCCCCCATTTACCCGTTGCACAACCAACATCAATTATATAGATCTCATCTTTTTTAGGAAAAGCAAGCTTCTTAAGAACGCTATCATCATTAAGCCCAAATAGTTTATAACGAGAAGAGCCATTTTTCCCAGTCCATCTTTTCCCTTTTTTGTTTTTTTCAAAAGCTTTATCAACAGCCTCTTGTACTCTCTTGGGGCGATCTGATTCTACTTTTTTTTGTATTTTCCTGTGCTGTTTTTTCTTTTTTTTAGCAATGCAATCACCACAAAAAAAACTTGCAACCAAAACGCTTAAAAAAAATCGAAACAATAGAGCATAAAACATTTTATTCCCAAAAACGTAAGAAAATAAGCACTATCTTGAAAAAATTAGCATTTAACTTTTTTTGCATTTACTCTCCTAAAGAGGATTGAACAATGTTAAAATGCAAACAATTACTTATTGTAACAATAATAACAAGCGCTATCAATAGCATTCAAGCCCCCATAGTCTCTGCGATGCACCCACCCGTTGTACCTCTGAGCGAAAGAGACCTTGCAACCTTCAGACAAAATGTAGAACACGCCAACGAACGTGCTGAAGATGCCGTTGAAAAATCCGACCAGTGTCTCTCAGTCATTTGCTCAATAAACCGTGAAGCTCTTTCCGCAGTAGATAGAACACGCGACACCATAAATGCACTTCGCGAAACAACAGATCGCCTATCACAACAAACCCAAGAAATTGCCCCGAGAATAGAGCAAGCACAAACTGCTACACGAAATTTAGAACAAGAGTATCAACGGCTCAATACTGCTATGGCACAAAACTTTGCTCAAAACATTACACAAGCAGAAGAGCGATTATCAGCAGTTGCACAGCAAGAACGAGCTCTTGACGTGCAAGATCGAATCAGAATAGAACAAGCAAGCATACATGAAATGCAACAACAGGGAGTTTATGAACAAGCACAAAGAATTCAAGCACAAGCAACAATAAACGTCGAAAAAGAAAAGTGGAAAAATATTCACCAAATCTTAAATAGCTCAAAGCCCATAATAAAAATTGTATCGGCGATAATCGCTATTGCTTTAGGCGTTTATCTAATTAAGCATGGGATGCCTATGCTCCTTGATTACTTAACCGAACCAAGCGTTATAAAAGAAACATCTCGTATCGACTGGCTTGATTGGTTTGGACTTGATATTTGGCAAGACTCTTTAAAAGAAGATAGTAATCTTGACGATCTTATTTTCACACCAAGCCTACATAAACAATTATTTGATCTTTTCCTACGCGTACAAACAGCTCACGAATATGATCAAACCCTTCCTAACGTATTATTTCATGGCCCTTCAGGAACAGGAAAAACAGCTGTTGCCAAAATACTAGCATATGTATCAGGCTTTGATTATGCTATCACATCAGGTTCAGAGTTTGCCAAAGATTTAAAAATAGCAACCAAAGAATTACATAATCTTTTAAACTGGGCAGAAGAAAGCGACCGGGGAGTTATTATTTTTATTGATGAAGCAGAATCACTCTTTGCAAACAGAAATCTTTCCACAACACCAAACGCCAAGCAAGACTTTATTAATACTTTTTTATCACTTATTTCAGATCAATCGCAAAAAAATATAATGTTTATTTTCGTAACAAATCATCCATTTAAGTTAGACGATGCAATTACTAATCGTATAGGAACAAGTATAAAATTCACATTACCAACAGCATTAGAACGAGAACAAATTCTTTTAACATACCTTAATCAGTTTGCCAAAGAAAATAACGATGCAATCGTTGCGATACAACCAGAAGTTAAACAATCTCTTGCAAAATATGTCACCAATTTTGAAGACGTTTGCCCAAGAGATCTTAAATTTATGGCTGAAAAAATGATCATCACAGCTCGACGACAAGAACCTCAAGAACTAACACCAGATATCGTTCAAGCAATAGTTGACGAAAAGAAAGATGCCCTTGATCAAATAACACTTTGGAAAAAAGAACGCGAAAAATGGGTTGACGGTATCAAGTGGTCGCCGAACAAAACACTTATTTACTACACAGGCTGACACTATGAAATATCGATATTTATTTTGTTGTATCACATGCTTTGTCACACTAAACATTTACTCTTTTTTATGCGCACATAACGCACAAGCACACCCAATAGAAACTCCAAATATTATTTCAGGATACGAAAAAGACATAACACTTCTTGCCGAACATATTTACGACCTGCTTGAGCAAAAGCTCTCACTTGATCAAATCGCAGATATTTTCATAGAAAATCCAAACGGTACCTACAATATCGAGAATCTCACACAGTATATTCAAGAGTTATTAGATCAAGATCTCTCAAAAGAAAAGATCATCAATATTATTGTTAAAAATAAAGAAGCAGAAGAGTTTTATGCCCACAAAAACTTTTGGGACAAAATAGAGCATGGGTATCTTACGTTCAAAATTATTATCATTGTTACTATCGTCACTATTATCAGTTATATGATATATCGTTATTGCAAAAACAATCAAGGCGGTTCTGGAAATGCCTCTGGAGCAGGGAGTAACCCCGTTCAAGAATCACACCCCGACCAAACACTTATAGATCCACCCCCACAGCCAGATCTACCACAACAAACACCCACTCAGCCAGAACCTCTAGAGCTGACCCCATCAGAAGAACCACAAAATCATTCAGAACCTGAACCACATAACCCACAAGAAGCAATAGAGCCACACTCAATTCCGGAAGAAAACAATCAAGAAGAAGCCATACCACATATTCCCGAAGGCAATCAAATAACCCCTAATACTCCGCCGCTAGGGGGGCAAGAAACGCCGTCACAAGAAATACCTAATCCAGACCTCCCCCCCGCCCGCATACAACAAATACAACAAATACAACAAATACAACAAATACGAACTTCCAGATACTCCTCAACAGCCGGAGAACAATTTACACACTTTTCTCGTTTGAGATTAGATCTCTAGAAAACATTTGACATCACACACAAGAGCCTTTAAATTTATTGCTTGTGTAACTCTCTAATCTCAAAATAATGGGACCAATATGTCCAACTTAAAAAATACTAAGACCGAAAAAAATATTTTGACGGCATTTGCTGGTGAATCACAAGCACGAAATCGATATACCTACTTTGCGTCAAAAGCAAAAAAAGAAGGCTTCGTACAAATAGCTGCTATTTTTGAAGAAACCGCAAATCACGAAAAAGAACATGCAAAAAGATTGTTTAAGTTTCTTGAAGGGGGAGAAGTCGAAGTTCAGGCAAGCTTTCCTGCAGGTAAAATTGGAACTACCTTAGAAAATCTTGAAGCATCTGTTCGTGGCGAAAACGAAGAACATACACATATGTACCCAACGTTTGCCAAAGAAGCACGAGAAGAAGGTTTTGAAAATATAGCACAAGTATTTGAATCGATCGCACAAGCAGAAATATATCACGAATCTCGCTTTAAACATTTTGCCGAACGTATCAAAAGCAATACTGTATTTAAACAAGACAAAGAAGTAAAATGGGTATGTAGAAACTGTGGATATGTACACACAGGAGCAGAAGCTCCTGATGAGTGTCCTGCATGCGCTCACCCACAAGCACATTATCAATTAATCTGAACTTTATTATCCAATACGTACAAAAAAGCGTAAGCAGTTATTGCTTACGCTTTTCTAACAAATTCCCAAATAACTTTGCCTTTGCAATTTCGACATGGCGGAAACTTTTCCCCTTTGGTCAATGGAATTTCTCGTTGTTCTTCTGACTTACAACTTTCTTTGCCTGTACAATCACGACCTTTTAAACGATAAACTCCAGACTCTGGACAAACTTCTCCAATATGAAACGTATCACCTCTATGAGCCATAGCTTCTCTCCCTCTTTGTTAAACTCAAAAAAATCTTTTATCTCTCGAAGTTATTTATAGATTAACGCTACAGGATACCATATTGTCAAGATTATTGATCTAATCGACCTAATCTCATTTGTTCTGCAAGCTTTAAACTTGCTTTCGTATGTTCATCAACTTTTTCATGAGCAAGAGCTTCACCTAGAGTCATCCAGGCAACACTGTCAAGCTCATCCGGCTCAAGAGCTCGAGCTTCACCAGATTTGTATCGACAAAGAAAAACAATATCAAGAACCCACGCCCCAAAATCAGCATAAAACAAACTGCTTTTTATATAGCGCATGTCATTATGAACTTCTAAGCCAACTTCTTCCATAATTTCACGTTTAAGAGTCTGTTCTAAAACATCCTGGCAATTCTCTGTCGCTTCAACTTTGCCTCCAACTATCGAAAAAACACCTGGAGCATGATCTTCTTTGTGACTTCGCTCTGCTAACAACCATTTATTATCTTTAAAAATAGCCGCTTCGACGTTTACAACATATAGTTTCTTAGGCATAACGACCTTTCATCACATTAAAAAATATCCAGCTGGTCACTTTCTGGTTCAGAAATTTTTTTCAAGACAAACCTCATAATGCTTTGCGCAGACTTAATGGCAATCTTGACGTCATCTGATTCTGGAATATCATGTTCTGTTGGATATCTAAACTTAGTTGCAAATGGATTAAGCTGCTCAACTATCTCGTTAAGTTTATTAAAATTTTGATCAATTTGAACACACAACCAGTTAAGTTTAATAAGATCATGCGTTTTTAGAATTTCTTGTTTTTGAAAAGCTAAATAACCCTTCAGAGATTTCTCAGATGCTTGCTGGCAATGATACACCGCTGTTGAAAACAACTCATTCTTTAAAAGCACTTTAGCAGAAAGCAAATCTGTTTTCGCGATCTTCAACCAGTCTTCATGCCCGAGCATAAATAAGCTCTCCGTCCCTTTTAATCTTATGGCTAAGCGTTGTTACATTATTTGAAATACGATCAAATTCTTCTTTGGTTTGAACAATAAGATCCTTTGATATCCCCTCTAAACCACGAAGCGCCTTGTACCCAATAAGAGGCCGCTTATACGTTTTTTGTTCAGATTCTTCGACAACAATCAATAAATCTAAGTCGCTATCTTCTGTTGGGGTACCCCATGCATATGATCCAAAAAGATAAATTTCTACAGGGTCATACGCCTTTACAAGCCGACTTTTTATCTCTTCTATAACCTCTTTACTTACCATGCATCCCTCTACTTCCATACCAACAATACTAATCAATCTGATATTAATTAGATTGTACCGCCAAAAAGTAAAAAATCAAAAAAGCTTTAACGTCGAAATCTCCGAAAATTGTTTGATCGCCTTTGAGAGTTACTTGATCGACCTTGGAAACTACCAGACCGACCACCTTGTTTATCAGATTCAATTACAATTTTAAGCAAAGCTGCTGTAACGGCATCGGGCTTATGATCCCCAATAAAATTTCCAATCGCATGCAAATAACGCGCAAGATCATCCCCATTAATCGATCGTTCAACACGTTTGAAAATTTTGCTTGCTTTTTTCTGTATCCGTCTCTCAGGCGTTTCCTGGGCTTGCTCTTGTTGTTTAGAAGCTTGAGAGTTATCATTACCGCTAACGCTATAATTATCGCTCAAAACAGGAGCTTCGCGCTCTTCAATCGACATATTCGTATAAAAACTAATGTCACGAATACGATGAACTTCTCTTCTCCCAGAAACTAAGCTAATGGCTTTGCCTGTTTTGCCTGCTCGCCCGGTACGGCCAATTCTATGAACATATGAATCATGATCTTTTGGAATCTCAAAATTAAAGACAATCTCGATATTTGCTACGTCTATACCGCGAGCCGCAACATCTGTTGCAACAAGAATATTTGTTCTGCCTGACCGGAAATTCTTCATAATTCTATCGCGCTTTGCTTGACGACAGTCACCATGAATCCCTTCAGCATGGAAACCACACGTTTCAAGACGCTTGGCTATTTTATCTACTTTTCTCTTTGTGTTACAAAAAACAATAGCTAATTCTGGATTATGCTGTTTAATCAAGCATATAAGAGTATCGATCTTTCTTGTTTGATCTACGTCAAAATATACTTGTTCAACAGCAGACATATCTCTCTTTTCAGGAGCAACTTTAATAATTTTAGGGTTCTTTTGATAACGTTTTGCTAGCTGCAAAACTTCTTTTGGCATCGTCGCAGAAAAAAGAACTGTTTGACGTTTATCATGTTTAATCGACTTTAAAATTTTCTCAATATCAGGTCTAAAACCCATATCAAGCATCTCATCAGCTTCATCAAGAACGATCATGTTAACGTTATGCAATTTTAATGTTCTACGTTCAATGTGATCCAATACTCGACCTGGCGTTCCAACAATAATCTGAGGCTTCTTGCGTAACCCAAACAATTGTCGTTCAATTGGTTGTCCACCATAAATAGGCAATGCTTTAATCGCTTTTTTGTATTGTAAAAACTTCGTAATTTCACCAGATACTTGCATAGCCAACTCTCGCGTTGGACATAAAATAAGAACCTGAACATCTTTGCTTTCTATATTAATCTTTTCAATAGCAGGAAGAGCAAACGCTGCTGTTTTACCTGTTCCAGTTGATGCCTGTCCAATAACATCTCTGCCCGCAATAATTTCTGGAATAGCTTCTGCCTGAATAGGAGTAGCTTTACTAAAACCCATCTTTGTAATGGATTTTAAAAGATCTTGAGATAAGTTTAATTTCTCAAATTCTATAGAATTATTTGTTTTATTCGTCATAAGTATAATCTTTCGGTTATAAAAAAGTAACAGTTATATCCTCGGTGTGTTTTCATGAGTTAAAGTCAAAAGCAAACTCTGCAAGAATTTGTCACTTTTATAAAACCGTCGATTACTGCTTAACGCTTGAATAAGCCCCCCAACGATTCTCTTTCATTTAAGAAATCTCTATCTCAAATAAACACATATAAACTCTTAGAATTAGAAGTCTATATAAACACATCATATCACAATACTTCTATTTGTCAAACACAAACAAAAACCGTAAGAAAAATACTATTTTGCCTCTGCTATCGCTCTAAAAGCCGTCGTTTTAACCCACGATACTTCCATCTAACCTGATCAAGAAGCTTTTTATACACAGACTTGCCTTTCAAGACACTGGGATATCGTTTTATAACGTCTTCATGCAAGCGTAAGAACTTTTCACCCGTTTTTGCCTGATCAGCATAAAACTTTTCTATAATCTTGCCCAAATTGTTTTCTTGAGGATCATAAAAAATATCTTCCCATTTTTTGAGATAATTTTTGAGATCATGCTTAAACTTTGCATAATTCGTCTTACGAACGTTTACATTTGCATGCGGATAATGCTCAACATACGAATCAGGCGAATCGATAACTTCATAGCCCTTATCCCACATTTTTAAACATAAATCACCGTCACCGTTATAAAAAAAGAACGTTTGCTCGTCAATATAACCAACATCTTCTAATGCTCGCTTAAGATACATGCCATGGTTAACATACATTTTTTCACCAAGCGTACACCCAACATGATAAGACTTATCACATGACCAATCTCGAAAGTAAAACGCAACCGCTCCAACTTTCTTCCCATTATTCAAAGCACTTTCAAAACACGAATACCCATTAATAATCGCACCGGGAACAAGTAAGCAATCGTCACTTAACATACATACGTATTTACCCTGAGATATTTTAAAGCCCAAATTCATAAAATATCCCCACGACCGTCGCTCGATTTTTTTGCCAAGCCAATCCCCCCGATTATGCTGCACAATCGTAATAATATCTTTTTGTGCGCGTAACCATTCAAGCGAACCGTCGTCAGAACCCCCATCTATTACGATTATTTCATAGCATAAGTTAAAACGAGAATTCTGAAACTCTTCGCGAATACTATTAACCGTCAGGGGCAAAAACTTTATGCGATTATATGATCCTAAAACAACAGAGATTATGGGCTTGTTCATGCAATCTCTTTTATCGCATTTACGACCAGTTCTATTTGTTCCTGCGTTATGCCAAGGCCACTTGGAATATAAAAACCTCGTTGTGCTAATTTTTCAGCGACAGGATAACGTTCTCCAAAAAAAAGTCCCAGTTTATAAAAAACAGGCTGCTTGTGCATACACCAAAAAAATGGGCGTGTTTCTATGTTTTTCGCTGCAAGTTTTTTCATAATCACCTGAGCGTCATACTCTACCGAATCTTTTAATACAAGTCCATATACCCAATAAATATTTTCAGCATAATCTGTTCGAGCTAGTGGCCTTTGAAAAATATCGATATCCTGCAAGGCTACATCGTACGATTTACCAATAACACGTTTTTTTTCAATAAAAGAATCTAAGCGTTCCAACTGGGCCAGCCCAACGGCTGCTTGCAAATTTGTCATGCGCGCACTAAAACCAAGGCCTTCATGGACAAAACGTTGCTCCGGCTTAAAACACAAATTTCTCAGCATATTACTTCGTCTTGCTAGGTTTTCGTCATCTGTTAGAATCATGCCACCTTCACCTGTTGTCACATGTTTGTTTGGATAAAAACTTACGACACTTATATCACCAAAACTCCCACATGGCTTATCTTTATACGTTTGCCCAATAACTTCAGCCGCATCTTCAATTATTTTTAAATCATATTTTTGAGCAAGCTCAAGAATTGGATCCATGTCGACAGGAAGCCCATACGTATGCACAACCATGATAGCTTTTGTTTGCATAGTAATTTTGCGCTCTATTTGACTAACATCAATGTTCCATGTTTCTGGGTCGCTATCAACTAATACAGGTATTGCTCCAGACCTAACAATAGCGTTAGCACATGAAATAATAGCAAATGTCGGCATAATAACTTCGTCACCAACACCAATTTCCAACGCTTGTACAGCAATATCAAGCGCCACAGACCCACTAGAAACAGCAATCGCATGCTTTCGCAAAGCTCTTTGCGCAAAAGCTTCTTCAAACTTTTTTACAAACGGCCCATCAGACGATATCCACCCAGTATCTATGCATTCAGCTAAATATTTTTTTTCGTTACCTGTTAACAGTGGTTCATTAACAGGAACAGAAATAACTTTATCTTCTTGTACGCTAGTATTTTCAATAGTTTCCATAATTTCTTCTCACTTTCTAACAAACGTCATGCCTACTTGATAACAACTTGTGATCTTTTTATTCCATCAAAACGCGTCTTATCGCTTACCCCAACATAAGGCCCTTGCTTTACTTCTATTATCTCAACGTCTTCTAGTACCTCAAATCCATGGCCACCACGCCCAAGTAACATAACATCTCCTGCATGCAAAATTTTACTTTCAAGATATTTCTTATGTTCATCGTAAAGATCTACCTGTATTTTTCCCTTTTTGATAAACAAAACTTCTTCCGTATAAACGACTTCGCGCAAAACATGATTATGCACATGTGCCGGAATACTATCTCCCGCTGGGCGTTTTATGCAACCCAACTGCTGAGAAAAATTATCTGGTGTAAAAAACGAAGTTCCATCTTGAGAATAATTTCGTCTCAAAATTACAGCCATTATTTTTTCGTTATGATACACACGTTCAATCACATAGACTCTCTTATTTTATTCAAAAACACGTTATACGATTTTTCATACGAGCATAGCATGTTATAACGCTCTTTAATATTTTTTACATACCAATCATAATTATTTATAACGTTAACGACTTTACCATGCAAATCACTAACCCCCGCCTGTTCTCCAAAGCCATTATTTTCAGTAAAATCAGAAAGGCCTATCAAGCCTTTTGAAACAAGAACAGGTTTGTTGTGCGATAAAAATTTATGATACTTTCCCGAAGCCATTCCCATATACGTTATATTGTCATCACGTTCTGCTTGATAAAAACAAAGCCCTATATCGATACACGACATGAGATAATTAATGTCACTATTACACAAAACGTCTTCTTTGATATAAACATGCTTCGAATCAAAAGATTTCAAAAGTCGTTTTATGTCATACATAAAACCATCGCCAGACCACCCAGAAAACACCCACAGATAATCTTTTAACAAAACAATCTTTTCAAATAATTCTAACGAAAGAACCCAGCGCTCCAAACTCCCGATATACAAAATCTTGGGCTTTCGAGATTTAAAAATCGCATCAAAGCCCGAAACAACCGAATGTTTGTTTTCTAACTCTTGGATATACGCATTAGGCACCGTAAAAGCATGAATAGCTTTATTCCCATAATATTTAAAGAAAAGCTTGAGTCTATCGTGATCTTGAATAATCAGATAATCTATCGCGTTAAGCGCTCGAGCAAATAATACTCGTTTCAAGTCTATCCCATATACAAGTCTATAAAAAAAAGATCGTACAATTCGTTTTACGTATTTACTTTTATTTTCAAGTAAAAGCGTTCCCAAAAAATTATTTCGCACGAACACTAAAAATACTTTCGTCACGAACTTTTCACACACGTTTTTTTTTGCTTGCCGCTTATAATCTGAAAGCTCCAAACTGTGAAAAATAATCACAGGTTTAAGTTTACATAAAAAAGAAACCATACCCAAAAGCTCCATATCTGATGGCTCGTAAGCAATAACATAATCGTAATTATTAATATCTCGATATAAAATCGATATATTTGAAAAAAAATCCTGCGTAAGCTTAATATGCCCAGAGACATAAACACCAAAAGAAACAAGAGCCCCTGCTGTTGCTATATGATTTACAAGGCCTTTAGACGCTAATAAATATAGTGCGTTATAAACAGATGGAAATGTATCCAATCTTCGCGTAGAACCTAAAATATGCAAAATCTTCACTATTACTCGTCACACGTTAATCTATAATTTTATTTTTCGTTCACAGGTTTTCTTACAACACACGCATGCATGTGATTATGCAAAAACGGAACTTTCTTAAATAATTTATTAAGAAGCACTCCCGACTTACTAACTTTAAATTCCCAATTCTTAAAAGAAACAAACGGCCTAAAAACTGAGTGGAACAACCCATCAATATGAGCAATGGGAGTACTCTCAATAATATCAAACCCAGCCCGCTTACAAACAGTCTCAAATTGTTTCGGCGTAAAACGATACTCAAAAAAATTACCCCGCTGAGGATCAATGTAATACGAAAAGCGCTTTCTATTCCATTTTCTATGTGGCTTGCTAAAAGCCTTTCGAACAAGATTATTTTTTCTTGGGTCAATAAAGCTTAATGCATAACTTATTCTGCGCAAAAGATTAAAACTAGGCACCGTAATAATTCCAATCCCGCCTGGCTTTAAAACATTATAAAGAGCATTCAGCGGGGCATCAGGCCCATCCGGAAAATGTTCAATAAGGCCATACGACAAAACCATATCAAACGAATTCAAGGGATATTTCATGTTTAAAATATCACCGTGCTCTATATTTAAGTCAGGAAACGATTTATTAAGCCAGGCAACAGAATCTTGATTTATCTCTATCCCATAGATATTTTTTAAACCTTTGTCATAAAGATATTTGACAACACGCCCAAGACCACAACCTGTTTCAAGAATTTTCCAATTTTTATTTTTCAAATATTTTAACGTAATGGCAACATCGTCGGTTCGCTCACAACTCTTTAATAATTGATCAAACTCATTATGTTGCCAAGAAAAAACGATACTCTTTTTATTCTCATTGTCCTTTTGCTCTTGCATCGCTACAAACCCTTTTATAAATTTACACCAATATTTTTCCCAAAAAAGCACTCATGTCAGATGAAAACTTTTCTCGTGAAAATTCTTTTAACGCAAAACTCTGACAGGAAGCTATCTGATCTTCAAGCTCATCTTTTGATAACGACATAGCCTGATTCACTACATTTTCAATTTCACTTGTTGCACATGTTTCTAGATACAGCCCAGCATTATTCGGCAACGTAATCCCATTATTTCTACTTATGATTGGAAATAGTCCTAACTGCAAACACGTAACAACAGCTGGCGATATTCCTTCACTACACGATGGGGCAATAAAACAAAAGACCCGCTTAATAATTTCTATAAATTTATCGCTACTTGGGAACAAACAACCATAATATCTAATATTAGAACAGTGAAAAAGTTCTTGTTCGTAAATTTTTAGAAAATCTCGTTCAGATTCTAGCCGTCCTATTACGTTTAAAACAAGATTTTTATTTTTTTTAAAAACATCGAGAACTAAATCTAATCCCTTGTGAACAGCCCCACCACCATAGTGCCACAAAAATTCTCGCGTTTCTGGAACATAATCGTCTGAACTTTTAATATATTTTAATCGTGACGCAGAAACAGTAACTGTCGAAATCTTTTTTCTATATTCTTCTGGATACGTACTTAACGTATGCTTATTGCCAATCAAAGAACAGGTGTCAGCTAAGCGTAACGATCGCTCAGCCCAATCTAAATAATCAACAATTCGCTTAGGGGTATAAAATGCTTTTGTTCGCTGTTCTAACGCATGAACCCGTTTTAACTCAGCGTCCCGCGAAAACCATACATGACTTGTAGTCAAATGCAAAAGCTTTTTTGTTTCTTTTCCAACAACAGGAGTAAGTCTCTGCAAATTAACGTGTATGTCAAACACAATATCATACGAACATTTAGGCCAAAAGCGCCTATTGTTCCAGTTTATGCAATCAACAATAAAACCATATGAATTAAAAATTCTGACAATTTCGCGACTCTCCCAAAGGTTACTGTGAGCATTAAATCGAATGTCATTGGGTTTCCATAAAACAGCCTGCTCTAAGTAGCTAAAAAGAACTCTCCCTATCGCCTTTTTATGTTTAGGGTAAACCGTAATCGCACGCTCCCAACTATTCTGATCCCTACCTAAAATTTTTTTGGCTACTTTTTTTAACAACTGAATACTCACACATGGCCCTTTTTATGATCTTGTTCTTTGCATAATCTTTTCTTTGAAAACACGATATTTTTGCTTTAAAAACGCTTGTGCTTTTTGTGATGGAATACAAAACTTTAATGCTTTTTTCACCACACTTACACCCATACTAAAAATAGAACGTTTTGGCATTACCGTTAAAATTACATCATAAAGCTTTTTGTCTAACGATTTATCCCATTGTATATTGTTAGGGGCAACAAGCAGATCGCTTTCTATCGCTCGAACAGGCATCTGGTGAAAAATACTTTTAGTACCATTACCATGAGCCCCCGAAAATCCTATATTTGATACAAGATTAACAACAGAAACAATAGAAAAACCCTGCTGTTTTATACACGCATAAGCCCACTGATAATCCCATGTATCAACATCTTTCTTGCATACTTTTTTTAAATTATCTACCCAAAACTCTCTAACCCGTCGATCCTTTAAAAAAACTTCTAAGCTTCCTAAAACTTCTTTCGAATCCCATTTTTCTATGTCATATTCAAAAAACTTCCATGCGCGTCGCCACGTCGCCCACCCCCAAATAGAATAATATTTCGAAAAGAAGAAACTTTCTTTTCTGTTCACTTTGTTAAAAAAATAACTCGTTCCGCTAATCATCATAACGTTTTCGTGATCTTTATAGTCTTTGAGTAATCGCTGACAAAAATAAAAAAAAGAATCGTCTGGCACACAATCATCTTCCAAGATTATGCCTTCTTCAACATGATCAAAAAACCAGTCAATAGCCGAACTTATCGCTTTACCACATCCCAAATTTTCATCTCGAAATAACGTTTTAACTTCACAGTCCCAATCAACAGCCTGTATAATATTTCTGGCTGCGTTACATTCTTTTTCTTCCCCATCAACCCCTACCCGCGGCCCATCAGCAGCTACAAATAAATATTTCGGCTTTACTTTTTTTATCTTTTGAAAAACTCTTTGAGCATGTTCTGAACGATTAAAAATGATAAATAAAACAGGTGTAAAAAAAGCATTACTGCTCATAACCAAAACCCTTCTTTTATTTTTTTGCGAACAGCACGCACTCTCCATTTTATAGCCCCATATAACTCTTGATGCCATACTGGCCCTTGAAACAATTTTGGATGTGTCTTTAAAACGACTTCATGCTCCTGTTTAAATCGATTACACGTCATAGCTTTATCAAAAAATTTCTTCTTTTTAAGATCTCCTAGATTGCGTGTCGTAAGTTCAGGTATTTTTTTTGTCCACCGAGCCAAAAATTTCTTGTAATCATGATCAGTGTCTTTTTTGTTCGATTTACGCACATTCACATTCGCATGGGGATAATGCTCAAGATACGAATCTGGCGAATCTAGTATTTCATATCCTGCATCCCACAATCTAAAACACAAGTCTATATCTGCAAAATAAAAGTTATACGTATCTTCGTCTATATAATTTACTTCTTGTAAGGCTGATCTTAAATACATGCCGTGATTTACATACATGATCTTTTTAGCGGGCATGCCAACTTTATAAGCCTCTTCGAGAAAAGACTCTCGCCAATAAAAAGCAAGCGCCCCTACTTTCTTTTTTTCTTTTAACTTTTGCTCAAATAAATCATACCCATTTTTTATAGCCCCAGGCACAAGAATACAATCGTCGCTTACCATACAAATATATTTACCTTGGGCCATTTTAAACACCAAGTTCATGAAGTACCCCCATGACTTTCTTTCGATCTCTTTCCCAAGCCAATCGCCACGATTATGCTGCACAACCGTAATAATATCTTTCTGCTCGCAAAGCCATTCTAGCGATCCATCATCAGAACCCCCATCGACGACTATAATTTCATAGTTTATTTTTGGTAAAAAATTATAAAACTCTTCACGAATACTATTTATAGCTAACGGCAAAAATTTTATACGATTATATGAACCAAGAACTACAGAAATTATAGGATTCTTCATACAATCAAGCCTTCTTTTACTTAAAAACTAAAATAACAGCTTATAATTAACGCGAGGGAAAACATCCAATAATCCTCCAGCGGTTGCATTATAAATTTTTATATTGTTAGAATCGCAAAATCGCTTTATTTTCTTATACTGATTCCACATCGCTGTTGTCATTTGCAAAACATGTTCAAAATCAGGGCCATTTATCTTATTCCAATCAGGAAAACCATCATTCGCAAATAAATTCCCTTTATAAAAATGTAACTGTTGTTTCTGATGAAACTTTGCTATCCAATCATGATCCAAACCAATAAGATATATTTCTTTAAAACCCATATAAATCGCTACCAAAATAGATTGTAATGCTACATTCGCAACATGAAATGTCTGAGTTGAAAGATCAACTCCATTGGCAAAAATATAATCCAACTTATCATGAAAATCAACATATTGAACACTAATTTTATTCTTAAATAACCGATGTTTTTTTATAAACGCATAATCTCCAAAATGTGTAAAAAAGTTTTTACATTTGAGCTTACATTCCAATTCAGAATAAAACTTCAACCCAAAATCTTCAGACAAATGTAGGTGATTAATTAAGCCACTATAAATATGGTACCGAGGACTAACTCTGTGATAATCTTTATGTAGATAAAATAAATTCAACCCGATACAAATTTCTTGAGATAAAACCGTCAAATCTTGAGTTAAAAGCGATTCTCCTGTTCCAATAATAAAACACCTATCATTTTTATGAATATTTTTAAAACAAACATTTTCTCGTAATATATGATTATACTTTCTAGAATAAGCACGCTTAGCTTTTCTTACACACTTTTGCCCAACAGAACAAACTCCTTCTGGAACAAACCACTTTGATATATTTTTCACAATCCTAACAACTGTACTCATTATGCCTCCTACATAAAAAGTTTGCTCTTAAATCTATAATTTTTCAAAGTCTTTATACGGAAAAACATCTAAAATTGTTCGTTTTGAAAGATTCTAAATAGCGATATCTTTAAAAAAAACAATACTGTTTAATCACCAGAAGCTGCTCAAAAAATTCAATTGTTGTTTCACATGACTTATATTTTTCTGAATACGGCTTCCTATCAGAACAAATACCTGTCATCTTATTTGTATACTTGGTAGACACAACCTGATCAAGACGACTCAGCTTTTTATCATAGAAATACGTATTGTCTGAACCCTTAACTTTTGAGTCTTTTGCCCAAAAATAAGCATTCTATCTCTTAAATTTTATCCTGATATATCGTCCTCTCCAAATAACACCTTGTCGTACAAAAAAAGATACCAATTTGCTAAAAAAATACCTCTAATATTACTCCCAAAATCTAAACTTACACATTCCGCCATAAATAAACCAACCCCAACCAATCACTTTTAATTGATTGACCATACATACTTTTTATAATATCTTAAAATTCAAAAATAAAAAACTAAATTCAAGGGGAATTTAATGAAAGACATCAAAATTGGTTCTCGCTTTATCGGACCAAACCATCCATTATTTATTACTGCAGAAACAGGTGTTACTTGTAACTACGATATGAATATATCCAAAGAGCTTATTGATGTCGTAGCAGAATCACAAGCAGATGCTATCAAATTTATCTTTTGGTTCCCTGACGAAATTATGTCCGACCATTCAACAATTTATAAATACAAAACACTCTCTGGAGAAAAAAGCGAAAACATGTATGATATGCTTAATAAACTACGGTTTTCTCTAGACCAATGGTACGAGCTCAAAAAATACGCTGATAAAAAAAAGGTAATTTTGTTTGCCACCATAAATTCTCCAAGTGGTATTGAGTATGCAAAAAAATTAAATCTTGATGCTTTAAAAGTCAGTTCGTGGGATTTTAATAACATTCCAATGTGGCGTGGAATTAGTCAAATACAAAAACCCGTCATTATCGACACCGGTCCCGCAACCGTTTTTGAAATTATGAATGCTATAAAAATCATAAAAGATCATGAGATGATTTTTGTACATTGTTATCACACAAAAAACTATGATGAAATAAACATGCAAGCAATTCCATACATGAAACACACATTTAACACACAAGTCGGCTTTTCATCTACAGACACTAATACCGATATGGATATAATCTCTATTGCCTTAGGAAGCACATTTATCGAAAAGCGACTTACTCTCAGTCGATCTCTCCCAGGACATCATCATATTTTATCTATGGAACCCAATGAATTCAAAAATTACGTCACACAAATAAGAAATGTCCAAAAAGCATTAGGGACAAAACAAATAATACCATCTCAAGGAGATTTACTCGAACGAAAAAAAGGATTTCGCAGCCTTGTCGCAAATAACAATATCCCTGTAGGAACAGTAATTACAGAAAGCATGCTTGCAAGCAAACGACCTGAAAATGGAATCTCACCTGAATATATAAACTTTTTTATTGGCAAATCCCTTAAACGCACACTCAAAGAAAATCAAACAATTAGCTGGAACGACGTTTAAAAAATATCATGAAAATAATCAATAAACCATTATGTATAATTCCTGCTCGAGGAAATTCAAAAAGATTTCCTCTTAAAAACATAGCCTTACTTAAGGGCAAACCTCTTGTTAGTTATTCAATAGAAGCGGCCATAGGTAGTAATATCTTCGAAACAATTTGTGTTTCTTCAGAAAGTAAAACCGTTCTTAATATCGCATCATCCTATACAAAAGTAGAATGCAAAAAACGCCCCATTCAACTTTCTTGCGATACCTCAACGGTTAAAGAGGTATGTCTCTACATTATACATAATTTTTTAGAACAAAAAATCATGTATGAAAATTTTGCAGTACTCTTGCCCACGAGCCCTCTTCGAGTAAGTACAGATATTCAAAATGCCTACAATATTTTTGAAAAAACAAAAACATCATGCTTGATGAGCATGATCCCCTTCTCTCATCCTCCTCAACGAGCCATTGTAATAAAAAACAATAAAGCTCAACCATTCTTTGGAATAAAATACATGAAGCGCACACAAGAATTAGAACAACTATATCGCCATGATGGATCTATTATTTTTATAAAAACAAAACAATTTTTAGAAAAAAAAGAATTTCACGGATCAAATATTACCCCATTCTTTTTACCAATAGAACGCTCTGTTGATATTGACAATCCTCTCGATCTAGCCTGGGCCGACTTTTTACTCACAAAACAAATCCTAACAACTCAAAACAAAACATCACATGGTTCTATTGTTACGTTATAAGCAAATCCCAACATAATGGAGTTCCCTTTTTAACATCTTGTCTTATTTTCCTTCCCAACAATTGTTCATAATATTTTGGTTGTAACCCATAACCAGGTCGAACAACTCTGACACAATCTTTCGTTAAAACCTCTCCAGCCTTAATATCTTTTGACACATACAAAGAACGTTTAAATTTAAGAGATCGTTTTTCGTCATTCGTTGGTCCATAATGAATATTTCCACGAGCTTTCCAAGCAATTGTCGTTTCTTGAACTAATTGTTTCATTTCATTAGGAGTTAAAGAAAAAGCTGCATCAATACCAATTTCTTTTGAAAGCGCAAAATGTTTTTCAATAACCGTCGCACCCAAAACAACACTTGCAACAGGCACACCTATCCCTAAGGTATGATCTGAGAGGCCTATCTGACATTTAAACAAATCTTGCATATGAGGAATCGTCATAAGATTTGACTCTTTCGGATCTGCAGGATAGTTGCTTGTACACTTCATTAAAACTAAGTCTTTACAACCGGCATCTCGAGCAACTCTAACGGCTTCATCAATTTCAGAAATAGTTGCCATACCAGTCGAAATAATTATAGGCTTTCCAGTTGAAGCAACTTTTTTTATCAATGGCACATGAACATTCTCAAAAGACGCAATTTTATAACAGGATACATTTAACGTCTCTAAAAAATCTACTGCCGTCTCATCAAACGGCGTACTAAAAACAATAAGACCTAGTTCTTTACATCGCTCAAAAATTGGTTTATGCCACTCCCATGGCGTATGCGCCTTTTTGTACAGATCATAAAGCGTATTTCCATGCCATAAATTTTTTTTATCGCTGATATAAAAATCATCACGATCTTTAACATCAAGAGTTATCGTATCAGCGGTATACGTTTGCAATTTTAAAGCATGAACCCCTGTCTTTGCTGCCGCCTCAACTATTTGCAAAGCACAATCCAATGACTGATTATGATTTCCCGACATCTCAGCAATAATAAACGGCGAAAAATCTTTCCCTATTTTCCTACCCCCTATTTCGATTACGTCTGACATTTATTAACCCTTCTCTTTTTCATGCAATTACTCAAAAAATCATTTGTTAAAAAATCAAGCGAATTTATAGAATAATCAGCTTCATATTGATTTGACAAAACAAGATCTTTATAGTGCCCCCGTAAAATTCGAATTGTCTTAAATCCCAACGGCTTAATTCCAACAAAATCTTTATTTGGATTATCCCCAATATAAAAAACCTGACCTGGAGGAACTTTTTCACGTTCACATATTTTTAAAAAGCAGTAAGGAGATGGCTTTGCATTGTGTATCCCATGCTGATGAGTAACATAACAAAATTTCATCTGATTATATAATCCTAAGCAAGTAATCTTACTCTTTTGAACACATTTGTTACCATCTGTTACAATATAACGAGGCAAATCTTTGCATCTTAAAAGACAACGTTGCGCATCATCAAATAATTTAATTTTTGGCTTATGTGTTCGATAAACAAAAAGACACGCCTTAACATTTTTTTTTGAATGCAAACCTATCATTGTTAATAGTTCATCAAAAACTTTTCCTCGACCATGATCTCTTAAATGATCTAGCATAAAAGAAAAGCTTTTTTGCTTACAAACATCATGTGTATCGTGTAGATATTTAGATACCGCTCTAAACCCACTATCTACAAAAGTAATCTCATCATATAAAGTGTCATCCAAATCAAAAACTAGAACCATCAATCACCAAGTCTTCCGCAAAACGAACCTGTCTCTTTATCATTTTCGTAGGCAGGAAACAATATTCATCAATGTTACTTCCTAAACATTCAAGAAAAAACCAATAAAAACTATCTAATCCTGAAGCTAAGCCTAACGTAGAGGCTCCACCAAACCTACTATTACATTCTATTATGTGATAAGATCCATCAGAAATCTCCAAAGCTTGTAAAACTACATGTCCATAAAGACCCAATTTTTGAGCAAACTCAGAACACATCTTTTCTAAGTCCTGTTTTTTAACAACTGTTGTAATCTGAGATTCACCCTGAACAACCACATCTCTCTGGCGAATAACTGTCCCCTTTGTTTTACTGTTCAAATCTATATACAAATCAAGACTAAATTCTTTCCCTTCTATAAATGGCTGAAAAATAGGATCTTGCAATTGCTTTGCATAAGTTTTACTTTGTTCATACGTTAAATTTAATCCAATCTTGCTGCTTCCTGCTCCAAATCTTTCCTTAACAACATACTGTTTCACATTAAGCGTATCTATATTTTGAACCGTTTGTATCACAGGAAAATTAAATTCTCGTGTTTGTTCAAAAAAACGCAATTTATCGACACATGTCAAAATTGCATTTTTATTTGAAACCATAACAGAAATTCCATGCGTTTTTAACGTATCTTTGTATTCAGCAAAAAACTCTAATTCTCCATCTCTTGTTGGAATAATAGCAGTGATGTTTTCTTTCACACAAAAATCAATCAGATCTTGAATCAACAGTTCAGATAGCTTAGGCATCTGCCAAAAACTATCTACAAAATATTTTGCTATGCACTCATTGCTACAATCAGCACCATATATCTTCCCAGGAACACCCAGCTTTTCCAAAGCCCTTTTTACAGATTTAATTAAACCTACTTTTTTAGAAATACTTGTTACCAAAACATTAAATATCACTTCTGATTCTTCTTTTTTGTTATATTTCACATGCTGTTTCTCATGCTTTATAATTTCAGGGATAACGTCTTCTAATTGCCTTGCTGGTTTCCACCCAATAGCCTTTTCAAAAAACTCCATATTTGCTTGAGACGCTTCATAGGAAATATCAGAAGCAACATGAATCGTTTTCATCTTAGGAAAATACTTTTTCAGCACATCAAGAACATCTTTTACCCTACGCGCATTGTCGTTTCCAAGATTGAACACTCCTTTAATAGAATCCCCAGCAAGTCTTAATAAGCCTTGCGCAACCTCTCCTGCATAAATGTAATCAAATATTCCCTCTAGCCTGTAAACATTTAATTCTTTATTTTGCAACAGTAATCGAATCCAACGAGATATTATATCTTGAGAATTCTTACCATAACTTCTAAAAATACGAGCTGACACAAACTCACACTTCTCTGCTTTAAATTCATCTAAAAACCTAAGCTCTATCTCGTGCATCAATTTAGCAGCACCACATAAATTTCTTGGATAAATAGGATCCGTTTCTTTAAGCCTAACTGCATTTTGTTGCGATTGAGTAAAATTATAAAGCTTTGGATCATAAATTAAATAACTTGAAGCAAAGATTACTTTTTTTAAATCTGTTGAATCTTTCAAACAATTCATTAAATGGTTGCTCAGGCGTACATTATGATGATAATTTTCTTGCCAAAAATCATATGTTTCTGTTGAGCGCTCAAACGTTGCAGCTAAATGAAAAAAATACTCAGGATTAAAATCTAGTAATTCTTCTTGAGCAATATAATTCAAATCACCCTGACGATACCTTATCTTATCAGACCAACTTTTTGGTCTTTTTTCCAGATCGCCAACAAAGACTGTCGCACCAAAATTATACAACTTTGATACCAATTCATTACCTATAACACCAGCCCCCCCACTAACAAAAACTCTTTTCCCTTTCCATTCAACCATAGTAATCTTCCTTTAAATATCCATGCATCAACGAATCAACATATTTTTGCTCAATAAAAACATGTTGCCTTAATCGACCTTCAATTCTAAAACTACTTTTTTCAAGAACTTGAATATGAACAGACCTAATATCATATGTCTCTGTAAAAATCTTATTAAACGACAAAACATTAAACGAAACTTCTTTAATCAAAGAAAGAAAAATAGAAAACTTTTGCGTATAAACTTTATCATCAGACGTAAATCCTGGATCTAACAAAAAAGAAACTTCTGCTCGTTTTGATAACCAATCAATATGAACAAGCCCTCCATATCCAATGCAACGAGATTCATGTAAGTAGCTAAACAAAATAAAATTTGGAGTCGAAGAAAAAAACTGTGGCAAAATACATCTCTGGTAATAAGCTTCCTGCTGACTATCCGTTAATAATTCTTGTTGTCGTAAAATTGATACCTGTTTATTCCTCCAATCCTTAATCAAAAAAATATCTTCATATCGAATTGGAACCAAAGAATGCTCATTAAAATCAAATCTTTTCTTCGTCAAACAAACAAAGGAATTTTCGTGCATTTGCTATTTCTCCAAAGAAACATATGCTAAAATCCTTCGACCAAAATTACATTTTGCTGCAGCTTTCATATATTCAACATAATTTTCTATACCCTGAGACATCATATATTCTTCAAATAAACACGATGCTTTATATGCACCTTTTCCTTTTTTTTTATCTTTATAATAATGAGAGTTCTCATTGAGCAAATACATTTCTATAGGAATCATCCCTAAAAAAAATTCAATCTTAAATCCCTTGCTTTTTAAGCATTGCTCAAGAGAAGAAAAAGTAAAGTAATTCAAATGTTCCGGAGGAGCAAACCATGGATCCGCGCCAATGATCCCTTGTGAAAACAAAAAATTTTGAAAACACGAATAATCATTTGGAAGACGAACTCGTAATAATGACTGCTTCGTCATAACTTCACGAACTTTTTCAAGTAACAAAACAGGATCAGCAACATGCTCTAAAATAGCATCCATATTAATAAAATCATACGTTTCTGAGCTTTTTATTTTTTCATCGAGAAATTCATAAAAATTACCACAAACAAAATGGTTCAAAAGATGAGGATTATAATTTTCCACACCATAAGAAGCAAAGTCACACAATACAACATTCCAATTTTTTTGAAAAAAATAATTACTAAAAAAGCCTTCTCCTGCTCCAATATCTAATAATGTGCCAACTTTTTTATCTCCAAATTTACCCCAAATATATTCCGAAATTTTCGCCTTATTCTCAATGTGATCAATTTCATCTTTCGAATACTTTTTTTTATACCCTCCTTTGTATCCACTTTGAAAATATTCATTTTCGTAGAAAGATTTTAATTCTTCTTGAGATGGGGTGGGATCGGCCTGGTAAAAACCAAGCTCATGCTTTTTTCTAGAATATTTTTGTGGGACCATACTCAATCCTTTCTTACTAAATTTTATAATCTCGCTCATACATCAAAACTAAAATGATTGTTTTCTTATATATCCTTACTGGGAAACCTTCTTGATAATACTTACTATCTTTTTGACATCACTATTTTTTAGCATTGGATATAACGGCAATGACAAAGCCTGCTCATAATATTTTTCTGCTACAGGAAAGTCACCGTTTTTAAATCCCAACTTTTTATAAAATGGCTGTGTATGTACAGGAATATAATGCACCTGAAGAAACAAATGATTTTTTTGTAGGCGTTCAAAAATTTCTTTTTTGCTTGATGTAACTTCATCAAAGTTAATTAATAGTGGACACAAATGAAACGACGCCTTTGAATAATCTTTTTCTTTGAGAAAAGAAAAGCGTTTATCCCCTGATAATAACGTCTTATAACGGTCTACAATCTCTCTTCTACGCTTTACAAATTTATCAAGCTTTTTAAGTTGAGAAATCCCCAAAGCTGCTTGCATATCTGTTAAGCGATAATTAAAACCCAAATTATGCATTTGATAATACCAAGGACCATCGTTTTGTGTTAACAAAGACGTATCTTTTGTTACACCGTGTGTTCGTAGCATTAAAAGTTTTTCGTATAAATCTTTATTGTTTGTCGTAATAGCACCACCTTCACCTGTCGTTATTGTTTTAACAGGATGAAACGAAAACGTCGTCATATCAGAATATTTACACGAACCCACTTTCTGTCCCTTATATTCTGACCCAATTGCATGGGCAGCATCTTCGATAACAAATAAATTATGCTTCTTTGCAATAGCTGCTATTTCTTGCATATCACATGATTGCCCCGCAAAATGCACAGGAATAAGAACACGGGTTTTAGAAGAAATTTGTTTTCGAACTTCTATAGGATCAATATTTGCTGTATCTTGTTCGATATCTGCAAATTTCGGTTGCCCGCCAGAATATAAAATACAATTAGCTGTCGCTAAAAAAGTATTTGGTGATGTGATGCCCTCAAAACCCGGTCCTAAATCAAGAGCAAGCATCGCTAGATGTAATGCGGCTGTCCCGTTAGCTACAGCAACAGCATAGCGCGCTCCTGTATAATCACATAACGCTTGCTCAAATTCTTTTACTTTCGGCCCCTGTGTAAGCCAAGGCGAACGCAATGTCTTTACAATCTCCCAAATATCTGACCATGAAATAGATTGTTTGCCATAGGTGTACTTTTTCACAAAATTTCTTTCATCTCTGCAATCGTTAACCAATCAGCATTATTGCCACTATGATACTCAAAATCATGCGCTACAGGATTCCCCTGAATAGGAACTTTTCGAGCTCCATAAAACGTATATTCAGGCTGAACAATGTAATATTTATCTTGCTCTATTGTTCTGCGAGCATCTTCACGCGTTATCATAACTTCGTGAATTTTTTCCCCGGGGCGAATACCAACATGACGCAATTCAACCGCTGGATTAATTGCTTTAGCAAGATCCGTTATTTTCATAGATGGGATTTTTTTGACAAAAAGCTCCCCGCCTTGCATAATATCAAGCGCTTCTAATACCATATACACAGCATCTTCAAGCTTTAACCAAAACCGGGTCATATTAAAATCTGTAATCGGAAACTCTTGCGCCCCCGCTTGCATAAGCTCTTTAAAATATGGAATCACAGAACCTCTGCTTCCTGCAACATTGCCATAGCGCACAACCGAAAATTTCGTATCATGAGTTCCAGAATACACATTGCCTGCAATAAATAATTTATCCGAACAAAGCTTCGTTGCTCCATATAAATTTACGGGAGCGCATGCTTTATCAGTACTCAGCGCAATAACTTTTTTGACGTTTTTATCTATAGCTGCATCAATAACATTTTGGGCTCCCAAAATATTCGTTTTAACCGCCTCAAAAGGATTATACTCACATGATGGCACTTGCTTAAGAGCTGCCGCATGAATAACAACATCTATCCCATCAAAAGCACGATACAGACGATCTTTATCTCGAACATCTCCAATAAAAAAACGTAACTTGGGATTATCTTTAAACTCAGGTTTATTAGACATCACAAATTGTTTAAACTCATCGCGAGAAAACACAACGATGCGTTCTACGTCTGGATATTGCTCTAAAACAATCTTGATAAAAGCATTTCCAAAAGACCCTGTCCCTCCTGTTACTAAAATCGATTTATATTTCACAGCTACAATCCCATTTTATTTTTTTTAAACTGTCCAAAACAACAATCTCAAAAGCCTCCCCGCAAACCGATATATCTTTCTAAAAATACCAACGTTATATAGCTCTCGCTGCCTTAACGATTGTGCATGAAATGAAACATAATGATATCCCTGTTTTTTAAATACTTCTAAGCTTTCTAGATCATCACTATTTTTCCACATCAAGTGTCGCATTTTTACGTTTTTATTTCGATCAAAAATAAAATTAAAATAAAGCTCATACTCAGACAAACCAGCATAAAGATATCTATGGTCTATCAGTTTAACAAGAGCAACCCAAGGTTCAAGCTTATGGGTATCCCGAATTGTTCGAAACAAATCTTCTAGCACACATCGCTGAAACAACATATGATGTGTAATCCCAGAGCATTGCTCATATACTTTTCTAAAGCCAGGAATAGCTCTTTTAGCATGCACAAAATATGGCCTATGATATTCTCTTCCCGTATTAAAAAGAGCAGCGCCAGAAGACGCCTGAAATCGAACTTTATTCAAAAATATTGTATCAGCATCTAAAATTAAAACGTTTTGAGATATCCCTGGAATAACAAATGGAGCATAAAACTTTAGCAGCTGCTGGTATATCCAGCCAACTCGTGATTTCTTATCACAAAGATACTGCTGCGCTTGCTCCAGATCGTCATTAAACAAAACCCGTGCAACATCTTGTTTTGTAAATGGAAACTTCTTTTCGTCAAACCAAAAAGCTTTTTCCGAAAACTTTTCAGGAGAAACGACAAACACTTGCCTGATATTTTCGCCATTCTTTTTTATCCCATCTATAACTCGATCTAATATTCTTGTATCTTTTTTAATACACGGGATAACAACGTCTATAGGCTCATGTGAGAAATTATATTCACGTTTTTTTTCTTCTTGTGTTTGTTTATCTTGAATATGTTTCTTTTCTATTTTCGTTCGATCTTTTGATAAAAACTTAGTTAATTTCTTACAGTGAACATGCAAATTATTTATACGATACGTATTATCGTGAAACACAAGATATGGAACTCGCCGGCCTAAAGCATCTATTTTAAATGCATACTTAAAACGTGCTGGATTAAATAAGCAACTCTCGTTAATAAAACCCGGAACTGGATTCGGACAATTTGTCCCACCTAAATACTGCCCAAGAGCCGCCGCATCAAAAAGAGATTTAAACTTATCTATGTGAGCAGAATAAGCCTCAGGGCCTTGTGTTTTAAGCCCCGTTGCGCTTTTAAGCAAATACGCTTTGTGATACGCCGCTGGCACAATTGGCAGCGTTTTTATAAGCTCAGGATATCTTTTTTTATACAAACCTAAAACATGCATATCACTTAAGCGAGACATTATGTTTTTTGCAAAAAAATCAGCCAAATGCGCCATCGTCTCTTTGTTTGCGACATACACAAAGCCAGGGATACAACGCATATCGTTATCAAACGTTGCGGCAATCCCGGAATAATTCTGTTTAAAAACAGAAAGTAATTCGTTTAAATCAAAAAACAAAAGATTGTCGTTCTCTAAATGAAAAACATCTTGAACATCATATTGCAGCATAAAGTCATGCAAATACAAAAAGCGCTCAATAGCACAAGCCCCCAACACTCTTCTGTCTCTTTTATCAAGCTTTAAATTTCTTAAAAACAACACGTGTTGCTCTGAGGGTTTAAGCATTTGCGTAAGAATAACATGCGCATATTCGTGTAAATTATGCGGTTTTTGTAACGCATTATTGTCTGCTATAACATAGATGTCTGTATTGGGGTTAAACAAACGGGCTTGCCAAACAGCGTCCTCAAGATACGCTGGAAGCGTATCTCCTAAGTGCACAAAAACAAGAACCTGAGCCTGAACAAGCGTAGGCAAAAGCATAAAGCATAAAATAACTATTCTTTTGAATAAATTTGTTTTGGCGCCCAACACAGTTTTAATCCTATTTATTGTTTGTTACAGCGTCTATTTGCTTTTCTTTAATTAAATTCAGCCAATAGCCTGCAAATATTCTTTCTTCTTTAAATGCTTGCGTTTGAATTTCTTCATACTTTTTTTCTAAAAACGCTTCTGTCACTTCTGACCAATCGTTTACCAAAACTACTGGCATCCCTTCATACATAGGGTCTAATATCGAATGTTTTAAAACAGGAATAGCACCCATGAGTAACACTTCCCATGTTCTATGACAGTCAATCCCGTTTCCTCGAGGACAAATAACAAAACGCGCATAAATCAGCTCTTCTAAATATTCTTTGTGAGGCTTGCGAGCAGCTTTTATGCACCAAGGTTTATCCGCAAAAAACTTTTCAACAACTTTTCGTTCCGGATGCGTTTTTAAAACATTAAGATACGCTAACCATGGTCGCTCTTTATTTTCCCGATTTTGAACCACATGATCAAAATTCTTAACGCTACCCCACGGCCAATACTGATTTGCTACTCCTATTGGTATTGGAACAAACTTTGGATGAACCCGATCACAATTTTGCCCGAACCAGGCAATAAGTTTATCGTCATCTAAATACTTAAAAGAAGCTCCTGGCGCAGCCATATCACCATTATGCGATATAAGAATATAGCGATTTGTAATATACGGGTGAACTTCTTTGAAAAAAAACGGAACAAAGTCTACTTTAACAAAAATAGCATCCCCTTCTTTTATAGCATCCGTATCAAGCGGCATCCGTTTTTCATCAAAAATAAAATCTGCGGCTGCACGAAACGTATCGCCAGAAATATAAGGGGCACTTGAAGATCGCAAGCCCGTCATTGATTGTCTACTCTCTTGTCTTTTGGGTGGATAAAAAACTTTTGCCGAAAGACTCCCCACCAAAAGAAAGCTCAATACGCACACAAAATACTTCATGATCTTCTACCTTCTTATTTAACCATCTTCTTATTTAACCATCGCAACCATAATATTGTCTTTATACTCAGCCTGATCACCACCATCTACATAGGTAATCGTATAATCTGTGTTAATTTCTAAAACTTTTGCTTTTATTTGCTCTTTCGTCAAGTAATCAAATAAAACAGTCCCACAACAATGCATGTCGTCTATCAAAATCGTATGCGTTTTTATCGGATGCTTCTTTATCTGTTCTAACTCTGCTAACAATGGCGTATTATTACCATGCTCTTGAGGCATGCCAGCATGCCCATCAAGCCAAAATGTTATCGGCTTATCAATCTCTTTAATAACGTCCCAAAGGATAATTCCAGAGTCCCCTTGCCAAATACGTACGTTATCATAATTTCGAAACATCTTTCGCGCATTGTTTACAAAATCATCTAGAATCTCAACAGAATGAATATCTGCAAAGCCAGCCCTTAAAGCAAATAAAATTCCATTACCTTTTTGCGTTCCAGTTTCAACAAAAACATCGTTCAAAAATCGTTCAAATCCTTCTGGAGCCATATTTGAATGCAACAATGAAAAAAACATTAAAGCAAACACTAAAAAAAATTTTCTTGTTTTCAACACTTTATCTCTCCTATTTGTTTACACCAATAATACCCGCTAATAAAGATCTCCCCTGTCTTGCTAAAAATCTATATAATCGCTTGACAAATCGTTGATCTTGTCGCCATTTTCGCCCTCTCAAATAGTGATGAAAAGAAACATAATGACACCCTTGTTTTTTGAACGTCTGCAAACTATCCAAATCACCACTATTATCCCACTTTAAATGCCTAATCTTAACGTTACTATTTCGCTCAAAAACAAAATTAAAATATATTTCATATTCAGAAAGAGCAGACCCCCAAAGCTGTTGTTTGTCGATCTGTTGCACAAGAGCAACCCAGGGTTCAACGTTATGAAGGTTTCTAATCTCGTTAAATAAATCTTCTAAAACACTCCGCTGAAATAGCATGTGATGGGCAATCCCTGAATGCTGAGAATATACCCTTCTAAAACCAGGAATAAGTTTTTTTGCATGCTCAAAATATGGCTTATGATGCTCTGTTCCTGGGTTAAAAAAAGCAGCACCTGAAGACGTCTGAAATCGAACTGGGTTTAAAAATATTGTATCAGCATCTACAATTAAAACATTTTCTGATATTCCTGGTATAACAAATGGAGCATATAATTTTAACAATTGCTGATATATCCAACCGATTCTTGTTTTCTTATGATTTATGTATTTGTTTGCTTGCTCGCTATCCCCATCAAATATGGCATTTGCGACACTTGCTTTTGTAAATGGAAATATAGCTTCATCAATCCATAGAGCATTTTTAGTAAATGGCTCAGAAGAAACAATAAAAACATTTCTAATATTGTGTCCATTTTCCCGAATTCCGGCAATCGCAAGGTCAAGCGTACTCATATCACTTTTTATACAAGGAATAACAACATCAATCGGCTCTAAAGAAAAGTTATACTTTTTTTTAGACGTATCTATTTTAAAAAATAAAATAACACCAATAAAACTAGCTATTGCAAGAATACATAACAAATACTTCCATGACATTACGCATCTACCTTTTTCTTTGCGCTAACACGCTCTTTAGACAAAAACTTTTTTAAGTTCTTCGAATGATACCATTGATAAGTTTTTTCTATCCCTTCTTGTAAAGAAATAAATTTTGATAAACCCATATCTCTAAGCCGCGAAATATCAAGCAGTTTTTTCGGAGTTCCATCGGGTTTTGAACTGTCATAACAAATCTCGCCATCAAACCCAACGATATTTTTTATGAGACCTGCAAGATCACGAATCGTAATATCTGTACCTATGCCAATATTAATAAACTCTCCAAGCTCGTTTGCATTATAATTTTTCATGAGAAAGAACAGCGTTTGAGCGAGGTCGTCGACATATAAAAATTCTCGATACGGTGTACCTGAGCCCCAAAGCGTGATACTTTTTTTTGTTATCCCAATTTTTTCAAGCACCGAAGCAAGTGCTTTTGTGTCGTTTTTTTCAAGAATCTTATCTAGTGCATGCCCAACGGGATAACGAGTTAAATCACACATAATCGCGTCAAAGCTTTCTTCCCGAAGTAATTTTGCTAAGTAAAATTTTCGAATTAAAGCAGGTAAAACATGTGCCGTTTCAAGATTAAAATTATCGCCCGGGCCGTAAAGATTTGTTGGCATGACAGACATAAAATTCGTTTGATATTGCTCGTTATAATAACTACACAACTTAATTGCTGCTATTTTTGCAAGCGCATACGGCTCATTTGTTGGCTCAAGAAGGCCTGTGAGTAAGTATTCTTCTTTTAACGGCTGAGGGGCTAACTTAGGATAAATACATGAAGACCCAAGATTAAGAAGCTTTTTGACGCCAAATTTATATGCAGCATGAATAATATTCGTAGCAATCATAAGATTGTCATAAATAAACTCTGCTTTATACGTGTTATTTGCAAGAATCCCGCCAACTTTTGCTGCCGCTAAAAAAACATATTCTGGCTGCTCTTGTTTAAAAAAATTTTCGACAGCTGCTTGATTTCGCAAGTCGAGCTCTGAAAACGTTCGCGTGATTATATTCGTATATCCAGCCCTTTTTAGCATGCGCATAATAGCTGAACCAACAAGCCCCGCATGTCCCGCTACATATATTTTTGAAGACGTTTTCATAACACTCTCTTTATATTACTCACCCATAATATCATGCTGTGCATAGGTAAAATTCTTGTCTTTGCAAACTTTTATTCCATCACCGATAGGCTTCATACTATGAAGCTTAAAGTCATAGTCGACCATGATTTTTACAAGCTCATCAAACGTAACTCGCGGCTGCCATGATAATTCTTCCTGTGCTTTACGTATATCTGCTTGTAAAAACGCTACTTCTGTGGGCCTAAAATATTTTGGATTAATTCCAACCAACGTTTGCCCAACACGGATTAGGTGCTCCCATCTATCGCTTATTTTTTTTACGACGCCTCGCTCGTTTACCCCTGCTCCTATCCATTCTAATTCAACGCCAACATATGCAAATGCTTTATCAACAAATTCACGAACCGTATGGCTTTCTCCCGTTCCTACGACATAATCTCGAGGCGTATCTTGCTGCAGCATAAGCCACATCATTTCAACATATTCTGGTGCGAAACCCCAATCACGTCTTGCATCTAAATTACCCAAGTATAATTTTTTTTGTTTGCCCGATAAAATCGCAGCAACCGCTCGTGTAATTTTCCGCGTTACAAACGTTGGACCACGTCTAGGGCTCTCGTGATTAAATAAAATCCCGTTACATGCAAAAATATCATACGACTCTCGATAATTAATCGTTAGCCAGTAGGCATATAATTTTGCAACAGCATACGGACTACGGGGATAAAACGACGTTTGTTCGTTTTGTGGGGCCGGAGAAGAACCAAAGAGTTCAGAAGTAGATGCTTGATATAGTTTCGTTTTAATCCCGCTACGTTTTATTGCATCAAGCAAACGCGTCACGCCAATGCCTGTTACATTTGCAGTATACTCAGGCATATCAAAAGAAACTTTAACATGCGACTGAGCCCCTAAGTTATAAATCTCGTCTGGTTTTATGTTCCAGATAATATCACTTAAGATCCCAGGGTCAGACAAATCTCCATAATGCAAAAATAATTTTGTTTCTTGCTCTAGAGGATCTATATAAAGATGGTCGATGCGTTTGGTATTAAAAGACGAACTACGACGAATAACCCCATGAACTTCATATCCCTTAGACAAAAGAAACTCTGCGAGGTAAGAACCATCTTGCCCTGTTATTCCCGTAATCAAAGCTTTCTTAGAAATAATATTTTTAGCAGAAACAAAACCAAAAAAAATAATTATCCCAAAAAGAGCATATCGTGCTATACGAACTATTTTAATCATCTTTAATCATCACTTTCTCTTAACGAAACTGGGCAACATTATGATCTGTATACGTAAAGTTTTTGTTCTTACAAACGTTTATCCCATGACCAATAGGTTTTATGTTAGAAAATTTAAGATCATAATCGACCATTATTTTTACAAGTTCATCAAATGTAACGCGTGGCTGCCACTGTAATTCTTTTTGCGCTTTGCTTATATCTGCATGCAAGTGTTCTACTTCTGTTGGTCTAAAATATTTTGGATCAACAGAAACAAGTGTTTGCCCGACGGTTACAATATTTGCCCACGTATTATTTATACTTTTCACGACACCATATTCATTTACACCCGTACCTACCCACTCAAGCTCTAAACCCGTATATGCAAATGCTTTATCAACAAATTCACGAACCGCATGACTTTCTCCCGTTCCAACAGCATAATCTCGAGCACTGTCATGCTGTAACATAAGCCACATCATTTCAACATACTCTGGGGCAAAACCCCAATCTCGCTTGGCATTTAAATTCCCCAAATATAACTTCTCTTGTTTGCCGGACAAAATTGCAGCGACAGCTCGTGTAATTTTTCTGGTTACAAACGTTGCACCCCGTCTCGGGCTTTCATGATTAAACAAAATCCCGTTACATGCAAAAAGATCATACGATTCACGATAATTAACGGTCATCCAGTAGGCATATAACTTTGCTGCAGCATAGGGGCTACGTGGATAAAACGGCGTTTGTTCGTTTTGCGGCGCAGGCGAAGAACCATAGAGCTCTGACGACGATGCCTGGTAAAACTTCGTTTTAATCCCACTACGCTTAATAGCATCAAGCAAACGAGTCACACCAATGCCCGTTACGTTTCCTGTATATTCAGGCATATCAAAAGAAACTTTGACATGCGACTGGGCTCCTAAGTTATAAATCTCATCTGGTTTTATGTTCCAGATAATATCACTTAAGATCCCAGGATCCGACAAATCGCCGTAATGCAAAAATAATTTTGTTTTTTGTTCTAGTGGGTCAATATATAAGTGATCAATGCGCTGGGTATTAAAAGACGAGCTTCGACGAATTATTCCGTGAACCTCATATCCCTTGGACAAAAGAAACTCAGCAAGATACGATCCATCTTGTCCTGTTATTCCTGTGATTAATGCTTTCATCTTTCCCCTTTGTGTTATCAAAAATCTTGTTGATCATATCGCAATATTTTGGGCTTGTCTATTTCTACAATGGCTCACCGAAACATCGATTGTAAAGCCATCTTCTATCTTGTATACTCTGTCACAACGCTCTATTGTCGTAAGCCTGTGAGCAATCACAATAAGCGTTTTATCTTGACTCACATCATAAATTTCATCCATGATTTTACTTTCTGTCTCATTGTCAAGCGCAGACGTTGCCTCGTCAAGCACAAGAACATCAGGATCCGCATAAAGCGCCCGCGCGATAGCAACACGCTGTTTGTGCCCCCCACTAAGCTTACTTCCCCCCTCGCCCGTTTTTGTTTCCAAACCATCTTTAGACATAAGAAAATCATAAATATGCGCTTTCTTTAAAGCCATAATAACTTTTTCTTCATCATATTCACGCCCACAAACAATATTTTCAGCAATTGTCCCATCAAATAAATAAATTGTTTGCGGAATATACCCAATTTTTCGTCGCCATGATTTTAGGTTTTGCATTGTAAGAAGCTGTTTGTCTATAAAAATTTGGCCTTTTTGTGGATGAAACAACCCCATAACAATATCTACTATTGTGCTTTTGCCAGCACCACTTTCTCCGACAAAACCAACTCGTTGCCCTTTGGGAATAACAAGATTTGCATTAGACAAGACGCTATCTTTTTCTGTATAAGCAAACGCTATATTTTTTAATTCTATCGTCTTGTCAAATATAATATGATCGTTACCAAGCTGCTCATAATCATGAAGCAAAAACTTATAAAGCGGCTGCAGAGCATGTTTATTAAACATAATCTGATTATATCCCATGACCATTTTATTAAGCGACGGCATAAAACGATAAAATGCTAACGCGTACATAGAAACTGTCGGCAAAACAAACGACGCATTGTTATACATAAAAACAACATAGACTATTATGCTCAACAAGATAAAAAAACCTATTGTTTCAAGAACATATCTAGGCAACGCCTGCCAAACTGCGTTTACTGTATTTGCTTGAGCTAAACCAAAACGCGCAGATGCATAACGATCAAAAATCGGCTTTGGGTTGGCAACTAGCTTTAAGAACTTATAATTTCCAAACGACTCCCCATACGTTTTGCCTGCGCGCAATGAAAATTTTTGACGACGTTTGCCAGCCCGAGCAATACGATTAGAAAAGGTCTTAACGACAAAAAATACTTTTATTGAAAGCAAAAATGACAACACTATGGTCATCTTCCAGTTGACATAAAAAAGCATACAATAGATACATAGAACAGTAAAAAGCTCCGAAAAAATAGTTAATAGTGCTGATATAACTTGAGTTGCATTTGTTGTATATCCAGAAATTGCTTCACTTATTTTAGCAGAATTTTTTTGAACAAGGTCTTTATACTTAAATTCTAAATAAATTTTAAAAAGACGTCTTGAAAAAAAATACTCACGCATATAAGCAAACTTATTCATGTAATAAATATGAACCGTACATAAAATGGCTCTAAAAAAATAAAATACTATAAGTCCAAGCCCCATAAGTACAACAAAATCACTCGGTTTAGCAAAGCCTAGTTTATAATAGAGAGAGCCTAAGTACTTATTTCTAAGAACGGCTTCAAAATTTGTTGCAATACCAATAAAGACCATAATTGCAGAAATACTCACCGTTTCTATCGCTGAAACAATAACCGATGCAAGCAAAAGAATCAGTATTCTTTTTTTATCTTGACGATTAAAAAGTCTTCTGAGCAACGCAACGAGTGATAATTCCATAAACTATTTTCTCCTTTTCAAAATAGTTATTTTCGCTATGCTAGTTTTAAAATTATTAGGAGCATAACGTGAACTTGCAATAGTTGCAAAAAATAATCCTGAAAGAGAGAGGCTATGATTGAGAATGTAATTAAAAATAAAAAGATTCTTGTTACTGGCGGAGCAGGGTTTCTTGGAAGCCACTTATGTCAAAAACTTTTAGAGCTTAATAATCGCGTTATCGCACTTGATAATTTATACACAGGTCGCATGGCCAATCTTGCACACTTACTTGAACATGAAAACTTTCATGTGATCAAACATGATGTTATTAATCCCATAAATATTGATATCGATTTAATCTTCAATCTTGCCTGTCCCGCTTCTCCTCCACATTATCAAAAAGACCCGCTATTTACCACAAAAACAAGTGTTTTGGGTATTCTAAACATACTTGAACTAGCACAAAAAAATAATGCTCGTATTTTACAAGCTTCTACAAGCGAAGTCTATGGGGACCCTGAAAAACACCCTCAGCCAGAAAGTTATAAGGGCAGCGTTAATCCTATTGGCATTAGAGCATGTTATGACGAAGGCAAACGATGTGCCGAATCACTTATGTTTGACCACAAACGTATGTACGAAACTGATATTAAAATTGTTCGCATCTTTAATACATACGGCCCACACATGGACCCAAACGACGGTCGTGTCGTTAGTAACTTTATTATTCAAGCATTACAAAACCAGCCTATAACTATGTACGGCGATGGGAACCAAACACGTTCTTTTTGTTACGTAGATGACCTGATTAACGGGATTGTCTCTATGATGGGTTCAAAAAAATCTTTTACTGGTCCCGTTAATTTAGGTAACCCAATAGAATTTAACTTACTCGAACTCGCACAACTTATTTTAGATCTTACAGATAGCAAGTCACAGATTATTTTTAAGCCATTACCTGAAGACGACCCAACACGCAGGCAACCAGATATTAGCTTGGCTAAAGAAAAATTAAATTGGGAGCCTAAAATTAATTTAAAAACTGGGTTAGAAAAAACAATCCCGTATTTTGAAAAAGTCCTGAGGACATCGTGTTTAGAACATAAAACATATGATGCAAAACAAACAATACTATAAGCAAGCCTATGAAAGTAGCAATCGCCGCCGGTGGACGGTTTCACGCGTTTCATCTTGCACATCAATTAGCCAAACGAAATAGCCTTAAAAGACTTTTTACGTTTTGCTACACAAAACAAGACAAAAGTTATGTCACTCCAGCACTTGTAACAAACGATAGATTTTGTGGGACACTTAACTATGCCTATTCTAAGCTACGCCTATACAAAGTACTCCCCCCATCTAAGTTTAATATCTTTAAAGATAATTGCTTTGATAATTTTGTACGCAAAGAAATTAAAAACTTGGGAACACTAGACATCTTTGTTGGCTGGGGACATTATGTAAAAAACAGCATTCCTGAGATAAAAAAAACAGGCGCAAAACTTATCATCGAATCTGGATCATGTCACATTAAAACACAACAAGAGCTCTTACAAGAAGAATACAAAAAATGGGAATTACACTATCCCCCAATCTCACAAAAAAATATCGACAAAATGGTCACAGAATATCAAGCAGCTGATTATATTATGACACTCTCAGAATTTTCTCGCCAAAGTTTTATTGACCAAGGTATAAAATCTGAAAAACTCTTAAAAGTCCCATGCGGATGCGACGTCGAGTATTTTTTAAAAACACACGACACAGAAAATAATCTTCACAAACAAAACATTAAACAAAAAAAATTTACGGTAATATTCGTCGGGCTTTTAAGCCTGCGCAAAGGCATACAGTATCTCTTACAAGCTTGGAACAAGCTTAATCTCCCAGAGCACAATACGCAATTACTTCTTGTTGGCACGTTACATAAAGATCTTAAAACTGTCTTAAGCAAAATTAAAATCAAAAATAACGTCGTTTTTTTTGGGTCTACAAACAGGCAAACACTTCGAAAGCTTTATCACGATGCATCTGTGTTTGTTTTGCCATCAGTCGAAGATGGCTTTGGAATGGTCATGGGCGAAGCAATGGCAAGTAGGTTGCCCGTTATTTGCTCAAGTCATACCGGAGGCACAGAGATAATTAAAAATGGGCAAGAAGGCTTTATCGTCCCAGCTTATGGTAGTAAAGCGCTGGCTGAAAAAATTTCATGGTGCTATGAACATCCTGAAAAATCCCAAGCTATGGGAGCCCTTGGGCAACAAAAAATTTTAAATTTTTCTTGGGATATTTATGGGCAACAAGTATATGAAACATATCAAAAGCTTGTCTGAATAGCCCTTTCAAATTTAATTCCTACCTGCAAAAGAACAACCGTTTGTAGATTGCCAGATTTATGCTATCCTGGCTCAATAGCGTTTTTATCGTAAACCCTATAACCAGAAAGACGCTCCATGAAGCAATACATAAAAAAAGCATTTTGTACAAAGATATTATTTGCTTTTATCGCCCTTGCGCTTTTTTCTTTACATGTTTCTTGTAAGCAGGCTCCTGTTAATACTCAAACTCCTGTTCTTCGTGCCGCAAAAACATATGGCCAGGCAACTGTTGCCAATCTTATTAGCGTATACGATGGCGATACGTTTAAAGTTAACATACATAATTATCCGGCAATCATAGGCGAAAATATAAGTATTAGAATAAATGGCATCGATACCCCTGAGATAAGAAACAAAGATGAATTTCTTAAAGCAAAAGCATACGAAGCTCGTGATTTTGCATATAAGCTTTTAAGCTCAGCACAAAAAATCACACTTAAAAATATGCAGCGAGGGAAATATTTTAGAATTATAGCAGACGTTATACTTGACGATACCATAGATTTAGCCCAAGAACTAATCAAAGCCCGGCTCGCACAGCCATATGATGGAGGACCTCGTCCAAGCTGGGATGGCTTTTTTGATACAAAAAATATGACCCAGCAAAAACAGTTACAACAAACCCAATAATAAACGAAAGACTCGGGTGCATGATAATTAAACATAACAAAATAAATTTTAACGTGTTTTATTTTCTTCTCGTTGTTTTATGTGCTTGTTTTACATGTCATGCACAACAAAACACGTGCCAGTTTAACTACACGTTCAAAACAGAAGTAGTTTATAACGACACACACGGCTTTGAAGTTTCTGATACAATCGAACGCTTTGCTCGAGAACAAAATAAGTACTTAAACAAGTCACGTTATTTTGATTCAAAATTTATTCGCAAACCAAAAGAAGTTCGCAAATATCACACAAAACAAAAGCATAATACAGGTGACGTTGGGCAATTAATAGATATTTACACAGAAGATGGACAATGGGTCCCATGTACATATTTCGACAGAAATAGCGATACACTTTTAATCGTCGGCGAGGGTTTTACCAACGAACGGGAAGTTATGACACCGTTCGTTGATATGTTTGATTGTGACATTGTCTTATTTGACTTTAGAGGCCAAGGCTATAAACCATTTGATATAAAAAATCCTGAAACCTGGCCATTAGACCTGGCACAAGTAAGCTTTGGCATGGACTCTGAAATCTGCACACTGGGACAAGATGAAGAAAAAGACGTATTTGCTGTTATCGATTATTTTAAAACGAAAAAAAACTATAAGCATGTTAATGGCGTTTCAGTGTGCTACGCATCATTTATTTTCTTAAAAGCAGAAGCGCTCAGGCCAGGGCTTTTTGATAAAATTGTCGTCGATGGTTGTTGGATTTCGGTACCCCTAATTGTTGAAAAATTAAAAAAAGACCCCAAAATGATCTTTAGCCCACAATACGGTGGATGGTCCAAAACGTGGCCTTGTTCTCAAAAATGGTGCGGCGACTTGTTGGAATTTTTAGCAGACGCCGTCTGGAAGTTACCATTTAACAACGTGTCTCTTTTAGATTATCTGCCAAAAATTAAAAATACCCCCGTGTTATTTTTCTATGGCAAAGACGATCTTATGGTAACCAGAAACGAATTTGAGCAGCTATGGGAAGCTCTTGGAACTCGTGAAAAAGTTGCGATAATTACATCAAACCCACATGTACGTAATCACCTTAAGCAAAAAGAGTTTTATAAACTCGCATGTGATCTATTTTTCGATCTTTCTCCTGCACAATGCGTTGAGCACTTGAAAAGCATACATAACGTAGTAGACTATCACACAGAAAAGTTATTGAAATACAAAGGAAACAAAAACCCTTCGAGACGCTCCCCTTCGCAAGCTCAGGATTCGCTCCTCAGGGCGAACGGGAGATAAATAAGTTCTCGAACTTTTTTCAAAAACCAAAGTCTATTGTATGAAAATACGCAAAATTCTCATCGCAAACAGAAGCGAAGTTGCCCTTCGCATACAACACACATGTCGAACGTTGGACATAAAAACTATCGCTATCTATGCACCACAAGACGTAACGCTTTCTTATGTTTGCCAGGCAGACGAAGCGTATTGTTTATCTCAAGATGGCGCCCTTGGGTATTTTAATGCCAACAAGATTATTGCAATCGCAAAAAAAGCTCATGTCTGTGCCATTCACCCCGGGTACGGGTTTTTATCAGAAAATGCTGATTTCGCCCAAAAAGTAATCGATGCTGGTATTATATGGATCGGGCCCAGTCCCAAACAAATTGCTTTGATGGCAGACAAAAACAAAGCTCGAACGCTCGCACAAAAAGCTGGCGTTCCCGTTATCCCAGGCGAAAAAGTATCGCTAGATAACGCACATGCATACGAACAGATTTGTTCTTATGCAACAAACATAGGTTACCCCGTTTTATTAAAAGACCCCCTGAGTGGCGGGGGCAAAGCCATGCGCTCAGCCTGTGATAAGCACGAACTAAAAAAAGCATTCGATCGTGTTATAAGCGAATCCAAAACAGGAGCCCGAGAAATTTTAATCGAAAGGCATCTAGAAAATACACGTCACGTAGAAGTTCAAATAGCAGGTGACGGCACAAATTTTGTACACCTGTATGAACGCGACTGTTCTACACAAAGAAAATATCAAAAGATTATTGAAGAGGCTCCGTGCACGTTTATTAATAATATCACTCAGGAAAAGCTTCATAACGCAGCATGTACGTTAGCTCGCGCAGCTGCGTATAATAATATCGGCACCGTAGAATTTCTTGTCACACCAGAAGAAGATTTTTATTTTCTAGAAATGAACACACGCTTGCAAGTAGAACACGGGGTCACAGAGTTGATAACAGGAATCGATCTTGTTGCGCTACAAATCGAAATTGCTCAATCAGGCATATTACCCGTAAAGCAAAAAGATGTCTCTTGTCGTGGACATGCAATAGAGTGTCGCTTGTACGCCGAAGACGCACAAAATAACTTCTTGCCGTCAACCGGGACAATCTCTCACTTACACTTGCCCAATGGACCCTTTGTTCGATATGAACACGATTTGCACACAGATATCGATATTACACCCTATTTTGACCCCATGATCGCAAAAATACTGACCCATAATAATTCTCGAGAAAATACACGCAAAAACATGCTTGCTATTCTCAAAAACATAGCACTTTGCGGGGTAACGACAAATCTTGACTTTTTACAAACAGTGCTAAATTCTAACGCTTTTATACACGGGAACCTTTACACACAATATCTTAATAGTCACGATCTTAATAATCACGATCATGTACGAACACTATTAGAAATACACGAAACGGCAAAAAGTATTCTTGAAAAAGATATCAGCACGCACGTACACAAGCTTATTGTGAGCAAACAAAAGCAAAAACAAAAAAAACAAGTACAACACGGTCCCAAACAAAACCTCTGGAAAGCGCTCCAATGGCAATAACAAAAGATTCTGTAAAAGTTCTTGTTTGGGACGAAAAAAATAATATCCTGCTTGTTACGGTCAAAAACAAAGTATACAAAGCTAAGCTTGTTAAACATAACGATCATGATGTGATCTACTTGCTTAACACACAAAAAGCTTTTGCCATCGAACACAAAAAGAAAAACGCTTTAAGCCCATCAGACATGACAAAAGCAAAATCTTCTTTTTTTGAGAGTTCGCTAAAAAGCCCCCTGGCGGGAAGAGTAACGAAAATGCTGGTAAAAACTGGCCAGGCTGTTACTAAAAATCAGCCCCTGATAATTATCGAATCTATGAAGATGGATAACGAAATTTGCGCCACTTGCAACGCTCTTGTAAAAACTATTTCAATTTCGGAAGGAAATTTGGTACAACCAGATCAAGTGCTTATATCTTTTGAAAAAAGAGAAGAAAAAAGAGAAGAAAAAGGAGAAAAGAATGCATCATCAAAAAACAGAAATGTCCAAGAAAAAGTTTAGAATCGGTGAACTTGCCAAAGAGCTAAAAATCAAAAAATACGTTATTCGATTCTGGGAAAAGGAGTTTGCTCTTAGCTCTGATCGTTCAGAAGGCGGCCAACGCTTTTATACACAAAAAGACCTTGATACGTTTAGTCACATCAAAGATCTTTTGTATGGACAAGGGTTTACGATATCCGGCGCAAAGAAACAGTTAGAAGATGAGAAAACGGGAGTAAAACAAAAAACAACAAGCGCTCTTGTCTTACAAGAAAAAACAAATGTCGATTCACAAAATATTATCGCAGCACGCAAAGAGCAACAAGTAAGTCTAGACAATTCAGAAAAATTTGATATTTTCTTGAAAGAATTAAAACAGTTAAAGAGACAATTAATCAACTTTAAAAGCCTTCTCGATACTTAAACTTTATGCTTGAACATACAGGTTATAACGACACAACAGGCTTTCTTGTTATCAATAAGCCCACAGAAATCACAAGTTTTGATTGTATTCGAAAAATAAAAAAGCTTTTTGTAAACACAAACACAAAAAGCAAAATTAAAATTGGCCATACGGGAACACTCGATGATTTTGCTCAGGGGTTATTGATTATTTGTATTGGAAGACAAGCTACACGTTATGTTCGTGACCTTATGCGCATCAAAAAAGAGTATATCGTTAAAGCAAAACTTGGCGAACTCACTGATTCATTAGATCTAACGGGCAATATCGTACAAAGCTCAGAACACACGCCCAATTTAAAGATCACAGCAAACGATATTAAAAAAGCAATTACAGAGCTGGGAAGCTCGTATGAACAAACGCCGCCCGTTTATTCAGCACTTAAACACAAAGGCAAACCGTTATATGATTTGGTTCGTAATCAAAAATTAGCTCAAGAAAAACTTGAAAAAATAATCAAAACAAAAAAAAGAACAGTTTTTTTGTACGAGTTTGAGCTTCTTGAATTTGATGCCCCATATTTTACATTTAGAGCGTTAGTCTCAAAGGGCACGTATGTACGCTCACTAGCTAACGATATCGCCAAAAAACTTGGAACACATGCAACAACATACGAACTTACACGTTCAAAAATTGGGAATATTTGGTTCGACGATGCGGTTGATATAAACAATATCAAAACGCTTACTGACATAAAAAATAATCTTTGGGATTTAAAAAAAATACAAGAAAAACTGGGAATTTCTGAGAATTTTGGTTGCGGGGGCTGGATTTGAACCAGCGACCTTTGGGTTATGAGCCCAACGAGCTACCAGACTGCTCTACCCCGCGGCCAATTTTGTGAAGTGATTATGTTTTAAGTATAGACCCCAGTTTACAATTGTCAAACGATAATCAAACAAAAAGCTTATTTCTCTAGTGTTTTTAACAACTTACTAAAGTCCCGAGGGACTGGAAGGCTATATGCAAATGTTTGTCCTTCATACTCAAATTCAAGTTTCCATGCATGTAATGCTTGTCGTTTAATAAGCTTTGACTGAACTCCATAGGTTGCATCGCCTAAAATCCCATGACCAATCGATGCTAAATGCACACGAATTTGATGGGTTCTACCTGTCACTGGGCTAGCCGCAACGAGTGTTGTCTCTTTGTAATACGCAAGAACGTTATAATTGGTCAAAGCTGATCTACTGCAAATGCCTAAATGCGACATTTTGTGTCTATGTACAGGATGCCGACCAATATCATACGTAACACAACCAGTTTTATCTGGATGACCTTTGACAACGGCACAGTATGTCTTATGTATTTTTCTGTCTTTAAAAAGATTACTTAGTTTTATTTGGGCTATTTGGTTTCGTGCAACTAATATTAATCCCGAAGTATCTTTGTCTAAACGATGAACAATCCCAGGACGTTCTTTATCATCAAACGCACATAATTCCTGAAAGTAATATAAAAGCCCTTTTACAAGAGATGGTTCTTCTGAATTTATATGCGTATTGTGCACAACAAGCCCTGCAGGTTTGTTGATAACAAGAAAGTCTTTGTGCTCAGCAATTATCGCAAAATCTATTTTTTCTGGGGCACAGGTAAACGTATTATGCTGGGCAAAAAGTATATCAATATTATCGTTTTTGTTTACTAAATAGCTCCCCTTTGTTACAATTTTTGCATTAACATGTACATTATTTGTACGAATAAGCTTTTGAAAGTACGATCGCGAATAGTTCGGAAACAGATCAAAAAGATACTTGTCTAAGCGAACGGAAAAATCTTTGGTGTGTAAACAAAAAACAGAAAAAGACTTTTTATCACTTTGTAACATTTTCACCCAGTTTAGTATTAGTTCGTCTATCGTATTTAACATAATTACTTTTTAAGTATACCGTGAAACTAGCGCTATAAGCGACTGGATATCATTAAAACATTTATTTCGTTGCTATTTTTATGTAAAATAAATTCAAATGGGAATTTTACATAGTAATGGTAGTAATAGTAGTAGTAAATCATGCTAAAATTGGGGTAAATCATGCTTGAAGTAAAAAAGATACTCTTTCAAATCGAAAACAACATAAAAGCGGTCATTAATGGCAAAACACCGCTTGGCATTGATTTATGGAACATTCTTCTTGAAGAACATCCTGCTGATATAGCACTATTAATTGGACGCATTGGTGACGAACATCAAGTTACCCTTCTAAAGAAACTCCCTTTAGACCTTTCAATAGACGTTTTTGAAAAAATACCTGAAAACCTTCAAGCCGAACTTCTTGTAGGGCTGGATATTGATCATGCAACAACTATTTTAAAACACATGCATGCTGATGAGCTAACAGATCTATTTGATAATTTGTCTGATGAAGACCTTGAAAAATACTTAAAGTTACTCCAAAAAAAGCAGCGTAATCAAATCATATCACTTTTAACATTTGATCCAGAATCCGCTGGTGGACGAATGAACAGTGACGTTATTACGTTACAAAAAGATTTTACGGTCAAAAAAAGTATCGAATTACTACAGCGATTAAGCTTACAAAAAGACCTAATGGAACGTATCTATGTTACCAATAAAGATAACGTACTCGTCGGACATATTACACTTGAACAATTAGTTTTTAATAAAGCTGAAACGTTACTTTCACAAATTCTTCAAAAAAATGAAATCCATATTCATGTAGAAGAAGACCAAGAAGACGTTGCAAACCAAATGCAACACTACGAACTATCATCTGCCCCGGTTGTCGACAAACAAAATCACTTTCTTGGGGTTATAACAGCAAGTGATGTTGCTGAAATTATTCGGGAAGAAGAAAGTGAAGACGCATACAAACGATTTGGTCTTTCTACTGTTGAATACAGCTACTTTGAAACCCCTACCTGGAAGCTTGTTCTTCAGCGTAGCACCTGGCTTATTGGTCTATTGCTCCTTCAGAGTGTTGCTGGCTTTGTGCTTGGGCGATATGAAAACATGCTCAAAGAATTCACGATATTATCTATCTTTCTTGGAATGCTTGTAGGAACCGGAGGCAATGCTGGGAACCAATCTGCAACACTGGTTATTCGAGGCCTAACGACAAAAGAAATGACCAAAAATAATATTTTTAAAGTATTGTTCCGAGAATTTAGTGTTTCATTAGTCATTGCGTCACTGCTCTTTATTGTAGGCTTTGCGAGAGTTTATTATACATCTCATGATCTCATGAGTACGATTGCGATAAATGTTTCTCTTTTTCTTATCGTTATTGCTTCTATGCTCCTAGGATCAATAATTCCAATTTTGCTGCAATATTTCCATTTTGACCCAGCTCATTCAGCAGCCCCATTTCTTACAACCATCATGGACATTTTAGGTATGATTATTTACATGTTTGTCTGTTATCACTTGCTATTTCCTGTTTAAAGAGTCCAAAATATAAAACCTGCCCCTAAAACAAACCTCCAAATTATGTCTCCCAACGGCAGAAAACCGATGGATACAAGACCTGTATGATTTTTCTCCGATCAATGTAGCCATCAGGCTTCTTCTAAAAAAAATCTTTAATCGACCGACTATTTGTTTTTATTGCGAGCTTTTTCTTGACAAAAACCCGTAAATTCTTTACATTTCAATTCATGCTTAATTACATTTATGTGTAAGAGAAGTTAGAGCCGCTAGCTCAGTTGGTAGAGCAACAGCCTTTTAAGCTGTGGGTCGCAGGTTCGATCCCTGCGCGGCTCACCATTTTCTTTGAATGCGTCCCCATCGTCTAGCCAGGTTAGGACACCAGATTTTCATTCTGGTAACAGGGGTTCGAATCCCCTTGGGGACGCCATATTTCGCAAAAACAGCATCCT
>CAZFHP010000002.1:0-7516 GCA_964519365.1 uncultured Pseudomonadota bacterium
CCGCTTTAGTACCATACCGTCCAGAATTATATCGACCACCATTTGTACAGATGCCCGGTATGGGAGGATATAAATTTTATAATAACCGCGAAGAGGCAGAAAAGTATATGGGTAAATATAAAAAAGCTAAGGTTCGTAAAAAACTTTATGATAAGGAAATACATATTGAAGCCAGTGTGGGCGATATTTTGTTTTATCGTTTGGATTTATGGCACCGTGGGACACCTGTTGTGCACGGTCATCGAAGACATGTAATGAATCTTATGTGGAAAAAGAGACATTGTACATGGATCAATCAATGGAACCCGGGGTGGACTAAGAAAATGTATGAAGGTATGCTAGAAAAATTATTTGTCGCATTAAGTCCATTGCAGAGAAGTACATTGGGTATACCCATGCCGGGACATTCGTATTGGGACAAGGAAACAATTGGGTGGTTGGAGGATAGATACCCCGGAATAGATGTAACGCCATATTTCAGTAAAATCTAATTAAATTTATTTAATAATTTATTTATATTTGACAATGCTAAATCGGAATCCTTTAATACATGGTTTGTCATATTTTGATTTTCAGGGGATAAAAACTTTTCAGCGCTATCAGAGACAGTTGTTATTTTTTCTCCTGGTCATAGGGGCATGATTGATGGTAACTCAGCCCAATGCGAAGAACTGGCTAGTCATGGCTATATAATTGTAGGAATAAGTCATCCATATGACAATTGTATTGTTCAATTTCCAGATGGGCGTATTGCTGATGGATTAAAATCCATAGCAAAAAGAAGGCCTATAGAACAGGAAAACCTTGTTGAGAATTCGGCGTTAATTTGGCTTTTTGACACGTATTTTGTACTAGACCAACTTGAACAGCTTGCCTTTGATAAGACTTCTCTTTTTTACCAACGTTTTGATCAAAATCGTATTGGAATATTTGGCCATTCTATAGGTGGCTCAACTGCTATTAAAAGCAGTTGTTTTGATTCCAGAATAAAGGCCGCTGTCAATTTAGATGGAGCTTTATTTGGCCCTAAGATAAAAAGGAAAATTGATATACCGGTTATGGTTATGCTTGCGGGGAATGGGGTTCAAATGCATGAGCGACCTTGGACTCAAGATGAGTGGAAAAAATTTAGTATACGTTCGGTAGAAAAAGAAGAGATGGTAAAAGTAGGATATTTGCCGGCCATTAAAGAACTTTCATTATCGGCACAACATGATTTCATCACACTTGTGGTAAAAAATACGGGTCATTTTGATTTTTGTGATCTTGCATTTTATAAATGGACACCTCTTGTTCTCATAATATTGACAATGTTGGATAGGTCAGGTTTAAAATTGGGATTGATTGATGGATTTAGAGCAACAGAGATTGTTAATGCGTATCTTGTGAATTTTTTCGATAAATATCTTAAGAACAAGCCGTCTGAGCTGTTGGATGGGAAGAGCAAGCGTTATGAAGAAGTTGAAGAGAAACAGTGGCGTTAAATTTTAGGAAGGCGTAGGTTTTGTAGGAGTGGCAATGAGTGTATTAAAACGAACTTACTTGTTTGTTTTTATTTTATTTCCAGGATGTTTGTTGGCTATAGAAAAGTCTTCTCATGACGGGGTACAGGAGGTGCTATCGTGTAAGCCTGCTGGAGCTTGGATAGCACAAGGCAAAAATGGCAAAACGGTTGTTGTTGAGGGAGCGTTAATAACAAAAGATAGTAACGTTATTACATCGGGTGCTTACTTAAATATTTTGGGTGTTCTTGCGGATGTGCTGCAAACACCAAATTTGGAAGTAGTTGAAACATATCCCTTGGTTTTGCTTAATCCATTATTGTTATTGAGTCCTTTGAAAATGCTTTTTGAGGGGAAAAACTTTAGAGATTTGCTCTATGATAAATATGTTGGGGAATTTAACAACGTTTTGTCGCAAGAGTGTGGTGATCTTTTATATCTATTTACTGTAAGTGAATTGCAGGATAATGGTGAGAAAGTATTATTGGGTTCAATTTGCTTTTGCATAAAAGAAGAATATGAATATGGATCTATTGATGTCAAAATGTTTGCAGTTAAGCAAGAAGCTCGAGAAATAGGTTTGGGTAAAATTTTATTGAGTTCTGTTTTTAAGCTATTGCCACACGTTAAACGCATTTTTCTTGAAGTGTTGTGTACGAATGATCAAGCGATTGATGCATATGAAGCGCTTGGTTTTACCCCGTACGAGAATAATCAGAAAGAGTTTAATATTTTGATGCCAATAATGGGATGGTATTTTTTAGATTACGAATATGTGATAGATACATGTTCGAAGTTGCAAGATTGTGCGGCAATGTTTGAAGACGTTTGAGCTTATGATGTGAGCATGAAAGGACTTTGGGTTTTAAAACGTTTTTTAAAACACTTTCTATCGGAGTTGTTGGATGGTAAGAACAGGAGATATGAAGAGGTTGAGGTGAAGAGATGGGGAAATAAATAAGAGAGGTGATATGATAGAACAAGATAAACAAATGTTGATTGAGATAGTCTCTAAACATTTACCGCAAGCTCAGATTTTTTTATTTGGATCGCGAGCTCGTAAAGACAATACACCACAATCTGATATTGATATAGCGATAGATAACAAAACGAAGATTGAACCGTATATATTGAGTCAAATAAAAGAAGCTCTAGAAGAAAGTGTAATACCATTTACAATAGATGTCGTTGACTTGAATAACATATCGAATAATTTCAAAGAACAGATTTTAAAAGAAAGAATTATATGGAAGAAATAGGAAGTAGAATACAAAAAAAGTACAAAAAAGCTTTACAAGCTGATGGAAGATATATTGCAAAGAATGTCTGTTAAGCAATAGTTGCAGAATGAAGAGAGGTGTTTGGGAAATAGGAGTTGTTAATGCATATATCGTGAATTTCCCCCGTAAATATTTTTAAGATCAGGCTATCTGAATTATGTAGAAAAAGAGGTCTTGTATTGCAATGAAAAAGATAAGAAATCTTATAATGTTCTTAGGCGTATTTATGTTTTCATCATGTTTTACTCGTAAGATTGACGAAAATTATGCAGAAAAAATAGTTAAAGAAAAGCTCTCTATAGCGCAAGATGTTAAAGCTCAAAAACTAACAGGTGGCTTTTCTGGGGCTCAACTTTTTACTGTGACGACTTTAGAACAGAAGCCAGTGCAAAAATATGTTATTCGTTTTTTAACGCATAAGTCTCTAGAAGAACGGGCAAAAGGAATTTATAATTTCAAAGTTGCATCACGAGCAGGATATGGACCTCATATTTTTTACGCAAATAAAGAAGAGGGGGTTGTGATCATGGAATATCTAGAGCAGCAACCAATTACAGGTCGAGATCGTCAATCTGATGACTTGTATATTGTTCTTGCAAAAACAGTTCGAACAATCCATCATGGTCCGAAATTTGAAGGGACATTTGACCCTTTTCGTTTTATTGCGCAAAAAATTGAATTGATTGCAGCAAAAAATACGGGCGGGATCCCTCTGGCAAAAATAAAAAATATTGCTACGAAAATTCAAACAGCTGTAAAGCCGTTTGTTACATACACCCCTTGTCACAATGACCTTAATCCAAGCAATTTGATTTATTCAAATGGTTCTTTGAAAGTAATAGATTATGAAGAAGCGGCACAAGGTGATCCTTATCTTGACCTTGCAACTGTGGGAATGTTTTTTTGTCGTACCAAAAGACATAAAGATCTTTTATTAAAAACCTATCTTGCCCGAAAGCCTATGCCACAAGAACAAGCTCGTTTTTTTCTTATGAGGCAAGTGGTACGGTTCGGTTTTGCTCTTTGGTATTTGGGTGAAAGACTTGATCATTTATCGCTTTATAAGACAGTCCCAAGTTTATCGCAACGTGAGTTTGGGTTGGAATGGGCTCAGGGGAAAATTGATTTCAACAGAGTTGAAGATACAATAAAATACGCAAAAGTTTTGATTAATCATGCTCTAAAAAATATTAAGTCACAAGAGTTTCAGGAAGCTGTAAAGCTTCTAACAAATAAGTAAAGGGTATTTCTGATGTATAAAGTATACTTAGCGGGCGATTTGTTTGATCACAAACACATAGCCGGCAATCTTTTGTTGGCACAAGAAATAAAAAGACAATCTCAGGGGTTATATTCGTGTATGCTCCCGCAGGATTGGGAAGCGTCTTTTTCAAATACCATTGATATTAGAAACAGAGACATTCAAATGGTTATGCGATCGGATCTTGTTTTATTTAACTTTGATGGACCGGATCTTGACGCTGGGACCGTTGTTGAGTTTATGGTTGCAAAGATGCTTGATATTCCGTCTGTTTTATTGCGCACTGATTTTAGAAGTGGAGGGTGTTTTAATGAGGGTGATTGGAACCTTATGGCTACCGGCTTTCCTCGAAGTGCTATTGTAAAAAAGGTAGCAATTGAAATGTATAACTCATTGGGTTTAGAAAAGATGCACCAAGACATGGCCAAATCAATTATTTCTGCTTTTGAAAAAGTTAAAAAAGAAGATGCTTTGTTAGACTCGTATGAGAAGATTTTTGCAGCATATAAACATGTTACAAAAATGTGTGGAGCAGGATTGGAAAGCATACTTTCAGAAAAGCGTTTACATGAAATTATTGCTGCAAAGATAGAAAAGAATGTTTATTCGTCAGGAGTGATTTCTAGCGATGGGAACTTATCTGCAGAGAAAAGGATCATAAGTTAATGTCTGATTATGAATTAAGTTATTCGAAAGAATTTGTTGATGTAATTGAATTTGTTTATGGTGAGGGGTTTCTTTCTCAAGGAGGATTTGCTCTTCTTGATGCTATGTTGGAGGGCGTCGATTTAAATGGTAAAAAGATCTTGGATATAGGTGCTGGTTTAGGAGGCTTAGATACATATTTGGCGCAAAATTATAACGTTGATATTGTTGGGGTTGATGTTGAGCCATTTATTATTGAAGAAGCTAAAAAACGACTGGCAAAGATTCAGGACAAACTTAAGGGTAGTGTAAAATTTGTTTTAGAAAAGCCAGCTGATTATCTTAAGCAGTTTGATAGTCAAAGTTTTGACCTTGTAATAAGTAAAGAAACAATTCTTCATGTGCCAGTAGAAGATAAAGTAACGTATTTTGAACAAGTTTTTCGAGTTTTAAAGCCGGGGGGTAAGATTGTTATTTTGGATTGGATGCATCGTAGTCTAAACTATAGTAAAGAGTTGCAGGATATGATTGAGTCAGACGGGATTGCGTATAATCTAATTACACACAAAGAATATGTTGATGTTTTGCATAAAGCTGGATTTAGGAATATTGATTTTGTTGATATGACAAAACAAACAATTAAGTTTTGCGAAGAAGATTGTATAAAGATTGTTGAACAAAAAGATGCTTTTGTCCAACAGTTTGGTTTGCAGATGTATGAAGAATCGTTTGCAAGTTGGATGGCCCAAAAAAATGTTTTTCAAAACGGAGAGCTTTTGACAGGTATTTTTAGGGCAGAGAAATAAATGTTTTGCTTATTTTATTTGGAAGCAATTATGAAAAGATTTTATACTTTGATTTTTTGGGGGTTAATTTTTGTTGTCTCACCGGTTTATTCTCATATATCTGGCGAGCAGATACTTTGGCAAGATATAGAGAACAATTTGGCAATAACCAAAACGCTGTCTCCTGCATATTCAGATTATCTTGTTCTGATTGATGGCTTACACGAACATGATATGCAAATGCTTGGTCGTACAGACATAGACATAAAGCCGTTTTGCGCAACGTTACACAATGAATATGAAAAACAAGTGAATGGTGTTATAGGGGCATTTGGTTTCGGCGGATTTACACTTTTAAAAATAGACCTTCTTGATTGTAGTCCAGAATTATTTTCCAGTCTTATGGAACATGTTGAACAATTTGTTTTAAAAAATGGTGTGAGCAATGTATATGTTCAGGTTTTGGATAAACACAAGCGTTTACTAGAGCTTTTTTTATCGTTGGGATATCTTGTTAAAGATACGAGGTTAGACCTTGCAACAGGAAATAATATTTACAACTTATACAAGCCATTAAAAAACGCTTTACCAAAAGACACACGATACGTGTTTCGTACGAAATGGCTCTCTACAAACGCACAAGAACATCGTAAGGTTTGGCGTGGATTTTTTACTGGACATGTTAGAGAAGGAAGCCTTGAAGTATTTGATATTGACGTAGAGTCCAAGCTCAAAGTAGGGGTTTTTGTCAGGGGTAAATCAGGTAAGCTTATGGGTGGTTGCTATGCAACTGTTAATTCTGAGGCAAAGATTCCGCATGTTTATATTAATATGATTTGGATACACGAATCTTTGCGTGGTAGGAAACTTTCAAAAAAATGCATGAATTTTATGGAAGCTATTGCAAAAGAACATGGATGTGTATATTCAAAACTCAGCACGTCAGACCATTATGCTCCATGGCTTTATGAAAAGCTTGGGTACACTGCTTTGTGCAAGCGCCCGGATTCTTTTTATGGTGTTGATGGCAAACCTTATGGGGCCTATGTGTATAGGAAGAAGCTTGTTCCAGAACCTGAAAATCTTTAAAATACTGATAAAATAGCCTAATTTTAATGACATGTTATGATATTCATGCTCTTTATGTTATGATTTTCATGAGCTGTATGTTGTGATTTTCATAAATCATAGGAGAGTTTATGTTTATTGAAAGAGACCTGATAAATATAATTAAGTCTGGGATGAAGCAAAGTCCTGTGGTTGCTGTTATTGGTCCAAGGCAATCTGGCAAAAGCACTTTGCTCAAAAAGCATTTTCAGGATTATACGTACTTAGATATGCAAGATGCTGATATTTGTGATTTTGCCAATAATGACCCAAAAGGTTTTTTAGAAACTTATAAAAATGAGATAGGGGTGATAATTGATGAAGCGCAGTATGCACCGAATTTATTTTCTCAATTAAAAGTTGAGGTAGATAAAAATTCTCGGTCTGGTTATTATATTTTGTCAGGTTCTCAAAATTTTTTATTGCATGAAAAAATAAGTGAGTCTTTAGCAGGGAGGGTATACTTTTATACGCTACTCCCATTATCCATAAAAGAATTAAAACAAGCGAATTTACTTTGTGATCGTGTAGATGGACAACTTTGTAAAGGCTTTTACCCTCGTGTTTATTTGCCACAAATCAATACTCAGGATTACTACGAAAACTATATATCTACGTATGTTGAACGGGACATAAGAACCATAAGAAATATTGATGACATACTTGTTTTTAAAAAATTTATGCAATTGTGTGCCTTGCGTATTGGAACAACATTGAATTTTGCTGATTTGGCGGTGAGCTGTGGTATTAGCGTAGCAACAGCAAAAAGCTGGCTTGCGCTTCTTGAGACAAGCTTTGTTTTGTTTTTACTTCCATCTTATCATGATAATCTTGGCAAACGTATTACAAAATCGCCCAAATTGTATTTCTATGATGTTGGTCTAGCAGCAATGTTAACGGGCGTTGATCGAGAAACGATTATCAAAAAAAGAACAC
>CAZFHP010000002.1:7526-58998 GCA_964519365.1 uncultured Pseudomonadota bacterium
TTAAGAAAAGATTTTCCACTTACAGGATATAACGAAGTTAGATATAGCGAAGATAAAAAAAAAGTTGTTTCTGAACCTGTTAAATTAGATCAAGAATATAGAAATTTTGATTTTGATAGCCCTTGGGAGGGAACAAAATATATCAATAAAGAAACAGACAAAAATAAAAATAATAATAAACAATGATTAAAAAAAAAAGAACACTCTATGGAGCTCTTTTTGAAAATATGATCATTGTTGATCTCATTAAAAATTTTAAAAGCCAAGGACTTCGCTATTCGCTAATGTTTTTTAGGGACAGCAATAAGAATGAAATAGACCTTATTATAGAATCAGGGGGCAAAACAATTCCTGTAGAAATAAAAGCATCAGGAACAGTTAACACGAGTTTTTTTAATACGATTGCCTGGTTTAATAAGAAAACACAGAATGACGAAGATGCTATTGTTATTTATGGTGGAGATCAAAATCAAAAACGGTCTCAGGGTAAAGTTATTTCTTGGAAAGATTTGGAAAGTGTTTATAAAAAATAGGGATAAGTAGCTATGATTAAAAATAAAAAAGGTTCGAAGGTATCTTCAGTTGCAACCAAGGAATACGCAGAGACTCTTGCGATGTTAAAAAAGCAAGTTCAAGAGGCTCAGGTTAAAGCGGTATTTTCTGCCAACAAGGAACTGATTAAACTTTATTGGTTAATTGGTAAAACCATTATTGAGAAGCAAGAGGCTGTTGGATGGGGTTTATCTATAATTGAATTGCTTGCAAAAGACTTACAAAGTGCATTCCCAGGTATCGGGGGGTTTTCTAAGAGAAATGTCTTTAGAATGCGTGCTTTCTATAGTGCTTATCAAAAAGTGCCACAAGCTGTGGCACAAATAGAAAAACTTCCAATTTTTAACATTCCATGGGGGCATAATGCTGTACTGATCGAAAAGATCAAAGACTTGGATCTAAGGCTTTGGTATGCACAAAAAGCAATTGAAAATGGTTGGAGCCGTAACATGCTCGAAACATGGATTAAATCAGAGTTACACAATAGGCAAGGTAAAGCAATTACAAATTTTAGGAGAACGCTTCCTGTTCCACATTCAGATATGGCACAACAATCGTTAAAAGATCCATACTTATTCGACTTCTTAACACTACAAGAAGAACATCTCGAGCGAGATGTTGAGCAAGGTCTGATCGATCACATACAAAAATTTTTGCTTGAGCTTGGAAAAGATTTTGCTTTTGTTGGACGGCAATATCATCTTGAAGTAGACGGTGATGATTATTACTTGGATTTGTTATTCTATCATTTAAAGCTACGATGTTATGCTGTTATTGAATTAAAAAACACAGCATTCAAGCCTGAATTTGCAGGAAAATTAAACTTTTATCTTTCAGCTGTTGATGATTTACTAAGACACAAAGACGATAACCCAACAATTGGTCTTCTTTTGTGTAAAACCAAGAAAAACTTTACCGTTGAGTATGCTCTGAGAGATATAAACAAGCCAATTGGCGTGGCGGAATATGAAACAAAGCTTGTGGCATCGTTGCCGAAAAATCTTAAAAGTAGTTTGCCTACCATTGAAGAAATTGAGGCAGAACTTGAAAAAAAGGATGCGTTGAGCAAAATTAAAAGAAAAAACGTTACAAAATGGGGGCTCAAAAAATAAAGGATCGCAATAACAAAGAAGGGGCTATGGTGATGAAAAAGAGTTTTCTGATTTTGTTGGCATGTCAACGGTTTTTGAAGTCATAGCATGTAACTTTTTGGGAATAAAAGTACTCGCATTTTCTGCGTTTTCGAACGTTTCTGCTGATAGGCATGAGTCTACGATGAACCATGATGAGGTGATTGCTGCAATGAAGGCCATGGCACCAAAGCTGTCTTTACTTGTGACCAGCTGTGCTCAAAAGATAGTTGGGCTATAGGTTTGCCTTGTTTTTTGATGCCTATTCTTTTTGGTCAAACGAAGTAACTTCTGCCAGAGAGTCTATTCCTACGCATTGTAAGTCATCAAGAACTTTAAATTTTCTACTTCGATTTCCAGAGAGATAGTCCCATGAAAGCAAAGGGCTTCTTCTTGTCATTACTTCTTTTTGAAGATCAATTAATCTTTTATCAAAAGAGACAACCCAACCATGACCATCAAAGCCAATCCAGTGCTTTCTATAAAAAGGGTTTTGTTTAATTTTGGCAACAATTGCTTGCCATGTGTCGATAAAAGAAATGCCATTGCGATTTTTCGCTCGAGCTTTTTGAACGAAATCATCGTAAGACCATACTGTTGGGTTTGGATATGTTGGTATTGTTTTTGGTAAAGAATATTCATAAAAAGCTTCTTCAGATAATGTCCCGTACCATAATAGTTGCACTTTATGTGTTATTAGGTAAGCAAGAGCTTGATATGGACCAGGAATGTATTTCATTACCTCTTTGTACTTATACGGTTTTTTCCCCTTGCGATCTTTAAAAATTTTTGCGGGGAATATTTTTCCTGTTTTTTTCCCGTCTTTTATCTCTGTATATTCTGTATTAGAAACAAATGTACGATATGCTTGCCAGCCCTTGAATAGTGAAAAATCAACAGTTTGTTGTGCTTGTGCAAAAAGGTCTGGATTTTTTCTGAGAATTTCAGCAATTTTATATTGAAGAAAGTTGTCTTTTGATAGATATTTATCACTCCACAAGTGATCTTTTTTTTCTTCAGGGTCTGTTGGATTATGAAGTTTTTGAAGTGCGTCATAAAGTTTTTGTTGACGGTGCCCGTCTATTATCGGATCATTATTTGCGTCGACTCCTATATTTAAAAGAAGCAATTTATATAGACCATAAAGATATGGGAAAAATATATGTTCTTCAGAAGTTTCTTTACCATGAGAAATCATGTACTTAAAACCATGAGTGAGTCGAGTGTCACGGATCATTTTTGCAAATCCTAAAATAGGTTTGTTTTCTTCATCGGTGGTCCAATAAGCCTTGCATTCCCATAGAGGGGTTTGTTTTTTTTCTGCGTTATCAGCAAGAGCTAACGCTTGATCATATTGTTTGTTTACCTTGTCTTTATTTTCTTCAGTTTTAGGCATAAATTTTTGTTCACCTTGATCTTGATCAAAAAACTCGACTTTTTTCTTTTTATCCTTACCAATAGGGATGATGCTTGTTGGTGTTGGACTAATATCTGGATTTTCACCTAAATCGTTGCTTAATTCCCAAATATCAGTTTGGTTATATACTGCAATGGAACTTATGAATAGAAAGGGGGTAAACACTGCTTGAAGAAGTGTCTGCATGTTTACATAGAATTTTGGATCGCTTGGGTCATTTGGGTTACGATGTAAAAATTTACCATCACTTTCAGGGGGATTGTTTCTTGTAAAAAAGAATCGGCCATTGGCATCATAATAGTCAGGGAATGTGGGGCCATATTTAACAGCGCTTACAAAATACCCTCTTAGAATTAAAGCCTCAGGTGTTTTTTCAGAGTTTGCTTGATGGTATGTTTTGTTCCATGTGTGCCAATAGTTATAGTTTATTCCAAGCCATTCGCGACGGGTTTTCCATTTTTCTGCTGGGATTTTTGTTTGCCAGTCAGTAAGAGAGATTGTTTCAGGAAAAAGCTTTACAGGAAAAAGCTTTAAATGTTCTTCAAGAAGAGCCAGATTTTGTGCTGGCATTAACATGCATGCGTCGTTGTATTGTTTTGCAAAGCAGTATTTTTTTGGTTTTGCATATAGGTGTGCGCTTGTTACAGTAACGAGAATAAATATGATTCCTGATAAAATCTTTTTCTTCACGTGAAGCCCCCCTTAATAAATTATTTTTTAAAAAATTATGGTCCTATGTCTTTAGCATGACCAGGAGTAGTGCTATTTGTCAATAAGTGTGGGTTGAGAGGTTGGTTTCTGCTTACTATCGCCTTGTTTTCATAACTTAGAATAAAACCCTTGAGCAATATAATATAAGATACTATACTAAATTATAGTAACAAGGAGTTTATACGTGAAAAAATGGCAAATACGGTATTGGGCCGAAGAGACCGGGAAAAAGTCCTTTGAGACGTGGCTTGATAGCCTGACAAAAGAGCAACTTAAATCCGTTGCTAAAGAATTAAAAATGCTAGAGAGTGCTGGTAATGAGTTGAAAATGCCTCATAGTAAAGTGCTAGGTGATGGCTTATTTGAATTAAGGGAGCGGAGGTATGGTTATCGTATTTATTATGGCTTTCGCAGGAAGCAAGTAATTATTCTTTTTGCTGCAGGGAAAAAAAAGAGTCAAGAAAGAGATATTAAAATAGCCCGTAAGCGCTTAGAAAAAAATTAGGGAGGAATGTATTACGTATGAAAACAAAAAGCTTTCAAAAATACCTTGAAAAAAGGTTGGATAAAGAAGAAATTGCTGATATTGAGGTACAAGCAAAATTGGAACTTTCGATTTTACAATCATTTCAAGATCTTATTGCAAGCATGATGAATGACTACATGGAAAAAAATGAGATCGGTTTTAATGAACTTGTAAGAAAGTTACATTGGAGCCCATCTAAGGTTTCTAAAATAAGACGCGGTGAAGCTAACTTGACATTAGCAAGTCTGGCACATCTTTTTGCTTTGTTAGGTAAAGAACCTCAAGAAGTTTTTATGAGAAAAAAATAATGGGCTTATTTACTTCCAGTTAACTTCGCTATACATGATCTTTTTGTCTATCATATCGATAACATGTTTGTGTAACGGCGTAATATCTACTGGCAACTGGTTAATCGAGAACCATGCAACGTTGCTTGATTTTTCAGGTTCTGTTACGCGCGGCTCACCTTCCCACTTTGTTGTTTCCATAAAAAAATTAATATACTCGTCTCCCGTTGGCGTTTTAGCGTGAAGAACATGGGCGATTTTTAGATTTTCTGCCTGAAGTTTTACCCCAAGCTCTTCTGCCGCTTCGCGTATTGTTGCTTGTGTTATAGATTCTTGTCCGTCAACTCCGCCACCGGCAAAGACGTATTTATTGTTTAAGTATTTTGTGTTAGAACGTTTGAGCAAACATGTTTTGTCTCCGTCTTTTAAAATTATTGCGGTAAAAACGGGGATTGTATAACGGTCTTGTATTTTGTATTGCATAGGCTTCTTTCGAATGTAAAAGATAAGATTTTTAAAGGTGCTAAAAAAAGATATAGATTTAGCTTATCGTCTGTTTTTTTTAAAATCAAGTGCGACGGTTATTTTACGGGAGTATTATCGTCGCCTTGCCCGTAGTTTGTTCCAATATTCTAAGCGTCGCTTGATGTCTTTTTCAAACCCATACTCGGTTGGTGTATAAAACTCTGAATTATTAAGATTTTTGGGTAAAAAACTTTGTCCTGAAAAATTATCTTTTTCATGATGATCATATTTATAACCAACGCTATATCCAATATCTTTCATGAGTTTTGTTTCAGCGTTACGTATATGTAATGGTACTGGATCGTTGCGTGTTTTGGCAACGGCTTGTTTGACTTTGCCCATAGCACTATAGGTGCGGTTAGATTTTGGAGCTGTCGCCAGATAGATGACACATTGTGCAAGCGCGACATCACACTCTGGGTAGCCCAAAAAATGAATGGTTTGTTGTACCGCTACTGCTTGGACCAATGCCTGTGGGTCAGCAAGGCCGATGTCTTCGCTAGCAAAACGAATTAGCCGACGTACAATATATAATGGGTCGGCGCCGCCTTCAATCATGCGGGCAAGCCAATACAATGCAGCCTGTACGTCTGAACCACGTAGTGATTTATGCAGAGCTGAAATAAGATTGTAATGTTCTTCCCCATGCTTGTCATATGATACGCGGCGCTTGGTCAAAGCTGCTCTAATAGTTGATACGTCAAGCGTGCGTTTGTTATTTTTTAAAGGCGTTGCGTTTGCTGCGTGCTCAAGGGCAGTAAGAGCAACTCGTGCATCGCCATTAGCATAGTTTACCAATTGTGTTCGTGCGTTATCGCTTAGGTGTACATGATGTGACGCGAGGCCATTTTCGCTGTCAGCTAAACATCTGATAATAATTTGTTCAACATGTGTGTCTTCCAAAGCATTGAGTACGCATACGGTGCAGCGGCTGAGTAAGGCGTTATTAATCTCGAACGATGGATTTTCAGTTGTTGCGCCAATAAGCATAATTGTTCCATTTTCCAGCGGCTGTAAAAAGGCATCTTGTTGAGCTTTATTAAATCGATGGATTTCGTCAACAAATAAGATGGTATTTTTTCCGTCAGATTCAATGCGACTTTTTGCCTGCTCAATAGTTTCTTTAACTTCTTTAATGCCATTAAATGCGGCGCTAAAAGCAATAAATGGACGCTGGGTTGTATTGGCGATAACTCGAGCCAATGTTGTTTTTCCAGTGCCTGGAGGTCCCCAAAAGATATAACTGTTGATTGTATCTGTGGTAATTGCTTGGCGTAATAGTTTGCCTTGTGCTAGTAAATGATCTTGCCCTACGACGCTATCAAGGGTTTGTGGACGCATGCGTTCAGCAAGTGGTGGCTGATGATTGGCAAAAAGATTTAATTGTTTTTTCATTAAAACTATTTTTCCCCAGCTTGTTTGAGTGCTTGATAATGTCGAGGGTTTTTGCGTTTGATGTAATACCCAAGTTTACCTTCGGCTTTTTGGGAAGATATACCAAATTGCTTGATAAAAGTATACAAATTATCGAGTGCTTCTTGTGTTTGATTTTTGTTTTTAACCGTTGTTTCGATCTCGCACAAGTTATACGTTAAATCGCCAAAATCTGCATGGTCGAAATCGATAATAAAATTATCTTTCTTATGTGTTTGCCGTGTATTTGTAAATTTGTATAATTGTTCGTACCCAGATTTTTTAAGGGCACTCGTAAAAGAATTTTTGTAGCATTCGTGCAAGCTTAGTAGCTTCGCAATACTATCTGGGTCAGTAAATTCGTTCATGGGAATATTTTTGTTGATGTTAAAACCGCCAGTTTTGGTTGCTGGTGTTTTAAGCTCAAAAAGTTTATCTCTTTGTCTGAGCCACATGCCCTTTGTTGTTAAACTAAAGTCTGAAGAGTCGTAATAAATGTCTGTAAAAGTTTTTTCAGCGACAAGCGTTGCCCCGGATAGTAATTTTTCTTTTTGTTCTTCTGTTACGTGAACTTTAATTTCTACTTCGATCATGTGTTTTTTATTTCCTGATATCATTTGGATTTGTTGCAAAAAAACGCTTTTCGTTTCTGAGCTCTTTGTTTTTTAACGCTGTGAATAGATCAATATTAAGACTTGCGCATAAGTCTAAAAGATAGAAAAAGACGTCTGCTACTTCTTCTTCTACCGTTGTATAACTGTTAGCTTTGTTTTGGTCAATTTTTAACCCAGTTATTTTGCGTATAGCTTTTGCGAGCTCCCCAACTTCTTCGACCATGAGTAGCGTGATATCTCGAGGTGTTTCTTTATCAAAGCCTCTTTGTTTAACGACCGTGCTGATATATGTTTGTAATTTATCTAAAGACATAGATTGGCAAAGATCTGATGCCTGAGCTGGAGAGACGTTGTTTTTTTGAACGTTTGGCGGAGTGTTTTTTTGCGTATTATTTTCCATTGTGATCCTTCTAATGATAATTTTTAAAGTGTTCGACTACGAGCTTTGCTATTTTCTCTTCCAGAGGTCGGTTAAAGATTGTATGTCCCATATCTTTTATCATGACGAATATAGACTCAGGAATAGCGTCGGCAACAGATTTGCCGTGTCTTGGCAAGACAACGGGATCTTTATCTCCATGGATAACAAGCGTTGGGCTGTTAATTTTTTGAAGTGTGTGAGATTTTTCCATGGTAGCAAGAAACTTGTTCATCATGAGCTCATGATTTTTACCTGTGTTGTTATGTTTTGTACGCGTAAGAAAGTCGCGTGTAAAATCTTTTGCCATTTCTTCATCGAGTGGGATTTTCCCATTGAGATGGCGCCAGACGGGTATATAATTTTGAATAGTTTCTTGCAAAGTTTTCCCAGGTTTGATTGCGCTAAATATCTTTGATGTAGAGTCAAGAATCTCTTGTTCTTCTTTTGTTGTGGGTTTAGCCATTTCTTCTGTTATTTCGATAGGCCCTGCAGAGATAATAACAAGACTGAGAACTCTGTCTGGGTAATCTACACCAACTATTTGGCAAATCCATCCTCCCATAGAGTTGCCAATAAAATGGGCTTTTTGTATCCCGTAGCTGTCTAGAATTAACGTAGTATCTTTGGCAAGATCTGACATGGTATACGGTGTCTTTTGCCAGTCTATCTCGCAAGACTCGCCAACATCACGATGGTCATATCGTATTACGAAAAAACTTTGATTGGCTAGATCACGACAAAAATTGTCAGTCCAAAAGCGTGCGGTACATCTTTTCCCAGCAATAAGAATATACGCAGGATCTGACGTTTCCCCAAAAGTTTCAGTACGGAATTTAAGATTGTTGATAGCAATATCTTTTTGTGAAAATTGGATCATTTTGGGGTCTTTTTTTTTGTGATTCTTTCCCAGGATGTATTTTTGCAATTTGTGCATGGGTATTGAATGTTTTTTATGTGTTCAATGACAAAATCGACCATCTCTGTTTCCTTAGTATCAATTGAAGCTAAAAGTTTTAAAAAAGCATCATATGATGCTTTACATGATTGAAGCATTAAGCAAGCAGAAAACTCACCTAACGATAGTATACTTTGTTTGCAGTTTGCACACCAAATAGGTAAGTTTTCCGTATTTTTTTTAAAGTACCCCTCAGCTGCAATTTTGTCGAGTTGAAATAGAAAAGTCATAAAGCTTGTAGCCATTGGACATTCTGAGATAATATCTTGGTGTAAAACTTCTAGTTCTTTTTGGTCTTGTGCAAAAATAACTATTGAAAAACAACATAGAACGATGGATAAAAAATATTTTCCCCACATAGCGCCCCCCTTTCCAGAATTTAACGAGTTAAACCACGATCGGTTTTTTTTGTTGTACTGGTTTTAACTTTTTCGACATTAGCTTCAATAGCTGGTTCTTTTTCTATTATCGAAATGGGATCCCATACGTCAATCTTTTTGCATTTTGGACACTTAATACCCAAAAGTCTTGCAAAAGTTGCCATGTGACCATCAATGAAGCCTCTTGTTTTTTGATTGGCAAAGAAATAATTTTTTATGGCTTCAGTAAAAATTGCGACAAGCCCACTAGCGACAGCTAGTTTGGCCAAATAAACTTCGATGTACGGCATAAATTCCCAGATGTCCATTTTTCGTTCACATTTTCTACATTTTATTTTCATAAAAAGCCTTAAAATTAATTATGTTCTGAGTAAATTAACACTATAAAAGTTATCACGCTATTATATTGTAATCAATACTTTTGTGAATATCTCTGTTTTTGATAGCCCTTTAGGCTTCGCGTGTTTTCTTTTTAATGGGATAAATATTATCGAGCTTCAACCAATAAAAAATCTTGTACGAATGAAATTGGTTCTTCTGGTTTTTTATTAAGTTGCTTGTACATAGCCTCAGCAAGGGCCTTCGAAAATTTTAAAGCTTGATCATGAGGTAACTCTGTACTGTGAGGTACCCATCGCATAAGCGTCTGAACAGTAGCTTCAAGCGTTGGAGCCATAGAAGATCTGTGAATAATTTCTATTTTTTTATGTTCAAAACCAGCTTGATCAAGCAATTGTTTAAAATCGTTTTTTGATTTTAGAAAAAGACTTTTTTTGTTGTTTTCTATTGCCGTCTTCCATGCATGTTCGCGTTTAAGAGTTTTAAAGGCGCGACTTATAAGTGAATCATCCTGTCGGACAGCCATAATAATTAGAGTTTTTCCCGTTGGTTTTAAAGATTTTTTTATATTGTGCAAAACAGCTCCTTGGTCTTTGACCCAGTGCAATACAAAAAAACTCGTTATGCAGTCAAACTTTTGCTTGAAAGAAAAGTTTGTTGCATCGGCAATCTCAAATCTAAGATTTGTTGCGTCAATAAAAGATTGTTGTGCTGCTTGAATCATGCTCGGTGAAAGATCGATACCAATAACGTTCCCTCGGGGAACTTTTTGTGCCATTTTTGCGGTAAGTTTTCCGTGCCCACATCCAATATCAAGAATTGCTTCGTCGCCTTTAAAATTTATCCGTTCAAAAAGAGCAGCCAGCGCCCATCCATGATTTTGAAAACTCGTGTGTTTTCCGTAGTGTTTACTGTTCCATGTATCGCGTTTATTATTCATATATCAACCTATCGTTATCAAAGTTTATTTTGATTGGCCAAAGCTTTTGTCATAATTTTTTTTAACACTTTATCTGAACGCTGCTTTGGCCATGTTAACCTATTGCCAGGCGTATATTTTATGTGAATTTTATTTGCTTTTTCTAAAAAACTTTTTACAGCAGTAAAGAACTTTTCTGGGTATTTTTTCAAGACTAAGTATAGTGCTTCTTGGTAGCGTTTGCCACCTCAAAGATTTTTGTTAAATATTTTGTTGACAATGTAACACATTCGTGGTACGGTGTAGTTATATTATGACATAAAGCGCGGGAGATTCATGAACAAATTTGTAGCTTATAAAGGTCGATTCTTTACTATTGAATGGTATTTCAATGTTCGTGGTCGTAGCCAAGCGTTACAGTATTATGAATCATTATCTATTGAAGAAAGAAATAAAGTCCTTTATTTGTTTCAAACAATGGGGGATTTTGGGAAGATTAGAAATCAACAAAAATTTAATGCCGAAGGAGATAAGATTTATGCTTTTAAACCAATGCCACATCGATTTTTAAGCTTCTTTTTTATTGGTTCGAAAATTATTGTAACGAATGCATTTGAGAAAAAACAGCAGAAACTACCATTGCGGGAAAAAGAAAAGGCATTACGGTATTGTAAAGATTATAAAATGCGCGTTAAGAAAGGTTGTTATTATGAAAAAAAATAAAAAGAAGGCCAAGAAAAAACCGTTATCAACATATGAAGAGCACATGCAAAGTTTAAGTCCAAAACAGTTGAAGGCTTACAAAAAAGGATATCAAGATTTTTTATTGTCGGAGCTTGTTATTGCTGCTATGCAAGAGGACGATGTTTCTGTTAGAGAACTAGCAAAAGCTGCAGGAATATCTCCTACGATTGTTCAAGAAGTTCGTACAGGAAAGCGTAAGAATTTATCGGTGCAGTCATTTTTTAAAATTTTAGATGCTTTGGGATACTCACTTATTCTTGAAAAACCAGGGAAGAAGCAAACAAAAGCTGAACGTATTACTCTGCAAGCATCTATTTTCCCTCACCATAGGGGAAATTAAAATTATTTGAAATTTTTCCGTTTTTGCTCAAATTTATTTCGTGTTAATTCTATCAAATACGCGTATTTGCCAGGCCTATGATCGTTGTCTAATTTTTTGGCAACAACAAAACCAAATTTCTGGTGAGCTTTCAAGCTTCGTTTGTTTTCTTCTGTAACAAAAGCAAAAATCGAATTATCCTGCGTTTCTTCAAAATATTTTTTCAAGGTCAAGTAGAGTGCTTCTTGATACCGTCCGCTACCCCAAAAATGTTCATTAAGCCATGATCCTAATTGTCCGTTTGGGTGTTCTTTACTTCGAATGACAATTCCACCGATCAATTTGTTTGTCTTATTTTCGAAGATACAGTACACCATGTGATGGTGCTTATCGACCAATGCTACTTGTAAGTACTTAATCGTTTCTTGCATATCACACGTTGGTGGGAGTCCAAGTGCTTGTCGAACAATGGGGGAAAACATGCGGTGATATTCTTCAAAAAACTTTTCTTGTAATGGTTTTAGAGTAACGAGTTTTCCTTTAAGCGGGTCATTTTTTTTATCATGTTTTTTTATCATGGTTTCACCTTTATAACGAAGTCTTCATCCGTTTTAAATGCTATATCTACCACACCATTCGGTTCAAACATTGCTATGAAATGCTTATACATTTCTGTTCTATTTTCACCTCCTGACACTGTCAAAAGTAAATACTGCCCATACAGTGCAATATCTTCCACGATTCGCTCATGCCGATAATAGGCCAAGATTGTTTTGTTAATTTCAATTTTTCCATAGCCTTTATAGAAAAGCGCTTCTTCGTGCGACTTATTCCAAACATTTGCGACACCTCCGCCAATAAACATGAGGTCTCGTTCCTTCGGTGCCATAATAGGGTCATCCCAGTCAACTATGTAGATAGTATTTTTTTCATCTATCAACACATTGCCACCATGAATATCAGAATGGCACAGTACGAATTTAGGCGATTCATTCTCAAGTACTTTGGCTAACTGTTCAGCTCGATCTATTAACCGGTGAATTGCCAGCGCATTTTCCTTCATAAATGCCCATAGTTTCAGTGTGATTTCGTCGCCGATCGGTTCAGTTTCAATATAGGTATAAAGCGACCGAACAATGTCTCGCCACTTAGATGAATAGGTTTCACGCCGTATTTGGTGTTTGATTGAAGAGGGGACATCAATTTCGTGAACTTGTCTTAGTGTTTTGCCGAGCGTTATCCATTGTTCGCCTGTTAGAGCGCGATCGAACCCATTTTGTCCCTCAATAAATGGATACACAATAATGGTGCAATCGTCAATGAGTTGAGTTCGGTGCCCATGAGTTGTTTTGACCGGAAGAATAATCTGTTGAATGCCAGCACTATGCAATAGTTCTACGATAGTAATGCCGATGTCGTGATGGTGACCACGCTTTAACTTTACGAAATAAGATAGCTGGTCGTGCGCCTCGGCTTTATATACCAGCGCATTTATATCCGCACCCAAAGGAAGAAATGTAAGCGTGGTAACTTTAATACCATAATAGGTGCGAAGGCAATCAATAATACGTTGGTCTGAAAGGGGTGGTTTTACTAACATATCAATCCTTATAAAATTGGAGTGTGTGCATATCTTGGGGGATTCGAACTCTCATTCCCTGGCACTTGAACCCTGGGTCCTACCACATGTTTTAACCGTCGTGCTTAACCTTAAATGAAAGGTATACAAAATAAGACACACTTCTTGAAAGACGATAGCATTTTGATATAGTGTGCGCAAGCTTAAAGTACGTCTAAAAAAAGAGGATGAAATTGCCATATGGAAAACCGTTTTAGGTTTTGGTCAAAATATGGGGGGTAAAATAGCCATAATTTGGCTAAAATATGGGGGGTGTTTTAGCCAAAAACAAAGTCTTATATTCTTGTATTTGTTGAAAGGGTTTTCTGGGAGGGGTTTTGTAGAGATGTTTGTTAATTTTAAAGTAACACTTTAAAATTAACAGGCGAAGGTTTTGATAAAAAATCCAAATAGTTTTTTAAACCACGGTCTTATTGTTTTTCCTATACACACGACATGGCGTTCCTTTCCACACCCCTTCTCTCCAATAGCTTAACCCAATTTTTTCAGCTACACGAAGTGATTTTTGATTGTCATGGGCAATACAAGAGACTATTTCAGGTAATTTTAAAACGGTAAAAGAATAATCGCGAACAGCGATTGCTGCTTCTGTTGCCAAGCCTTTGCACCATAACTTTTTATGAATGCGATAAGCTAGCTCGATAACGTCTGTTTTCTCATCGATTTTTTCTGTGTGTAAGCCACAATAGCCAATTAATTTTTTTGTTTCTTTTTCTATAATGGCCCATAAGCCAAAGCCATTTTGATTATAGCTTTTAATCATGTGATTAAGAAAGCCTCGAGCATAATTAACATCCAAAGGGCCAAACTGAGAACGATGTGGCATGCCGCCATCAGCAAGTATTTCAAAAATTGTGTTGTTATCTTCCATAACAAAGTTGCGCAAAATTAAACGTTCAGTTTCAAGTATTTTTTTCATGAATTTCTCATTTTTTTTGTATTTTTTTCTTTGCTAATGCCCTTTGCCGTGCTTCATCCGAAAATTTCTTAAGTCTTTCCATAAAAGAGTTATAGTCATCAATACTAAGGTAAACATAAATTGGTTTGTTGTTTTTGTCATAAAAGAATTCTGGTTTTATGATTTTATTTTTTTTGGCCATAATTAATCCCTATAAATTTCTTTCCTATGTCCTACTTTGATAACATAAACGATAATTTGATTTTTCCACACAGTGTAAATGATGCGATAGTTACCCATTAGCAACCTATAACGATGTTCTTGAGAAGGACTTAATTTTTTGATATCAAGATTTGGTTGATCATTAATAAGCTTTTCAAGTGCTACATAAATTTTTTGAGCAATATTTTTGGGTAACTTGTTGATAGTTTTTTTTGCTTGAGTTGAGTAAATAAGTCGATATCCTTTGAGCTTGTCGACCAAAGTTATCGTTTTTTTCTTTCAATAATTTTCTTAATTTCTTCATGGGTGTAAAATTTAGCAGGTTCTTTTTTGGCTTGTTCAACTGCATCATTATCGAGAAAATCTTCCATTTTTTCTACTAGTTTTTCAAAGTCTGTGTGTTTAAGTAAGACGCCAGTAATTGCTCCTTTTTCGTTTTGTATACTGCGTACTTTTACTTTAGGAATTGTGTACCAAGACATAAAAAACTCCTTTCAAAATTCGAAAACCGCCATTGACCATGAGCTTTTGACCTGTTATCCATCGAGCTTGATCTGAAGCCATAAACAGTACAGCGTCAGCTATATCTGATGGTTCACCAAGCTTTTCAAGCGGGATCATTGGCTTAAGCGAATCTTCAAGTGTTTTATCAATCCAACCTGATTGCGCTGGGCCGGGAGCGATTATGTTCACTCGAATGTTGTATTCGGCGCGTTCATTTTCTTTCAAAAACATTTGACTGACCTGCTTCTGGGATAGATGTCTTTTTAAGGACAAAGCGCATAATGCTATTTGCATGCTTGATTGCTTGTTCTGCATCTGCTTTGTCTGGGATATCAAATTCTGTTGGATATCTAAATTTTGTAGCAAAAGGATTTAAAAAATCAGCAGCTTCAAGTTTTTTACGAAAGCTTTGATCAGATAATATACACAATTCAAGCAATCGAAGTAAATCATGCGTCTTGATAATAGGATGGCCTTTAAATATGAGATAAGCTTTTAAAGATTTTTCTGCTGATTGTTGACAATGATAAACAAGAGGCGAAAATCGTTCAGTTTTAAATAGATCTTTTGCTGCGCCTAAATCTTCTTTTGATATGCTTAACCATTTTTCATGCTCGAGCATAAAGCACCTTTCCATGTTTTTTGATTTTATGGCATAAGGTGGTTATGTTTTTTGCGGATTTTTCAAATTCATCTTTTGTATAAACAATGATATCTTTGGAAATTCCTAAACCAAACAAAGCTCGTTGCCCAGGACGAGGACGGTTGTAAGATTTTTCATCAGATTCATCAACAACGATAACTAAATCCAAATCACTGTCTTCTGTTGGTGTTCCCCAGGCGTATGAACCGAAAATATAAATAGCGACAGGATTATATGTTTTGACAAGGCGATTTTTTACTTCCTCGATTATTTTTTTGTTAATCATAATTTTAAATAGCCTTTCGATTTTTTACATTTGTTATTGGTATGATTTTATCATGTCTGCGATTTTTTCTAAATTGTTTTGCTTGCCAACCCGATATTCCCAAAATATCCAGTGTTCAAGGTTTGTTGGATAATCCATAATAGGATTATCATCTTTGGTTAATCCTAATTTTTTGTAAGTCTTGAGCGCTGTTGTATTAGTCGTTCGTGTATGCAAAGAAATGCGTTTGATGCTTGGGTTTATCTTGAGTATTGAACTCATAAGTAATTTGCCGAGTCCGCGATTTTGTGATGTTGGATTAACGGCAAAATGCATCATTTTGATGTTGCCAAAAGCGTAGCTGTCACGTAGCATGAATGTACTAAAACCAAGTAGAGTGTTAGTATTTTGATCCTTAACGGTAATCACATCGCAAATATCTTTGCCAAACAGAGTAAAAGCCTCAGGTCCCCAGGTAGACGTGTCATAAATGAAGTGTGGCTTGAGACTTTCTTGCACTACCGTTTCAACTTTTGACCAGTCAATTGCATCAACCCCATCTTTGAAAAGTGGCTCAAAGATTTTGTAATAGGGTTCTGTGCCTACAACTTGAGGGAAGATTCGCAAAAAGTTCATTTCAACTGGTGTATATGCTGCACATGCAATAGGCCATACTTTTTTCATTGTGTCTAAAAATTCAGGTGCAAAGAGAGTTGCTTTTTGCCATTCTAAAATAACAGGAGTTCCTGTTTTATCTTTTGCGTGAAAGGATCCTGCTTGTTGTGTATTATCGAGATGTGTGTTTTTATTTGCTTGATTATATGTTTGCATATTAGTTCCTGCGTAAATGTTTATCGAAATAAGAGTGTACGTTATTGACAATAGTGCCCATTGTTTTGTTTTGTTATGCATGTTGGTTTTCCCGTGTGTTAACGAGATCTAAGATAAGATCAGCTATTTTTTGTTCTAAATCTCGATTAAAGATCATGTGTCCCATCTTTGGGATAATTTCTAAATGAGAGTTTGGTATCGCTTTATGTGTTGCTTGCGCATGTGATGGAAGCATAAGATAGTCTTCTTGCCCGTGAATAATAAGTGTTGGGTCTGTGATTTTCTGTAAATCTTGTTTTGTTAGTTTTACGTGCGCCTGAGCGCGCACATGATTATGTGGGACTTCAAATGCTTTAATTTGTTTGTCTTTTGTTAAGAACATGTGATTTGATCGCATGTAAAGATCTTCGATATATGCTTGTGCTATATTTTTATCAAACTCAGCTGTGCCGTTTAGATATTCATATGATCGTAAAAAGCCATAAAGACTCTCTTTAAAATCTAATGTTGGTTTATTAGCAAGTAAAAGCTCCCATGTTTTTTCTAAACGAGTGTGTTCTTGTTCGGTTACTTTTATGTCTCCAGGATAAGGCGTCGAAATAAGAGTAATGCTTGAGCATAGATCTTTATGCGTAAGGGCACAAAGTTCTGCGGTTGTTCCACCCATAGATATACCAATCAGATGAGCTTTTTCTACGTTATACGAGTTTATGATAGCAAGCGTATCGCTTACAAGATCGTTTATTATGTATGGGTTTTGTGTGTAATCTATTATTGACGATAACCCGGTATCTCTATGATCATAGCGAATAACGAAATAGTTTTTACTTGCAAGATATTCGCAGAATTTTTGATTCCAAAGGGTTGCAGGGGCCATGGCTCCTGCTATTAACACAATGGCCGGGTTGTAGAGTTCCCCAAACGATTCTACCCATAATCGAATTGAGCCATGTTGAATTGTTTTTTCCATAGAGTTTTTCTCCTCAGTGAAATATATTTTTATTTTATTTCGATCGTTTCTTTTATGCTTATGTTTTGCAAGAACGTAGCATCGTGAGATACGGCTATTATTGCACCTTTATAATTTCTCAGAGCACGCTCGATACTTGCAATACTTTCTAAGTCCATGTTGTTTGTTGGTTCGTCTAGTAAAATAAGTTGAGGCGGGGTATCGCCCATTAAAACACAGGCAAGTGCTGCGCGCATTTTTTCTCCGCCACTTAGATTTTTAATACGTTTATGTGCATCGTCATGAGCAAACAAAAAAGATGCGAGTCGCACTCTGCAATCTGTTTCTTTTGTATTTTTGTTTAAATGTTTAAAGTTTTCAAGTATTGTTTGTTCTGGATCTAAGAGGCTTAACGTTTGATCGAGATAGGCGCACTGCTTTACGCCAACTTTGATTGTTCCCCTTGTTGGAATAAGTTGCCCCATGATTAGTTTTAGCAACGTTGTTTTTCCTGAGCCGTTTTTGCCAGAGATAGCAATGCGCTTGGGGCCAGTTATTGTCATGTTAAAGCCAGATAATATTAGTTTATGTCTTGGATATGCAAACGATAAATTTTGAATTTCTAAGACTAACTTTGTATTATGAACACGTGTTGCTTCAAGTTCAAAATTAAAAATATCTTTTTGTTCAAGCTTTGATTTTGCCGTTACGAGTTTATCTCGTGCTGTTTCTAGTTGCTTATCTGTTTTTGATTCAAGTTTGCTTTTAGTTTTTTCAGCCCGGCTTTTTTTGTAATCAAGAAACATTTTGGGATGGCTTTTGTTGCGACGAGCTTTGTTCCCAATTTTTACTCGTTTGTCGTAACGTTCTTTGCTTACTTGAACTGTTTTTTTTGTTTTTTTTAGATGTTTTTGTGCGTTAATAAGATCTTGTTCCAGAGTTTCTTGCTCTATGGCTTTTTGTTTAACGTAATCAGTATAATTACCACCGTACGTTTTGAGTCCCAGTTGTGAAAGCTCTATAATTTGATCCATTAATTTCAGTAATTCTCGATCATGACTTACAATTAAGATTCCACCATTAAAGTTTTTTATAGCGTCATATAGGGCTAATCGTGATTCGCTGTCTAAGTTATTTGTTGGTTCATCGAGAATCAAGAAATCAGATTTGTTTATGAGCAATCGGGCAAAAAACACACGTGTTGTTTGCCCGCCACTTAACGTTTTGATTTGTCGTGATAAGTTTAATTCTTTCAGGTTGCATCGATGCAAAATTTCTTTAGCTTGTTCGACAATATCCCAGTCATCGCCAATAATATCAAAGTCTTCTTGACTTGCTTGCCCCGTGTTAACTTGTTTAAGAGCTGCTATTTTTTTGTTGATACCAAAAACTTGAGCAATTGTTTGATTTTGATTGACAACGAAATTCTGCGGCAAATATCCAATTTTGCACTGTGTGTGAACAACGCCTGTTTGTGGCGCCAACTCACCAATTATTAATCGTAATAAAGTCGTTTTGCCTGTGCCATTTGAACCAACAAGGCCTGTTTTTTTGTTGTCCAAACTCAGCGATAAGTTTTTGAACAAACTTTTGTCATCAAAAGAATAAGATATATTTTCGCAAATAATGTTTCTTTTTAGCATTTCAAACCGCTAGCTATTTTTATTTGTCTTCAAAAATATTTGATTGATCTCTATCTGGTATAGATATCTTTTTAAGTACAAAGCGCATGATGCTCTTTGCTTGTTTAATTGCTAGTTCAGCGTCTACCTTGTCTGGGATGTCAAATTCTGTTGGGTACCTAAATCTTGTTGAGAATGGATTTAATGCATCTGCTTTGTCATACATTTTTTCAAAACCGGTATCAAATTTACTACACAGTTCAATAAGTTTGGTTAGGTCATGTGTTTTAATTATTGGGTGTTTTTTTAGTACAAGATAGCCCTTTAGGAATTTTTCTGCTGACTGTTGACAGTGGTACGTGACGGGAGAAAAACGTTCGAGTTTTAGTAAATCTTTGGCTACGATTAGGTCTTCATGAGCAATACGCAACCATTCTTCATGCTCTTGCATAGAGCACCTTTCCTTCTTCTTTTATTTTGTAAACAAGAGTTGTTATTTCTTTAGATCTACGGTCAAACTCTTCTTTTGTGTAAACAATGATGTCTTTCGATATATTCAAACCACGGAGTGCTTTATAGCCCGAAATGGGGCGCTTATAGGATTTTTCATCAGATTTATCAACAACGATTACTAAATCCAAATCACTATCTTTGGTTGGGGTTCCCCAAGCATATGAACCGAAAATATAAATTGCGATGGGATCATATGTTTTGACAAGTCGATTTTTTACTTCATCAATGATTTTTTTGTTGATCATGATTTTGAATGCCCTTTCGATTTTTATTAGAGTTTTTATGATTCTAACATTCCTGCTACTTTTTCTAAAATATTTTGTTTGCCTGTGCAGTACTCCAAAAAGATCCAGTGATCAGTATTAAACGTATAGTTGTGTTCTTCTATTGTTGGGTTAGGATCGCTAACAAAACCCCAGTTTAAGTAAGCTTGCTTTGCTGTCGTATTTGTTATGCGCGTGCATAGAACAATGCGTTTTATGTCCGGGAGTATTTTCAAAATCGATCCCATGAGCAATTTCCCCAAGCCCTTATTTTGTTCTTCAGGCAACATGGCAAAAACTGTGCATTTGATATCACCATAAGCATGTTCAGGGGTTATTAAAAAAGTAACAAACCCAAGAGTCTTGTTTGTTGTGTTGTCTTTGATCGATACAAAAATATGCGCAATGTTAGCAAGCTTTTCTTTCATAGCGTTGGGAAATTGTGATGGATCGAATACAAAAAAGTTTTTGAGAATTTCTTGTGTCTTTTTTTCGACTAACGTCCAGTTAACGTCTTTTATGTTGTTTTTAAACAGCTTTTCGAAGGGCTTAAAATATGCTTCTGTTCCGACAACGTCAGGATATTTTTTCAAAAAATCAACTTCTATTTTTGTGTATGCCGGGCGTGCAACATCCCAGACGCTTTTTAGTGCTGCTGCATAGTCTGGAGACAGCATGTCTGTTTTGAGCCAGTCTAAAACAACAGGCCTGCCTGATTTATCTTTTGCTTGAAAAGAGCCTGTTTGTTTTAATTTTGTTAATTCGTTTACATGGCTAAGCCATGCTTGATTTTGTGTTTCGTTATTTGTTTTCATGGGAGTTCCTGCGTAAATGTTTATCAAAAAAATAGTGCTTGTGGTGAGCAATAACATCCATTTTTTGTTACGAATCAGTTGCTTTCGCTTGTTCTTCAGCATAATTACTCCTAAACGCAATCAAGACGTTTTTTCAAGCGATATATTGAATGCCAGCTAAGCAGGACAATAAACACACAAAGCACAAGTATGCACACCCAAAAAGATAAGTAATCTTTTTGATCAAGCATAACGCCTCGTAGAAGTTCCATGGCATAGACGTACGGGTTTAATAAATTTATGTATGCGAGCATAGGGTTAAACCCATACAAGACTTTCCAAGAAAACTGAAAGCATCCTAAGAACCACAGTGGATAGATAACCCGCATGATAGTGTTTTCAGCTGTTTCAACGCTTTTTGCACAACTGATGAGCCATAGCGTAAACACACCAAAGAACATATTGAATACGAAAAAAGCGAAAACAAATTGCAGGATTGAAATATGTGAAAGATTTAATGTGTAAAATAGTACGAGCTTGCATGTTGGTATTGCTATGCTTGATATAATCGCGCAATTGATCATGTAAAAACACATATACTTAACAAAGAGTAACCAATATGGAATTGGAAGGCTTAAATAGTATGAGATTTTTTGCTCCCCTTCTAAGTCTCCAAGAAAATTATAAAGTTGTGGAAATACCTCAAATCCTGATGCGCCAACAATTGTTCCTGCAGCTAAGAATGCTCCATATTCTAGTGATAGCCCAAATGCTGGTAATAGATAAGCCGTAACTGCAACCATAGTACTTACCCAGATTATTGAATTGATAACTTTATCAAAAACTTTATTGTGAAGTGTTGCCAAGTCTGTTTTGAGTAATTGCCAAAAGATGTGTGTGTACGAAAAAAGTTTTATGTTTTGTAACATGTTTAGATCTTTCTTTTTATGTTTTTCTAACTTTTTTAAAAAGTTTACGGTTTTATTAGTAGCATGCTAGATACAGTCGAGTCGTTTTTTTAATCGATATATCGCATGCCAGCTGAGCAAAACAATAAAAACGCTGAGCATCAAAATGCAAAGTCCAAAAGATAAAGAATCTTTGGGATCAAGCATAACTCCACGCAAAAGCTCCATAGCATAAACGTATGGGTTTAATAAATTTATGTATGCTAGTATTGGGCTAAACCCGTATAAAACTTTCCAGGAAAATTGAAAGCAACCTAGGAACCACAGTGGATAAATAATACGCATGAACGTATTACCCATCCCCCCGACATTTTTCGTATAGCTAATAAACCATAGTGTTAGAACTCCAAATAGTGTGTTTATCATAAAAACGGCTATTATCAAACGTATTATTGATAATTGGGATAAGTCGAGCCGATTAAGTAGTACCAGCTTACATGTTGGTATGGCGACCGTTGAGATGAGCATGCAGTTTGTAATGTAAAAGCATATGTGCTTAACAAGTAATAGCCAGCTTGGTATTGGGAGCGTTAAGTAGTATGAAATGTTTCGCTCTCCATCCAAATCGCTGACAAACTGTACCATTTGTGGAAAGATTTCAAAGCCTGCAGAGCTGACAATTGAACCTGCGGCAAGAAATGCTCCATACGCTGGAGACAGTCCAAATGCTGGAAGCAAATACGCAGAAATAGCGACAACGGTACTAACCCATATCATGGAATTGATAATTTTATCGTGGAGCTGATCGTACAATGTTGCTAGGTCAGTTTTAAGCAATTGCCAGAATATATGTCTGTACGAAAACAGTTTTATATTTTGTAACATCTGTTATCTTTCTTTTTTATAATTTTAAATTTTAAAAAATTATTGTTCTGTTTCTTCGTGCATAAGCTGTATAAATACGTCTTCAAGCTTGCTCTTATCATAGGCTGTCTTAAGATTCTCAGGTGTATCGATTAAGCGAACTTTGCCCTTTTCGAGAATACAAATTCTGTCAGAAAGTATTTCGGCTTCGTCTAAATAGTGCGTTGTAAGCAGCACGCTGACGCCCTCGTTTTTGAGATTACGAATATTTTCCCAGAGCTCATGACGAATATGTGGATCAAGTCCAACGGTTGGTTCATCAAGAATAATTAGTTTTGGGCTATGCATAAGCGAGCGTGCAATAATAACGCGTTGTTTGTATCCACCTGAAAGCGTAGACGGGTTTGCTTCGGCGTATTCTGTGAGCTTATACTTTTGCATGAGTTCTTGTGCCCGTTCTTGTGATTTTTGCTTGCTCAGCCCATAATAAATTCCAGCCCAAACAAGATTTTCTTCAACTGTAAGGGCAGTATTAAGATTCGGCTTTTGCGGGCACAGGCCAATTATTTTACGAAACTCAGGAATATCGTCATAAATCGACTGTCCGTTCCACATGATCATGCCTGATGTTGCAGGATGAAGTGTAGCGATCAATGATGATAACGTTGTTTTGCCTGCACCGTTTGCGCCAAGCAGTCCCAGAATCTCGCCTTTAAAAATTTGAATCGAAACGCCTTTAAGGGCATCTATGATTCTTTTCCCATCTCGATACTGTTTTTTTACGTTTTTAATAGCGATAAGAATGTTATTGGTTTGTTCTGCTGGTTCTAGTTTTTGATTTTTTTGTGTGTTTGTCATGAGTATCCCTTCTATGTTAGATGTTAAATGAAGCGTCCTGCTCTCCGAAGCCACCTGGGCGTAGGAGGGTGTGATCGAACATACGTATGGTTAGATATGGGCCTGTCCTCCGTAGTCACCTGGACGTAGGAGGATTACGATGATAAATCGCGCGTACGCAAAAACTAAACAAAATAAAAAATAATAAGTGTATCGTTGGAGAAATCCTACAATTACACGGCGTGTGGAACACGGCTTGCAAATCTGTAGATTTTGTTTAAGAAATTCGCGTTAAGAGGCGCGAACCATTAAAAAGACAGTCATTTTCATAGCGGGTTACTCCTTCACAAAAAGTATTAAAGATTTTTTAATTCTAACAAAATATTAAAATAAGTCAAACTTTGGGTTTTAGTGTCATTTTGCAATATCTATCATTTCATATATTTTATAATTGTAAGGTGAGATTGAAATATCAAACGAAAAAAGAGGTATTTTTTATGAGTAACAAGAAGATCACCATATGTGATACAAATATACATCCTGGTGAAGTGGCAAATCTTGCTTTACCATTACCAGAGCGATATTCATGTTCTCCCCTTTTTATGCCGATAAAAGTGATTCATGGTGAAAAAAAAGGCCCCTGTTTAATTATATTTTCAGGCTTAAAGGGAACAGAGCTTAATGGCCTTGAAATTGCCAATCGTATTATTAAATCTGTAACGCCATCAAAAATCTCAGGAACAGTTATTACGATTCCTGTTATGAATGTTTATGGGTTAACGCATTATCCCTTGATGCTTCCCAAAGGGCATGATTTAAGTAATTGTTTCCCGGGTGATGAAAAAGGAACATTTGGTGAGAGAACAGCATATTTAATAACGCATGAAATTCTTAAAAAAGCTGATTACTGTGTAGAATTACAAACGGGTGACTTGAATCACAATATTTTGCCTCAAGTGTATTGTAATTTTGAGAATAAACGCGCTAAAAATTTAGCGAAAGTGTTTTGTGCGCCTGTTGTAACAAATGTTTCTACTGAAAATAATAAATTACGACAAACAACAGAAGAATTGCAAGTTCCTTTGCTTGTATACCAAGCCGGAGAAGCGATGCGTTTTGATGAAAACGCTATAACCCTCGGGGTTAATGGCGTTAAGAACGTTATGCGGGTAATTGATATTTTAGCAAAAGAACCAACAGAAGAGGTGGTTCCAATTTTTTCTCGAGATGAAGATTGGATTGTGTCGCACAAAGGTGGTATTTTACATACGAGTGTTTCTTTGGGGCAAGCGATTGATAAAGGTGAAACTATTGGGACAATTAGCGATCCCTTTGGAGCAGATATTATTGAACCTCTTTCGTCACCACAAAAAGGTGTTGTTGTAGGTGTTAACACCGCGCCACTTGTTTATGAAGGATTGCCAATATTCAAAATAGCTTCATTCTTGGATTATGATAAAGCTGAGACTGTGATTGAAGAGTGGGATAAGAAACAACCTGATAGTTATATAGGTTAGCCCAATTATGATTGATAATGAACTAACGGCTAAAGGTTTTCGGGTTTGGGGTATTTGTGCGTTCTTTTTTTTATATGAGTTTTTATTGCGTACTATTATGGGTACTTATCAGCATCCGGTTATGCATGATTTACATTTAACAACATTTCAGTTCTCGTTGCTTAGCTCAACTATTTTTTTGATGATCTACGGTTTTATGCAAATCCCTGTTGGCATTATTGTTGATAACATAGGTTTGAAAAGATCGTTACTTATTGGTGCCCTAACCTGCTCTTGTGCGGCGATAGGATTCTCTTATTCATACACTTATGGTATTGCAATAGCGTTTAGAATGCTTATGGGGTTTGGTGCATCTTTTGGATTTATTTGTTTGCTTATTTCTGTGAGTGAATGGATGCCCCATAAATACAGTGCAATATTTATAGGGTTATCGCAGTTTATTGGTACCTTGGGCCCAATGCTTGCCGCTGGGCCGTTAGCAAGTATTTCTAAAGGAAATGCTATTCAATGGCGTTTTGTATTTTTAGTTTTGGGAGGAGTTGGGTTTCTTTTAACCGTGTTGATTTTGCTTTTTGTTGAAAATGCACAGGAAAAAGCAGGTAGGTATGTGATATTACACAAGCCTCAAAAGATATCGACGTCAATTTCAAAGTTGTTTTCAAGAATTCAACCATGGTATATTGCATTGTTAACAACAAGTTTATACTTTACCATAGAATATCTTTCTGAAAATGAAGGACGCGCTTTTTTGGTTTTAAAAGGTGCCTCTGCAACCTCAGCTTCTTATATACTTTCTATTGCTTGGATAGGATATGCGATAGGGTGCCCCTTGCTGGGATTCCTATCAGATTTTCTTGAACGGAGATTAACAATTATGAAGATAAGTGCAGCCTTAGGCCTGGCAGCAATTGTTATAATTCTTTACGCTCCCGGGATCCTTGTTTTGCAATGTGCTTTTTTTGCTTTAGGGGTGAGTGCTAGTGGTCAAAGTATTGGCTTTGCAATGATAGCAGAAAACTTTAAGCCGCAATTTTTAGCCGTTGGTTATGGTTTTAATAATGCAATGCTTACGGCTTTTGCTGCAATAAATGCACCATGTATTGGATTAGTACTTGATTATACAAAAGAAGGATCAACTTTATCGTTGCATGAATATTTGTTTGTGTTTAATGGTCTTATAGTAATCGCTGTTATTGGATTAATTCTTTCGATTTTCTTTGTAAAAGAAACATATTGTAAATCATCTGTTGATTTTACTATTTTAAAACCATAAAAACAGTCAGTCTATAAAGCTTCTTTTTTTGTGAGTAGTTGCACAATAGGAAGATCTGGTTCAGGGAAATCATAATTGATGAGATTTTTTGAAGTTACCCAATCAATAGCCTGATGCACATTGAGTTTTAAGTTTCCTGAAAAAGATTCGATTTTAAAGGCAACCAATTGCATTGGGTTTCCGTTGTGAAAAAAATCTACAGAGCATAAACTATGTCCAATTGTCGCGTGAATAGAAAGTTCTTCAAAAAGCTCTCTTTGTAGAGCTTCTTCTAATGTTTCTCCAGGTTCGACTTTTCCTCCGGGGAATTCCCATTTATCTTTAAAGGGGTCATTTTTCGCTCGTTGAGCAATCAAGTATTTACCGTTTTTTTCGATTATGGCTGCAGCTACTTTTTTCATTGATTTCCCCCTTTTTTTATCCTGAACATGCCTGTGCAACAATAGTTTCTGCTTCTTCGAGGATACTATTATCAAACCCCTGGTAACGCAAAATATCGATGGCAATATGTTGGTTCGAAATGCCAGGTTCTAATTTGTATGGGTATATGATCGTGTTTTTTTGTGTGTTTTTGTTAACGTCTTTTGTGTCGCTACTTTTATCTATATCACCTGTCTCGCTTATTTTATTTTGTATCACCGAGACTTTGTAATTCGCAAATTGATTAGTAACGGTTTCGAGTTTTGTAAGTAGCGGGAAATGTGTTGCGATCAAGTTTATACTTTTGGGGAAGTTGCTTAAGTGATGTGCAACGCTATATGCTGCAGCTTCGCCCTCTAGTGGCGATGTGCCATTAAAAACTTCGTCAAACACAGCAAAGCTAAACTCGTTTTCTTTAAGATTTTTGATTTTTGTGATAAGCGTGTCAGTTCTTAGAACTTCTGATTTGAAAAGAGAATTGCCCGCACCGATATCGTCTGTGATATTTAAGTACGTTGCAATCGAATGAAATGGCGTAAACGTGAACGTTTGGGCTGGTACTATACCAATTGTTTGAGCCATAATTAAACATGTTGCAAGTGCTTTAAGAATTGTCGATTTGCCGCCTTCGTTTGGCCCCGTAATAATCGCGTTTGGTCGTTTATTATCAGTGCCTAACGTCAGTGTATTGGGTACAACTTTATCTGTATCAATAAGTGGATGCCAGAAGTTTTTGGCTTTTATGAATGGGGTTGGTGCATTTGCATAATTTGCAAACGCAAACTTAACGGGTTTGTATTCAAACTCTTTGCAAAGTTTAGCAAGAGAATAGTATGCGTCGACGCGCCCAACAGCTGCAAGTGTGTCTTCGAGTTGTTCTTTAAAGTCGCACATGAGGATATAAGCTCGAGTGATAACCCCTTTATTAGAGAAAAGAGATACGCCGTGCTTAAACGTTTGTGTGTCAAGAAGAAGCGAGACGAGTTGTGTAAGTTCTTCCCCTGTTTTTTCACATTTTTCAAACGGGATTTCAAGATCTTTAAATTCATCAAATTTTGCCAAACCAGGGTGTTCTTTAATTGTTTCATAAAGAAGTTTTGTTGCTTCCATACTTCTTGCCGCAGCAATAAGAAGCTTTTGCAAGCATTTTTCAAAATTGATACAATCACGCGCCCATACAAATTGTTGTTTCGCTTGATAGGTGCACATAGTGCTTCCAATGAGAGCGATTATTGTATGGAGAATTCGATTTGTACTTAACTTCCAAAGAAAACCAAAAGCAGGGTTAGGGCTCCCGCTGTAGCTATTGGCCCACTCTTGAAGTGTGGGAGGCATGTCAATAAAATTTGTTGCCCGTACAAGTCCGTAACCAAGAAGTGTTGCTGCAGCAAGCGATGTTCCGAAAGCGCCACAGATATTCATTTGATGCTTTGTTATGCTTTTGATAAGTAGCGGTATATCATGGTTGTCAAGTGTTTGTATGTGTGGGATTTTAAACTCGAGGTCTCCTAAAAACTGCCTGAATGAGTTATGTTTATTCCAAAAAGACAGGACGATATTTTCGTTGGTTTTTAATTCTGAAAAAATCGACTCAAAAACACACGTAAGATCATCATCTTCTAAAAAATCAGAAAATGCTTTGATAATGTTTTGGCGTTGTTTAAGTTTTTGTGTATCAATTGTTGGTTGCGCGAGTAGCCAGTACAGACTGATGGTTCCATACTCTGTATGTGTATTGTCAAGAACGTTTGCCAAAAATTTTGTTGGGTCACTTTTTCCATCCGGGTCAACTTTTCCGCAAAATAGTTGGAGATCTTGCCATGTGGCTTGATCATCGAGAGTCAAAGATGTGTCTAGTTTTTTTCTTTTTTCAACTTCTAAGAAAAGATTATAGGCATAGTATCTTTTTGTTCGGTTCGTTGGATTGAGTGTATGTTTCATGTAGGCTTCAAGAAATTCTGCAAACGAGTTGCAGGCCCATGTATCATCTTGCCAGGGATATGATTGCATGTTAATGTCGGATATTTTTTGCAATGGCGAGCGTGGTACTTTTTCTTCGTCTATTTTTTTTTTTTGTTTTTCTTCGAGCTTCTCTTGTTGTGCGTGTTCTGGCTTTTCTGTGCTTTTGCTAAAAACCGGCGTGATGAGAAGTGTAAGTAGTGCGCCAAGAAATACGCTGTGGACTTTGATCTTTTGCTTTCCCATACGGAGCTCCTGTATAGTTTTCGAGTGTTTATATTTGAAAATTACTTTTTGTTTTTTAGCGAGTGTGCATAATCACGAAACGATGGTTGTGTATCCCAAATGCTTTGTTTAAGTTCTTTGAGTATACTGTTAGGCAGAGAGCTTTGGGCTTTTTGCTTGTGACCGTTATGCTTAAAGAGCGTTGCCGTAAGGCAATTATCTTCTTGTTGTAAGTTTACATCTATAGCATTTAAATTATTTTTTTGCAAAAGAGCAATAAGCATAGGAGTAAAAACGACAATTGGAAGAGGTGCAAATGGTGTATCGTATGGGCTCCAACAAACACACCAAAAGTCTGCATGGGTTGGGTCCTCTGGATATTTGCTTATAAGTTTCCCCCCGCGTAATGGAGCTTTAAGTTTTAGTTTATGTTTTGACGAAGTGTTATTTTTGGACCGATTGACCATAATTTTACTTTGAATAATCTGATTGCCAGAATTTTTATAGCACGTTGTTGCGATGCGTTGCCGACTATATCGATATTGTGTAGAAATAAAGTCTGCAGCTTGGATAGTATCGTTTTCAGAATAAAAATTATAAACGTTTTTAAAGAATGGCGAGAAGAAAAGACATTCTGTTTCAAACTGAATAGGTGTTGCATAGAGTATGAGTTCGTCAATATGCCATGGTTCTGAATGCTCTTGTAAGTCGAAAGAATTTTTTTGAGCGTGTAATAGTTTTTGCATTGCTTTATGTGATGCGTGCATTGCAGGATAGTCATGTATACTGTTTGTTACACATGCATGAACTGATGCTAAATTCGCTCCGACATTTCCTCCATGGCTATGACAAATTACTCGAACTTTGGGCTCGATATTTTTTTTGCGATATGCCTGAATTTCTTTGCTAAGTTCGGTATAAAGCTTGATCGCCTCTTTTCTTCGCTCGGTTTGGCTAAGTAGTCCGCTCCAACCAAATAAGTAAAACACGTGCTTGTGACTGTTATTTGATTTTCTTACTGTTTGTTCGATGTAATTATCTACACGATCGTATGCATTAACCAGTGTTTGAATAATAGCATCATGTTTTGTAAGAGTATATGATTTGTGGGATAACGTTTGGACGTTAATTAATCCACAATCACTCATAAGACGGTCAGAGTAAAAAAAGTCACGTTTTCGTACGTCGGAGATAATTTTTTTGTAAAGTGTTTGCCCTGGAGAGTCTGTAAAGGTGCTGATAGGGTTTACAGCCCCTAAAAACGAGCCATAGCTGCCATGAACAAATATTGTGATCCAGAGTTCTTGTTTTTGCTTTTTTTCTAAGTTTTGAGTCATGTGTTTTATGCTTTTGCTTGACAGCGGGCAAAATATGTTTATCAAAAATAAAACAATAGTACATGTTGTACGGGAAAAATGCATGAGTTGCTTTCAAGAAGATGCTAAAGTTGCTAAATCTTACGTTAAGCATTTTATCTCTTGATAAGAGAGAATACAAGTTGTGTACGTTTAAAACAAAAAATAGTATTTATCTTGACCATAACTTCGAACGAAGGGAACTTAATCTTGAACGAGCAGAATGTAATGCCCCTCCCAACTTTGAACGAACTGTTGTGAATTTTTTATGAACAGAGTCTGCAAAAGATTCTTTTGTTTGCCAAACGAAATTTTTTGCCCGTTGGAATATTTTCCCAGGCAACATATAAAGTGCATGGATTTTGCTTTTATTGTGCTCGCAAGCTGTTGCAATTAGATGTCCTGCTTGTTGATCTTGTGTTAATGTCATATCAATATCGTCGCAAGGGCTTTGACTTGATACCATTGTAAGTACAGGAGTTAAAAGAGCAATCGGAAGAATCCAATCATTATCCCAATAAGCATTCCAATAGTCAGCATGGGCTAGACCATTAGGATCATGCAAGGGCAAACCACCACGCAGGATCACTGCAAGTTTAGAAAAATAAGCTTGTTGTTCTTTTTTATCGCCATTATTAATGGTGATTTTTGTTTGAACAACTCGATTAACTGGAACTTTATGTTCTGGCTTTTCTATACGATGGCGGCTTATAAAAGATGGATCGAGTGCAAAGAGAAAAGATGGGTCTGCTACTTGTATAATATCCTTGAAAGAGTAAACATGATGTACTGTTCTAAAAAATGGTGAAAAGAAGAATTTTTCTGTTGCCTCTTGAATGGGGGTTCCATAAAGGACTAGTTCGTCGATAGACCAATTACTATAAGCGTATGACGTATGGATAGGAACCATTTTTGCGCAGACGTTTCCTCCATGACTATGTGCAATAATACGAATGCGCGGGAAAACGCCATATTGTTTGTGATGCGCGATTCGTTCTTTGTTTAATTTTTGATAAAGTTTTTGGGCTGCTTGTGTTCGAGCAGCGTCGCTCAGGGTGCCGTCCCAATTAAAAAGATAACAGGTATGTTTTGCGTGTGGGTCGGTTTGATATGCGATTGTTTCGTATGCATATATAAGTGCTAAGAGCCTTTTATTGTGCATAGACGTTGGTAAAATAGAGTCGACTTTAACAAGTCCTTTGTCACTCATTAGAGCATTTGCGAAAAAAGGGATTTTGTTTCTAAGAAATTGGACAATTCTTTGGGGAACAAACTTTGGGAAAATACCATGTGTTCCATGAACAAAGACAGTAATCCAGTGTTCTTGTGGTTTTTCTTGCGTAGATATTTCTTGAGCGGTTTGTTTAGCAAGTGTTTGTGGAGTATCTGGTAATAAAATGCTTGATTGTATAAGTAAACTAACAGCAAGTATGTGAAATTTAAATAATTTACGTAAAAGCTTCATGAGTCCCCCGGTTTGTTAACAAAATAGAGATAACATCCATTTTTTCATTTTTTTAAGAGTGCTTTTTTAAGCATACTTTATTATAGCTGGTTTAAGCACATGAGTAAAACGGTCCCATTTCTACAGGCTTTTAGTGAGCACTTATTACAGTTCGTAAATTTTTATATTAGCCTCTGTGTGACTACCAAGGGCCGTGCCCGACGAAGCTCCGTCCTGGGCAACGAAGCCGCCTGGGCGTAGATGGTTCAAACAACAATTTCCGTGTATTTACTTTAAGACGACAACATGAGAGCTCTTGTTTTTATTGCTCATGGGATAAACTTTTTCGCCTGTTTTCCAGTTAATCGTTACTTCTTGAAGCCCTGGATCAAAGTAAAACTGTTTTTTGTTGGTCGTTATACTTTGTGTAAAATGTAACCAGATGGGAAAGACTATTTGATTTGCATAGACATAGCGGCCCATTGGTTTGTTATCATCCCGTCCTAGGTAAACAGCTGTTGTGAGTTCTGGGGTTGAGCCAAGAAACCAGGTTGTTGTTGCACCGTTATTTGCTCCCGTTTTGCCAATAGCTTCGGTATCGATCCACTTTTCATGACGGAAGAAATTTTTTGCTCGTTTTATACGATATGAAAGAGCTTTGAGCATTTTGGCATTTGTTTTAGGATCAAGGACCCGATGGCTTTCTGGTTTATAGGCCCATATCTTGCGTCCCCATTCGTTACGTACCCATTCAATAAGAAACGGTTTTACGTATACGCCGTTATTGGCAAATGTATTAAACGCTGCGGCGTTTTCTTCTACTGATGCATGGGCTGTACCTAAAGCAAGTGATGGATATGGATAGAGCTCTCGCGTAATATTAAAGCGTTTTGCCATAGAAATTAATCGTTGGACACCAACTTCAAGTAAAAGTTTAACGGCAATAATATTATTCGAAAAAGTAAGTGCTCTGACAAGAGTCATGGGGCCTTCAAATGTTCGGGTCCAGTTTCTGGGCTTGTAAACACTTTTATCTTGTGACTCTATTTCGATGGGTTCGTCAACAAAAACGCTGTCCATGTCAAATCCTGATGTTAAAGCGAGCGCATAAAGAATGGGTTTAAACGAAGAGCCAATTTGGCGATATGCCTGAAATGCCCTGTTAAACTGGGACATTCTAAAGTCACTCCCGCCGATCAGTGTTTTGATTTTTCCTGACGTGACGTCTATTGACATCATGCCACCATTAACTTCAGGACTAATTTTTTTATGAACGTTTTGAATCATATCGCTAAAAGACTTCTCTGCATGTTTTTGCATCTCTTGATTTATAGTAGTCTTGATTTTAAGCCCTTTGGTGTACAGTGCTTGTTTGCCCCATTTTTGTTCGGCCCATGCTCTGACCCATTCTTGAATGTACAGTCGAATAGGGTTGCCGGGAATGTGATCCTCTATAATCAGAGGTAGTTTTTTTGTTTGTTTAAATTCTTTTTGTGTCAGGTATCCCAAATTTCTCATGCTACGCAAAATAATATTTCGTCTTTTACGTGCTGTTAATGGTGCATTAAGTGGTGAATAAAAGCGAGCGGATTTTGCAACAGCAGCAAGTGTTGCGGCTTCGTCTAATGTTATGTTTTCAATAGATTTGTTCCAGAATCGCTTACACGCTGCTTGTACGCCGTAAATTCCCCGTCCGAAGTACATATTATTTAAATATAACTCTAGAATTTGGGGTTTGGTTAACTGGCGCTCTAGGTGTAAAGCTAATATAGCTTCTTTGAATTTCCGTAAAAACGTCCGTTCTTGTGTTAAGAACATTAAACGTGCTACTTGTTGCGTGATTGTACTAGCGCCTTGAACGACGCGTCTGTAATATAAATTTACAAGAGCTGAGCGAATTATTCCCTTGATAGAAATCCCGTGATGTGAGAAAAATTTATGGTCTTCAGCTGCTGTAAACGCTTTTATGACAACATCTGGAATTTGAGCGTATGTTATTGGAGTTCGTTTATCAAGGGCAAACCGTGCGAGTTCTTTGCCTTGGTCATCTAAAATAATAGATGGTTTGGTTGTAACGAATTTTTCCAGGGCAGAAAAATCACGCACTTCGTTTTCAAGTACGTAAACAAACGCTCCAGCAAAGCCGCAGGATATGAGAAGAAAAAATATTGACAGCCAGCGTATGATCATGGTTATTTATGGGGTGTAAGGGGTTAAAATTTGTAACGTATGGTTTATGGCGAATCCCATGTTATTTTATAGCATAATTTATTTTTACACAAAATGAGTTGTAGAGGCAGGGTAATTTTGGTGAACAACTTTTATTCGTGCAATATGGAGGTTATTGTTCCAAATTGCACGGTTGCGAAATCTTAAAATGATGAGGGCTGTGGTTTTAGGGTTAAGTAAAAAGAAAAACATTGCCAGTCAGCGTGTAATCGTTATTCTATTACAAGTACATAAAGCATATATTTTTCTTAGCATAACATGAGCTTATGTTACACTTAGTATCGTGTTGCTTTATTTTTTTCTAGGCAAGAGGATTTGAAGATCTATGGAACAATATGATAATGTGTGGAAAAATGATAGCGTAGATGGGCACTTCAAAGCTAACATTCCTCAAAAAATGCTGGAGCTTTTTGAGCAGGAAAATGTTGAAACTATTCTTGACCTAGGCTCTGGAGACGGGACCATTGCTGTAGCTTTGGCAAAGCGAGGAAAAGCAGTACATGCATTGGAAATTTCCAATGAGGGGATTAAGAAAGCAAAGGCACAAGCACAGAGAGCTCAAGTATCTGTTCATACTCTTCAACAAGATATGTACAAGCCTCTGTCGCTTGAAGACAAGTCTCTTGATGCAGTCATTGCATTCCAGTCATTAAATCACAACACTTTACCCCAGATAGAGAAACTTTTTGTAGAAATCACACGGGTCTTGAGGGTCGGGGGGTTATTGATCGTGAAGACAGCAAACTTTAATTCACTTGACCTCAAAGATCTTGGCAACGGATTGTGCGAGGATTCCCATGGCGGTATTTCCTGCACCCTGCGATTCATAGACAAGCAGACCTATGTGCCTCAGGACGGCCCTGAAAAAGGTTTAACTCACTATGCTTTTTTGCCAGAGCAATTGACAGATAAAATAGAAGCATTGGGATATACTCAGATTTATGCTGAAATACTACAGTGGCATATTCTGGCAATGTTCAAAAAGAATTAACCGATCTTTCATATTTATCTCCCGAAGGAATTTTTGTGTTGACTTGAAGCTTCGTATTTTTCCCCTCAGTGTATAAGTATCAAGAGATAAAAAGAAATAGTATCGAAAATCAATGTATGATGACTTTTTTCTCACGGGAGTTACAGTTAGTATAACTGTTTTTGTAAATAATTACGTGGATTCGAACGTATTTTTTGGCTTTGATCAAAATGTGCTAAAATAAAGCTTATTCGTGTTGATGTAAGAAGTTTGATGTTTTTAAAGCGTGTGAACATAATTTATGGTGAAAAAGAAAGTAAAGCAAAAAGATAAAAGTAGAGCTAAAGAAGTATTGTATGGTGCGCATGCGATTATTGAGATGCTCAAAGCAAAGAAGCGAAAATTAATCGCGATCTATGTGCGTAAGCCGTTTCCCAAGGCTTGGGATCGCGTAAAAAGATATCTGCCTAAGTCTGTTCCCAATATTCAGTATGTAACGAAAAACACACTTGATGGGATTTCTCGCACGACAGAGCACAAAGGGATTGTGGCGTTGGTTTCGCCTTTTAAGTTTTCTACAAAAATGTTTGATCCCAAGAAGAAAAAATTTATTTTGTTGCTTGATTCAATTCAAGATGTGGGGAATCTGGGGGCTATTTTGCGATCTGCGTATTGTGCCGGAGTAGACGGGGTTGTTTTGTGTAAAACAAAGGCAGCCCATCTTACTGGAGCAGTATTTAGTGCGTCTGCAGGGTATGCAGAGTATCTAGATATTTACGTAGCGCCGTCGATTAAAGCTGCCGTTATAGAAACAAAGAAAGCCGGGTATAACTTGTATATGGCGGTTATCGATGGCAAAGATGCTACACAGGTTGAGTTTAAGAAGCCAACATGTTTGGTTATTGGTAACGAAGCGACAGGTATTGATAAGTCTGTACGGAAAGACGGGGTAAAGATTACTATCCCACAAAGGTCAGGAGAAATTTCATATAACGCATCTGTTGCTGCAGGTATTCTGCTTTTTCTTGTTTCGTCAAAGAGATAGCTTAGTTGGGCCTATTTATCCTTAGTGAGTACTATTAAGCGTGTATATCTAAGGGTCTTTTTCTATTTATTGCAGTTTGACACGGTTTTGTTTTACCATGGTGGTGAACGTATACGTTTTTTATAAAATTTGTGTCAAATGTAAGTAGTTTATAAAAGAAGATAGAAGAGACGATGGCAAAAAAAAACGCTGGAAACAAAAGAAGTTATCGATATGTTTTGCGTCGGCAAAACAATACAGAATGTAAAAAGCGTAAGCGTTTTGTTTTTATTCTTTTGCTTGTTCTTTCGATTATGTTTGTAAATATTTATAAATGTTTGGACATAACTATTTCTCAGATCTCTTTTTCAAAAATATCCTTGGTAGAACCGGTTAGATTTTGGGTAGAAAGTTTTTTTTCGGGGGTATCACACTATGATGTATCATGTACATTTGAGCATATTTATTCTCAGGATATTCAAAATAAAATAAAAGCGCTTATTGCGCAAAAAACAAGAAACGCTAATCCCCTATATTTTCGTGTATCTAATTTTTCTCTTGACTTAAAGACCTCGTTTAATGTTATTGATCAGGTAAGCATACAAAGAGGGGTGCCGAATAAACTTAATGTGAAAATAATTGGGGTTCGGCCGGTTTATCTTATCAATACACGTTTTATCGTAGGGGAAAATAGACGGTGTTATGATAACGCGAAATTTAAGGGATATGATGTGAGCCAGTTAAAACATGCTTGTATTGCGCACGAGTATTGTAAAGGTATACTTGCGCAGGATGTATATGTATTTTTGTCGGATCTTCCAGAAATAATTTGGGATAAATTTATTCTTGATTATCATAGGCCGACACATGTTGCTTTGCATCCCAGAAAAGAAGAACATGATTTACACAATTGTGAAATTGTTGCTGACAATAAAATTAAGAATTATGAGAAGATAAAAAACATAGAGCATGTTTGTCGTGATATGTTTGCAAAGGATGAGGTATTGTATAAACGATGGAAGCTTGGATGGCGTAAGCTTACATTTGATGTGCGGTTTGATAATCGCATTGTTGTAAAAATTTTTAAGCTATCAAAAAGACGGGGGAGAGGGACATGAAAAAGACATTTTTAGGTCGCTATGTGACCGCTATTGATATAGGAACAACCAAAATCTGTGTGTTAATTGCGCTTGTTGATTCACACGGCAAGCTTGATATTGTTGGTATTGGCAAACATCCATCTTATGGCCTAAAAAAAGGTGTTGTTGTTAATATTGCTCAAACAGTAGCATCTATTAAATCTGCAGTTAAAGAAGCTGAAGAGATGGCTGGGGTAACTGTAGAAACAGCTACTGTAGGTATTTCTGGGGGGCATATTAAGTCTTTTAATTCGACTGGGGTTGTGGCAATTAAGAGGAGAGATGTTACGCAGCATGATATTGATCGTGTTATTGATGCCGCAAAAGCTATTCCTATTCCACAGGATCAAGAAATTTTGCATATTTTACCACAGTATTTTCGAGTTGATGGACAAGAGTATGTCCTAGACTCTCTTGGTATGTATGGTGTGCGGCTTGAAGCACAAGTACATATTATTACTGGTGCCGTAAGCTCTGCGCAAAATATTATTAAGTCATGTGAGCTTGCAGGGGTAAGTGTTTCGGATATTGTTTTAGAGCAAATAGCTTCAGCTGATGCTGTGTTAACTGATGCAGAACGAGAAATAGGGGTTGGGATTATTGATATAGGTGGGGGCACATCTGACTTTGCTATTTACAAAGATGGGCGTATTCGACATTCAAAAGTATTACCCATAGCTGGGAATCACTTTACAAATGATCTAGCGATTGGGTTAGGAGTTTCTCGGGAACAGGCAGAAAATTTAAAAAAACTTTATGGGATGGCGCAAGAAGGTGCAACAATAAATGTTGATTTGGGATACGAAGGGGGTCAGAAAACTGTAAATTTAGATAGCATTGCAGAGATTGTGCGCTTTCGAGCAGAAGAAGTATTTGAATTATTTTCGGATGAGATTTATGAGTATCGTTTAAAAGCATTTATGCCAGCAGGGGTTGTTTTAACAGGAGGAGGAAGTTTGCTTACAGGGATCCCTGGGGTTGCTCAAGAGCGAATAGATCTTGCTGTACGGGTTGGATCACCATTGAGCAGTTTAGCTTCTGAAAAGTGTGTTATTCCAGATGTTCTCAAGAGTCCGATTTATGCGACTGCTTACGGATTGCTTTTGTATGCCGCAGATGAAAAAAGTACGCGATATATAGCTGATCGTAATGATGCAATGGTTACGAAAATTTTTAAAACCATGAAATCATGGATTTATGATTTCTTGTAAAACTATTTTAATGAGGGAAGTAGCATGATAGAAATTTGTGTTGAAGAAAAACAAACAGCCATTGGTGCGTGTTTAAAAGTTATTGGTATTGGGGGAGCTGGAGGGAATGCTGTTAATAGCATGATTAATAATGCTGAGATCGAAGCTGTAAATTATCTTGTTGCCAATACTGACGCCCAAGCATTAAATTTATCGTCTTCTTCTATAAAAATCCAGCTTGGTTCTAAAATAACAAAGGGGCTGGGTGCAGGTTCTAACCCTGATGTTGGTAGGCGCTCGGCAGAAGAAGATATTGAAACAATTTTAACGCATATCGAAGATGCTGATATACTGTTTTTAACAGCTGGCTTAGGTGGAGGTACAGGCTCAGGGGCTTTGCCTGTGATTGCAAAAGCAGCAAAAGATATGGGAGTATTGACGGTTTCGATTGTAACAAAGCCGTTTGTATTTGAAGGTAAACGTCGGTTAAGAATTGCAGAAGATGCCATTAAAGTTTTAAAGCAAAGTGTTGATACGCTTATTGTTGTTCCAAATCAGAGATTATTAGAAGTTGCTGATGCAAAGATTTCTATGCTTGATGCGTTTGCTCTTTCAAACGATATCTTAAAACAAGCAATTAAAGGCATATCAGATATTATTACCAAGTCGGGACATATTAACGTGGACTTTGCTGACGTTAAAACGATCATGAAAGATATGGGCATGGCGCTTATGGGTATAGGGCGAGCGAGTGGTGAGAATCGTGCTCGTGAAGCAGCTGAAAAAGCCATCAGTTCTCCTTTGCTTGAAAATATTAGTATCGATGGAGCACAGGGTGTTCTGATTAATATCACAGGTGGCCCTGATTTAGGCCTGTATGAAATTAACGAAGCAGCGTCTATGGTTTACGATATGGTAAGCGAAGATGCCAATATTATTTTGGGTTCGGTTATTGACCAAAACATGAACGACGAACTTATGGTAACAGTTATTGCAACTGGTTTTGAAACTCCTGATAGTGCCCGTGCAGATCATGCAAAAGATAGCATTGCTCAAGAAAAAACAGACGCGTTTTTTGGCCGTATGAGCCAAGCTGAAAGTATTAAGGGCGCTGTTAAGCATGAAGAAAAAAAGCATGAAGAAAAAAGTGCAAAAGATCAAACGTATGATTTAAACGATCTTGACACACCAACGTTTTTGCGGAAGAAAGCTGAAGTGAAACAGTTGGAAGATGCGACACGTAATGCGCACAAGCAAGAAGAGCCTTGTGAAAAACAAAAAGAGACAGAAGATAAAAATCAAGAAACAGAAGAGCAAGAAAATAATACTCAAGAAAATCAAAAAAAACAGAACAAGTTTTTTGAAAGTGATATTTCGCTGTGATCGTTTAAATTACTTTGTTTTACGTTATGAGATTGACAAGCCCCGGCATTTTGCCGGGGCTTTTTTTCGTTTTAAAAAATTCGTAAAAATTATCGTTGTTATTATACTGGTGTGAGTTGAAATTTATGTTTTGAAGTTTGCAAGGAGAAAGGGTGTAGTAATGGTAGTACTGGGGCGTGGTTTTTTTTTTGTTTTTGTGTTGTTATCTACAATGCCAAACAGTTGCCTTGCTCAGCAAGCACATAAGCAAGCGCAAGCACAAGAAGAACAAGTTCAATCAAAGTTAAGCAACAAAAAATATTTTTGTTCTGTTGCAGATGAAAAACATTATCCATGGCTCTTAAATTTAATCGGGAGCATTCACAAAAATAACTGGGAAAATTTAGAACAGATTGCGATTATCGATCTAGGCTTTACACAAGAACAGCGTGCTACGCTAAACACAATGGAGCACGTATGTGTGTATGATCTTGATGTGACACACCCTCTTCGGGATGATCTCTTAACCCCCTTTTTAACGTCTAATTGGGGAAAAAAAGTTCGTGGGTGGTTTGCATGGAAGCCGGTTGTAATAAAACAGGCACTTGATATGTTTGATTATGTTTTTTATCTGGACGCAGGCTGTGTTGTTCTTAAGCCATTAGATAATCTATTTAAGTATATTCAAGAGAAAGATCATTTTCTTGTTCGAGATCAAGAATGGTTTGTCGGAGGTCAAAGTAAATTGTTTACGATTGGTGAGCAGTGTACGCGCTATGTGTTAGATAAATTTAATTTACTGTCTCCTGAAAATCAATGGATATTACATGAGGCAAATATTTTGCCGGGCATACAGGGTGTAAGCAGAGCAATATATGATTCGTATGTGATGCCGATGTATGAATTTACGAAAGATCTAAAGATTTTTGAAGACGATGGGTCTTCTATGTATGGTTTTGGATGGGCCAGGCATGATCAGACGATTTATAGTATTTTTGTGCGCTTGTATGGATTTGAGCCTTTTGAAACGCAAAAAGAGGTTGAGTTAGAAGCCGATGGAAAGAAGTTTACTGTGCATTGTTGTGATTATGCGCCGCATAACCCTGACATTTTTTATAATTGTAAAGGGGGTATGAATTTTGCAGATGACATACGTTATAAGAAAGAAGCCTGCCAGAGAAGCCAATAGATTGCATAATTAATTTTTAACGTGTTGTTTGGGAGAACTGTTTTGAGAGTAATTTTGAGAGAAAGAGAAAGAGTAAGTATGGGAGTATGTAATGAAGAGTTCAAGAATAGCTTGTTCTATATGGTTATGCCTTAGTTTTTTCGTTTTGCATGTTGGCCAGAGTTTTGCGAGCTTTCCAACAGGAACACGTGTTGCAACGTCGGATGGGCTTGTTGCTATAGAAAAGTTGTCTGTTGGCGATAAAGTTCTGAGCTATGATCTTAATGAAACAGATACGAACAAGAAAATAATAGAAGTCACTGTTACAGAAATTAATAAACACATTGCAGATTCTATTTTTACGTTGTATACGGCAGATGGGGGGTGGGTTGAAGCATCGCCACAGCAGCTTCTTTTTACGATTAAATCTACCAGAGATAAAACTATTGAGCAGGCGAGTGATACGCTTGTTATGGATTTTGTTCAAGCGCAATACATAACAACAGATTATATGCTTATTGACGAGCATTTGACCTGTGTTCCTATTACTAAAGCTGTAAGAACAGAACTAAGGACGACGTACCCGCAACAATATTCAGAAAAAATAAAGCGTAATAGACGGAATGAAATTACGTCTATAGAAAAGCGAATCGTTAACATTGATACGTATGCAATAGAAGTAGAAGAGCCACATATACTCTTGATTTCTGATCGATCATGTGATAAAACAACCAGCAAGCCTCGTTTATTGTTAACGCATAACGGTATCCCTGCGCTTGCTGTTGGGGTGTCATTAGCCTTTGGATCAACCCCAGCGTCACTTTCTTTGGCTGGAGTATCAGCAAGTGTTGGGGGGTTGGGAGTTACTTTGGGTCCTGTGGGAGTTGCGCTTGGAGTTGCAACGGGCTTAGGATTGTTGGGATATCAGCTTTTTAAAGGCAACAAGAAACAAGAGACGTCTTTTTATATTGAGCGTTCCGGCCCAAGTGGTTCAGGAAGTCCTGGAGGGAGAGACCCTAAGGATGATGATGAGGATAAAAGGGAAAAAGAAAATGAAAAGCTTGTTGTGACGCAAGGCAAAAGTAATGCTCCAAAAAAAAGTATACCGAATTCCGTTTATGAAAAGATTGATAATGAAAATAAAAATATTGTTACATCTCGAACAACCTATGATGATAATGGCTATCCAACAACAAGATGCGACTTTTATAGAGGGAGTAACCCTCATACACATTTTGATAAAGGAAGTAGTAGAATTCTTAAAAATCATAAACATATTTTTAGGTTTAACAATAAAGGACAACTACTAACGAGTGAAAAAGTTGTTTTGATAGAATAAATGATATTTTTATAAATTAAATGTATAGCAATGATGAAGTTAAATATAGGGGTGTAATGAGTTGGAAAGTGCTTGGAATATTAGAATTAAATGATGTTGCCGCATATTCAAAAAAAGTAAGACTTTCATTTTTAGTAGCTGAAAAAGCAACAAAATATAAAATTGGAATTAAATTTGGGAAGAACATATTCACAGGTTTTAGAAAAAAGTATAAAGAAGGTACGAAGAGAATGCTTTTTGAACTAACAGATGATCCTATGGCGATCAATGCCGATAACCTTTTCGCTGAGGAATATGCTCCTGAGGCAGATGTTGATTTTGACGATAGGTTGTTTCCAAGAATGTTACGTATGCAGAATTTTCTAGAAGAAGTCTTAAAAATCGAAGCTGTCAACAAAGTGGTTTTAGATCTTAATATTGATAATGAAGTTAAATTTGAGACCATGGTGACTGATGTTAATAATTTTTGTAATACCATGTTGAAGCTATATGAAGAAAAAAAAGATTTTTGGATGCCAACAGAGAAGATTATTGTACAGAAGTCTCATGAGATAAAGGGATTATAAAGTGAGCTTAAAAGTTTTTGGAGTTTTTCATATAGACAATAGCGCTATAACTGTTGACGAGATAGTACGAATATCATTTTCTATGGTTCAAAAGGCTATAAAAAAGAATGTAGGCATAAAACTTGGAGGAAGTATAACACAGAGCTTTCTTGATCGATATGAAAATATTAGTCAGGCAATTCCATTTGAGCTAACAGATAATCTTATGGAAGAAAGTGCGAGTTGTTTGTTTTCTGGAGATGTTGGTTCTGTAAAAACAAACAGTATACACATGTGTACAAATGAATCTTTAGAATCTAGAATGTTTCATGTACAGAATTTTCTAGGTGAATTATTAAAAATAAAAGAGGCTAAAAAGATAGTTTTAGACATTAATACTAAGGAAGAAGTTTTTTTTGAGACAATTAAAATTAGTGTTGAGAATTATTGTAAAGCGATGCTTGAATTGTATGAAAAAAATAATAATATGACACCTGTTATGAGAATTGTTTTAAAAAAAACTATCATTTGATGTTGGTTGCCAGATAGTGGTCCAAAAGGGAGTTTTGTAATTTCTGTAATAAAAGATTACGATTGGGAAATTTCTCTTTATCATAAACAAACTAAAGATTTAGAAATGCTTGATACGTTTGTTGGGGAGTGTAGGATTTTAGATCATAGTGGAAATCTGAATTTTGTCTGAATATTACCGTTTTGTATTCATTTTTGAACATTTTTGATATTTGCAGTAAAGTAGCCTGTTGAGAAAGGGGGACAAAAGCTTGATTGCTTCAAATGTTATTTGTTGCATCTTCGTAGGAGTTCATAATGCTTTACAAAAAAACAATCCGATTTATATGTTTATGCTTGAGTCTTATTTTTTCTCATCTTGATCTATGCCGATCAAGTCTTCCTGCCGGGACTCAAATTGCAACTTCTAACGGGTTAGTTTCCGTCGAAATGCTAGGTGTCGGGGATAAGGTGTTGGGCTATGATCTTAACGAAACAGATCCCAATAAAAGAATAATAGAAGTTGCTGTAATAAATATCGATAAACATTTGGCGGATTCTATTTTTACTTTGTACACAACAGAAGGGGGCTGGGTTGAAGCTTCGCCGCAGCAGCTATTTTTTACTCTTGAGTCAACGGTTGGCCAAGCTGCGGATCAGGTAGGTAAGATTCTTGTTATGGATTTTGTTCAAGCGCAATACATAACAACAGATTATATGCTTATTGACGAGCATTTGACCTGTGTTCCTATTACTAAAGCTGTAAGAACAGAACTAAGGACGACGTACCCGCAACAATATTCAGAAAAAATAAAGCGTAATAGACGGAATGAAATTACGTCTATAGAAAAGCGAATCGTTAACATTGATACGTATGCAATAGAAGTAGAAGAGCCACATATACTCTTGATTTCTGATCGATCATGTGATAAAACAACCAGCAAGCCTCGTTTATTGTTAACGCATAACGGTATCCCTGCGCTTGCTGTTGGGGTGTCATTAGCCTTTGGATCAACCCCAGCGTCACTTTCTTTGGCTGGAGTATCAGCAAGTGTTGGGGGGTTGGGAGTTACTTTGGGTCCTGTGGGAGTTGCGCTTGGAGTTGCAACGGGCTTAGGATTGTTGGGATATCAACTTTTTAAAGGCAATAAGAAACAAGAGACGTCTTTTTATATTGAGCGTTCGAGTTCAGGTGGACCAGGTGGATTGGATCCTAAAGATCCTAAAGATGATGAAGATGATGCCTCAATTAAAAGTTTGATAAAAGCGAAGCACTTGCCAACAGATGGTAAAATTAGATATGTCCCTCCTAAAGGCTTAAAACCAGCAGAAGGTTTGCCTCAAGCGAGAATTGGGAATGATAAGGCATTCATAGATAGGTTTGGTAATAAATGGCTAAAAGGGCCTTCGCGGACAATGGATGAACCATTTGAGTGGGATGTTCAATTATCAAATCAAGGAAGAACACAACTAGGATGGGCATCTAAGAATGGTAATTATATTAATGTGAGTTTAAAAGGAAGGATTACGCATTAATAATTTAGGATTTTACTTATGAAAAAAGAACCGTTGATCGTAATTAAGTTAATGATAAGAAATTATACCGATCAGTTATCTCAAGAGATTCTTGGGCAAGCAAAAGCGTTGCTTTTTCAAAAATATCCAAAGATAGAGATTGAGCTTTTGAACACTGAAAAATACTGGAAAATTCCAGAACTAACGATTTGTTATGTGGGAATTTATTATGAAAATGCGATTTCTATCACGGATGTTTTAAGTTGTTTGACGAAGTCAAATTTTTGGCATGAAAAAGATAAACTTGAAGAAGAATCTGTATGGGATTTGCGAATACACCAAGGGATTTTGATAAACAAAAATGTTGAATGGGCACATGTTTATACTTGGTGACGTTATCATAAGAAAACTAAAAAATTAGAGAGTGCATTGTAATGGTGAAGAAATTTCTTCTGGGGAAATTATAGGGATTTTTTTTAGCTTTTATTTGTTTCGGTTTTATTTTTTTGAGTCACTTTGGTATTTGCAGTAAAGTATTTTTTTAGGCAAGCTTATTGATCTTGAAATTGTTGAGCTATTGATTTGATTGTGCTTTCACGTGTATCATAAAAAAAATAGGACTGCTGTATCTTTCGGGTTTGCTTTTGGGGGATGTTATGAGGGGGATTTTTAAGTTTATTTTGGGGGTTTTAGTTGTTGTTAAATTTTTTTGTTGTGATTTTTGTCAGGGAATGAAGATCGTAAGTGATGTTAAAGCGATTGAAAAGAGTGATTCAGAAATAGCTCGATGCTTTCTTAATGCTTTGAAAAGAAATGATGCTGATGGAGCCATAAAGCTTATTAAGAGTAATCCTGAGATGGTTAGCGAGGGTATTTTCGGAGAGCTTACCCCATTGCATTGTGTTGCATTAGAAAAGATTGTTGGGATTGATTGTGTTGGGGCAAAGAAAATAACAAGGGCTCTTGTTTTGTTAGGTGCTGATATTAATGCACGTGTAGGTTTTTTGGGTTTAACAAAAGGGTTGACGCCATTGTGTATTGCCGCGGGTATGGGGAATGTTGATTTGACGTTATTTTTTATTGAGCTTGGTGCGAAAGTTAATGCATTAAGAGTTGATAATTTGACGCCATTGCATTGCGCTGTAGAGAGGGAAGATATCCTAACAGCATTCTTGCTTATTTGTGCGGGTGCGAATATTTATGCTCAAACAAAAGGAGTGTATCCATTTTTATTTTCTAGAAATAGATATCGATTGCGAGATTCAAGGTTAACGGCATTACATCTTGCCGCATGGTTAGGGCGAACGAGTGCTGTTTCACAGTTGTTATCTGCAGATAAAAATAAAAGAAGAGCCTTGATGGCAAATGATCCGATACAAATGCGCCCATTAAAAGATTGGAAAACTAATTACGGGAATACGTCTGCGGGATTGGCTTCACTTCGAAATCATGAACACGTTTTAAGGCTTCTTGGTAATGTGAGGGGTGATATCGTTGTTAATAAAACAAAAAATAAGAAAACAAAAAATAAAAAGAAAAAGAAACGGAAGAAGAAAAACAAGAGGTGACGTTTAGATAAACGTAACCTCTTGGATCTGTTAACTATGGTAATTTAGGGGTAACTCAGGAAAGAAAAAGTTAATTTCTGTTGCCGCAGTTTCAGGAGCATCTGAACCATGGACGGCGTTTTGTGTGTAGCTTGCGGCATAAAGCTTTCGTAATGTATTTGGAGCGGCTTTAGCTGGGTTTGTTGCGCCCATTAAATCACGCCATGTTTTTATAGCGTTTTCTTTTTCTAAGACCATAGCGATGATAGGTCCTGATGTTATGAATTTTACGAGATTTTTAAAAAATGGTTTGCCCTTATGTACACCGTAGAATTTTTCAGCACGGATTTTTGAGAGCATTGTCTTTTTCATGGCAACTATAGTAAAACCTTCTTGTTCAATGCGATCGATAATTTTACCTGTATTTTTATCTTTAACGGCATTAGGTTTGATCATGGCAAACGTATGATTTGTTTGTTGTGTCGTGTTTGTTTTGTTTGTTAGGCATGAAGAGAAAAGTATTAAGCATATGCTTAACGAGAGAAGAAGAAAGTTGCGAATTTTTGTGATCATGAGAAATTTCCTGATTGGTTAGATTTGATTATTGGTTTAATTGACTATAAAGCTTAAGAAGGGTCGTTGCTTTTGTGTAGGCAACGACCCTTCTTGTTTTTTTTCTTTCTGATGTTTATGTATTTATGTTAATTCAGGAAAGAAGAAGTTAATTTCACACACAGCTGTTTCTGGCGAATCAGAACCGTGTGTTGCATTTTCTGTAAAGCTTGCTGCATAGAGCTTGCGCAATGTATTTTCAGCGGCTTTTTCAGGGTTTGTTGCACCCATTAAATCGCGCCATGCTTGAATGGCATTTTCTTTTTCTAAAACCATAACGAAAATTGGCCCTGATGACATAAATGTTACGAGTTCTCCAAAGAAAGGCTTACCTTTGTGTATTGCATAAAAGTCTTGTGCTCGCTCACTTGTCAGGTGAAGCTTTTTAATTGTGACAATATTAAAGCCTTCTTGTTCAATACGATCAATGATCTTGCCCGTATTTTTGTCGTTTACGGCGTTTGGTTTAATTATTGCTAATGTTCGTTCCATTTTTACTTGCTTTCTTTATCGTTTTGTTTTTGTATGTGTTCTTCTAATGCCTGTTGCAAAGAGCTCTTTGGTGATTTTGGTTGTTTGAATTGTTCTGGTTTCTTTAGGTGTGGTTTTTTAGTTTCTTTTGCTTCGGCTTTTTCTACTGCTTTAGGAGTTTCTTCTGCGGGAGTTTGTTTTTTCTCGGGCTTTAAACTTAAGCCAAGCTTACGTTCTTCAGGGCTTACTTTGATAACCCTAAACTCTTTGGTTTCGCCAACTTTAAGAATGTCTTCAACTTTACTGATTTCTTTATCAGAAAGTTCGGATATGTGTACAAGACCTTCTATTCCTGTTGGAAGTTTTACGAATGCTCCAAACGTAGTGATTTTTGAAACAGTTCCTTCAACCATGCTACCAATAGAATATTGGCTTGCAATGTCTTCCCAAGGGTCTTTTTCTAGTTGTTTAATACCAAGTGAGATTTTTCTATTAGCGACGTCAATAGCCAAGATAATAGCTTTGAGCTCATCGCTTTTTTTATATCGTTCGCTTGGATGTGTGACATGATCTGTCCATGATATATCTGAAATATGGATAAGCCCATCAACGCCATCGAATACCTGAACAAAAAGGCCAAAATCAGTGATATTACTGATTGTTCCTGTAATGATATCGCCAACATTGAATTTTTCAGCGACAGCTTTCCATGGATCTTCTTGTAGTTGTTTGATACTCAGAGACATTCGTCTGTTATCTTTATCTAATGCAACTACGACGGCTTCGAGCTTATCTCCTATTGCATAGTGCTTAGATAAATTGTTGATACGTTCTGTCCATGAAATTTCTGAGATGTGAATAAGCCCTTCGACGCCTTTTTCAACTTCAATAAAGAGTCCATAATCAGCGATACTAGAGACGCGGCCTTCGACTTTTTGGCCGATAGGGTATTTTTCTTCAACCTGTTCCCAAGGGTTTTCACTCAATTGTTTCATGCCCAAAGAAATTTTCTCATGCATTTTGTCAAAAGAAATAACTTTAACAGTAATTGTATCGCCTATTTTGACGAGTTCACTAGGGTGAGAGATTCGTCCCCATGACATATCTGTGATATGAAGGAGTCCGTCGATTCCGCCAACGTCAACAAAGACGCCATAACTCGTGATATTTTTAACCGCTCCTTGAAGTACTTGGTCTTCGGCAATTGTTTCAAGTGCTTTCTTTTTATCTTCAAAACGTTGTTCTTCGATGTATTTTCTGCGTGAGATGATGATATTTCCACGCTTTTTATTTACTTTGAGTATTTTGCAAACAACTTCTTGACCGACAAACTGATCAAAATCAGTAACACGTTGAACATCTATTTGAGAGCCGGGCAAAAATGCTGGAATGCCGACGTCTACGCTCAGGCCACCTTTTACTTTGTGGGTTACAACACCCCGAACCGGTTTATCTTCTGCTGCAAGATCGGTGATAGAGTTCCAGGCCTTAAGTGCTTTTGCTTTTTGATATGAAAGAACAACAACCCCATTTTCGTCTTCTAAACGATCAAGAAGAACATCTATTTCTGAGTTTGGAGCAAGTTCTTGAAGCTCATAATGGGTAAATTCATAATTTGGAATGAGGCCGTCTGATTTGTAGTCGATCCCGACTAATACGCCAGAGCCATCTTTGTTTATAATTTTTCCGGTGATAACTTTACCAACTTGAAATTTGTTCGAAATATCTTCATAGAGTTGGTTAAGTTCGTTTTGTTGTGTATCACTAAGTTGAAATTCTTCTTCAATCAGTTCTGCGCTTAATCGTGTAGAAAGCTTGTATTTGGAGCTTTGTTCTGTCATGAATGAATCCTTGGCACGCGAATCGTACCACTGTTAAAAGGTTAATGATAATTATTACACATCTTACATTTTTAATTGTATTCCCCCAAAGAATAGCAAAAAAATGGAGATCAAGCAATTTTTCCTGTTATTTCGAAATTGTAAACTTTTTTTGACGTCTTGATTAATTTTTTAAGAGCCAAGTTTTTTATTAATTGCTTCTGATAGAGCTTTTTGATGAATTGTGTCGGAGATTGTGTGTCATGAGTATTACCTGTTAGTTTAATAATTTTATGTTTGTTTTTTGTGTGGGGTTTTATATCTATATTTGTAAGCCAAGTATCATCGGGTATTGTTTCAGCCATTGTTGTAAGTATATGTGCCATATTGTTGGTTTTATCTTTTATTTCTCTTAAGTGTATAATTTTTTGTGTTATTTGCTTTGATTCTTCTTGTATAGCATGTAGTGCTTTTACTTTTTTTTCTTGTTTTTTTACCAGCGGTTGCAAAGCTTTGTGCTTTTGGTCAAGAGTATTTCTGTTTTGTTTGAGCTTCGTGCTTATTGTATTAAGAGCTAAGCAAAAAAACAGGAGAAATCCTGCGGTACATGTCAGCCAGCTAATGGGGGAGTTTTGGTTGTATTTTTTAAAAACACTCAAAAAGTCTTTTTGCTGTGATAACTCATGTATATTTATTGTTTTGTTTGTTTCGTTAAATAACGTATGTGTAATAAGAGCTTCTATTTGTATGGGTGCTTTTGCAATACACAGGCTTACTTGGAGCGTTGCTAAGCGCTGTGTGTATAAATTTTTGGTTGAAAGCTCTGGCATAGAGACGTATGTTTTGGGTTTGCGTAACGTGTGTGTGTTTAGAAATTTATGTATGTGCTTTTGTATTGCTGTTGGGTTAAAGATAAGCCCACGATTAACTTCAAGATTATCAAGGGCAATAATAGCTTGTTTTTTTATGTGATAGTTTTTAACAAAACGTTTGAGTAAAAAAAGTTTGAGATGGTTATTTGTTATTTCGATGTACAAGATTTTTTTGTGCATGAAATTAAACATCATAGTTACCAACGTTCTTAATAGGTTAAAGCGTTATAATTTAAACGTTTGCAAAAGTTTCGGGTCAATATTTTGCGTGTGTTTTTTTAGTTCGTCATGAGTTAACAGGCCTTTTTTTGCCCCAAGATATTGTAATACGTTTGCGCTATTGGAGATACCGTTTTTAAGAGCATCTTTGAGTGAATACTTTAATAAGATGCTTGCAACAAAGCATGAACCAAATGAATCGCCAGCTCCGACGGTATCGATAACAGATATCGGGAGGCTTGGGTGAAAAAGTATTTCTTCTTGTGTTGCTACGTAAACGCCATTGGAGCCATTTGTTACGACAATAATTTTAGGACCCATTTTAAGCATTTCTTTAAAAAACTGGCGAATACTAAACGATAAGTTTTCACATGCTATAGGGTTATCAATAAGATATGGTTTGCGTTCGTGGCATGATGGTTCAAGAGAAAGATCTATTGGGCACGCTCGTGTTTTTGGGCTAAAAGCAAATGCTTTTTTATATGTATCGTCTGTTTCGGCGAGTGTTAACATAAAAGTTTTAGCTTCGGAGTAGTTAAGAATAAAAATATCTATGTATGGTAGGGCTTCTTTGAGCGTTTTGATTCCTTTTTTGAGTTGGCTTGATCCTGGGTTTATTGCGACAGGGACATTGTTTTTATGAGCATGTTGGGCGATATCTGGAAGAATATAAGCTGCATCGTTACTAAGGGACGTTATATAAAGATGATCATAGTTTTTTATTTGCTCTAGAGGAATTTGTGTATTTCCCAGAAGAATATTTGCGCCCCTGTATGCAAAGATGGTTCGCTCACTACTTAGAGACTTTATCATGAACGATGTTCCTGTGTGTAACGTGTTTGTTTTTGTAATAAGACCTGTGTTGATATTATTTTTTGTAAGCATTGTCAGAATTGTTTTACCAGCTTCATCTGTGCCTAGGTTACAAAAGCAGCTGGTGTTAAAGCCGAGTCGATTAAAAGAGACGGCTGTGTTTGTAGAGCCGCCGCCTGTAAGATAGGTGATATTGTCTATGTCTATTTTTTCTCCTGATTCAAAAAGAAGGTAATTAATGGATGTATCTTTTTTGATGAGAGTCATAAAGTCTGTTCCTGTGTAATTTAAAAAGATGTCTTGAGTTGCTCCACCAATTGTTAAGATTTTCATTGATTTCCCCATTATTACTTTTTTGTGATTTATTTCATTTATTATTTTGTACGATTTTATAGTATGGCGACAAGATTTATAATGCAATGATATTGAGATATTTTGAGTGATTATGATAGGAGCAGCTGTTTTTTAGCACAAAAAAAAATATTATTGTGGTCTTTTCGTTGGTTGGGCGTGATTTTGCAAAAGCTTAAATAGATGGGCGTTTTGAACGCCTAGGGCTATTAATTTTAGAATAGTCGGAATAAGCTTTTTAAGACTTTGATAAATTTTTTTCAGAAAAAGCTTGAAATAACAAAAAGAAAAGGTATAATTAACACCATCATCAAGGAGCGAGCCACCGAGAAAGAGGCTCTGACACGAAGGGGGAGAGAGAGAAAAGTTTAAAAATTAGAAAATTATGTGTCTTTGAAATGTATAGAAATTTCGCTAGTAAAGAAAAGAAAAGAAATTTTCTGAAAGAAAAGAGATTTTCTGGAAGAAAGAAATTTTCTGAGTGTAGTTGACTTCTTAGTCAATTTTGATACGGAGAGTTTGATTCTGGCTCAGAATGAACGCTGGCGGCGTGCTTAACACATGCAAGTCGAACGAGAA
>CAZFHP010000003.1:0-26442 GCA_964519365.1 uncultured Pseudomonadota bacterium
ATTATCAGACCATTGTTAATAAAGCATTTGCTGAACAAGTTAACGAGGTTATAAATGCCGCTGAATTAAATAGTATTAAAGCAACAGCTTTTGAAATTATGACGATGGCTTCGATATTATATTTTATTTCAGAAAAAGTTGATGTTGCTCTTATAGAAGTTGGCTATGGTGGAAAATATGATGCAACAAATGTTTTTAATCCAAAAATAGCAGCCGTAACTAGAATCGCTGATGACAATAAAGGTCTTCTTGATGATGATCTTGATAAAGTTGCATTTGAGATGCTTGAAATTACAAAGCCAGGATGTTGTTTTATTTCAGCAGAACAAAGTAAGATTCGTTTGCAAAAAATGAAAACATGGCTTGAAGAGCGTGATGTTAAATGGTCGATGCCTATTCGTAAACTTGCTGCGCTACCATATATTTTTGAACAACTTTATGGTCGAACCGCTTCGTTAGGTGAACGAATTGCTCAAATTTATGTTGAAGATATTCGCGGAAAATTTTCTCCGTTTTTACGAGGAAACTTGCTTGCTACGCAAAAAGGACAGCGTGGTCGTCCTACGTTAGAGGCAAAACGTCAAGCTGAGTTGAATCCAATTAAGACGTTAAAAAGTTTTTGGAATGAACAGTTTGATTTGCTTAAAGGTCGCTTTGAGCTTCTTGATAAAGAAAGACCAACGATTTTACTTGATACTGCAAGTAATTTAGATGCTTTAACAAATGTGTTTTTAGGGATACGTTTGTTACATTATCAAAAGCCACTTAAAGGCTTGGCGTTAATTGTTGGCCTAAGTGAAGCTATTAATGCAACAGAAGCTGTTAAGCTTATACGATATTTATTGAAAAAGGTTACAGGACAAGTATTTTTTGTTCCTCTTAATGGAAGCAAAGATATTGCTTCATATCACACGACACAAGATTTGGCAAAAATTGCAGATGAGCTTAATGTTAAAGCAAAAGCCTGTACATCGTTTACAGATGCTTTTGAACAAGCTAAAAAAGCAGTTGATGAGCGAGATGGCTTAATTGCTATTGCTGGGTCAAATTCCCTAGTCGGTGATTATTGGAAGTATCGAGGAATTAAAAAAGTATAAAATAAATATACTTTATAAAAATCGGCGTTAAAAAAAGAACCCCCAGAGTTTATTAAAACTTTGGGGGTTTAGTTAGTTTAAATTTAAAGTAAAGAGAGATTTAGCCATGTTGGGTGGAGTTTTTGTTAAAGGAATAATTATAGGTTTTTGTTTTTCAGTAATTGTTGGTCCTATCGGGATCCTTTGTATTAGGCGGAGCTTAGCAGAAGGATTTTTGATGGGGTTAGCGGTTGGTGTTGGTGCGGCTATTGCCGATACAATTTTTAGTGCGATTGCCGCTTTTGGGTTGACATCAATATCTGGTTTTTTACTTAATCATATGTTGGCTTTTGCATTGTTAGGCGGATCGTATTTGATTTATTTGGGGATCACAATATTCAAAAAAGTGCCTCCTCTGATAGAAGAGAAGTTTGAAAAAACAGGCTTTGCAAAAGTTGCAGTAACAACATTTTTTCTTACCATGGTAAATCCGATGTCGATTTTAGTTTTTATTGCTTTTATGGCTAATTTTGGATTTGTAACAGATAGTATAAATTATTTCTTAGCGTCCTTATTGGTTGGAGGCTTTTTTGTGGGAGCGGCTGTGTGGTGGCTTTTGTTATCAGGTGTGGCAACTTTGTTTCGTTCCCGGTTGAGTACAACTATGATGCGACGGGTCAATCAAATTTCAGGTTTTGTTATTGCTTCATTTGGTGCTGCGATGGGTATCAAGCAATTATTAAAAACTTTTTTTAACTGAAAAATATTTTAAGAGCTTTCTCTTTGGGTTTATTATTTGCTATACTTCTAGTGATTTGGAAAGTGACTTGAAGCGTGGGGTTTCATTTCAAAAAAATATTTAACACATAATAAACCTTTGGGGAGTTGTCATGGATATCATATTTTTTTCGTCGTTTGCTATTTATCTTACTGTTCTTGTTGGAGTTGGGGTTATTTTTGCACAGCGACAAAAAAATGCATCTGATTTTATGGTTGGAGGCAGAACACTTAACTATTGGGTTACTGCTATTGCGACACATACGACGGACATGAGTACGTGGCTTTTTATGGCATTTCCTGGGCTGATTTATACTCAAGGTATTTTTGGTTGTTGGGTAGCCATAGGTCTTGTTCTTGGCATGTATTTAACCTGGAAATTTGTTGCTCCAAAATTACGAGTTGCGACAGAAAAATATCAAGCCAATACACTATCGTCTTTTTTTGCTAAGAGATTTAATGATTCGTCAGGACTCATTGAAGCTATAACAGCTCTTGTTACGATTATATTTTTTACGTTTTATATTTCAAGTGGGATTATTGGGCTTGGGCGAACTCTTGAAGTTACGTTTTCCATGAATTACCATACGGCTATTACTATTGGGACTCTTGTTGTTGGATTATATACATTGTTGGGAGGTTTTATTGCTGTTGCGTGGAATGACTTTTTGCAAGGAATGTTTGTATTAGTCATGCTTTTAATTGTTCCGGTTTATGCTTTATGGTTACTTGGTGGAGTTGGAAACGTTTTAAGTGTTATTCAGGCTAAAAACATTTCACTTTCGTTATTTCCAGATTATTCGAGCAAGACATTTTTGCATATTATTATTTCGTTGTTGGGATGGGGGCTTGGTTATTTTGGGCTGCCACACGTATTAGTTAACTTTCTTGGGATTCAAAATGTACATGAGATAAAAAAAGCGCAACGTATGGGGATTGCATGGCAAATTATTACACTTGTGTCGGCTACGCTTATTGGTTTGATTGGTATCGCATACTTTGCTCAAACAGGGTTGCAGCATAGCGAATTTGTTTTTGTTACCATGGCAAAAACGTTATTTGCTCCTTTTATGGCCGGTCTTGTTCTATGTGCGATTTTAGCAGCTGCTACATCGACTATGGATTCACAAATTTTAGTTTCAGCATCGACGATTGCAGAAGATCTTTATAAACGTTTTTATAAAAAAAACGTTTCAGGGAAACAGTTGCTTTTTGTTTCACGTATTTCAGGAATAATAGTTATAGGAGTTTCGTTTTTATTGGCATTTAATTCTAACGAAAGTATTTATAGTCTTGTTTATTATGCGTGGTCAGGATTGGGGGGTGCTTTTGGGCCATTACTATTAGCATCGTTTTACGCTCCGTTTGATATTACAAAAGAAGGTGCAATTGCAGGTATTATAACAGGTGCTGCAACTGCTGCAATTTGGCCACATATGTCATTGCCGATGATGGCGTCGCTTATTGGAGCATATGTCATAAGTTTTACAAGTATTTATGTCGTATCTATGGTAACAGGAACGAAAAGAAGTAACGTTTATTCTTCCGGAAATAGTCCAAGTAATTCATAAACGTTTTTGAAGAGTAAAAGCTTACAAGAACTTTTGACTTTTTGGCTTTTGGCAATAAAAATATTTTCTAGTCCGAATTTTTCGACTTCTTTGATGCTTGTATCGATTTGATTTGTTGGCTTGATTTGTCCCGTTAGGCCGATTTCTGCTATGGCTACAGATTTTTGAGATAACGGTTTTTGAAAATAGCTAGAAAGTAGTGCTAGGGCTATGCCCAAGTCAGTAGAGCTTTCTTTGATTTTAAAACCTCCACTGACTTTGAAAAAAATATCATGTGCGCTAAATTTTATAAGCAAGTACTTTTCTAAAATAGCAGCGATAAGCATGACGCGCTTTTGATCAACTCCGGTGACAACGCGTTGTGCGATGCCAAATTTTGTTGCAACGACTAATGCTTGAAACTCGAGCAATAATGGTCGAGATCCTTCAACGCTGCAAACAAGAATAGATCCGGGAGATGATGATGTTTCGCTTAATAACTGTTGATTTATGTTTGTGATTTCAATTAAGCCGTGTTCATACATTTGGAAAAATCCAACTTCGTTTACTGGGCCAAAGCGATTTTTAACTGAGCGTAAAACACGTGTGTGCCAGCGATCTTCTGATTGGATGTAAAAAACAGCATCGACCATGTGTTCAAGAACGCGAGGTCCAGCCATAGTGCCATCTTTTGTTACGTGTCCTGTGATTAATACTGCGATGTTATTTTCTTTTGCGAGTTTCATTAAGTGAAACCCTGCTTCACGCAGTTGTGCTACTGTTCCGGGAAGGGTGTGTGAATCAAGTGAAATATAGCAGTTTTGAATAGAATCAAGAATTAGCAAGTCAGGTTTTTTTTCAGAGCCTGTTGCTATAATATTTTGTAAGCATGATTGATCAGAAAAAGAGATATTTGAATTGTTTATTTTTAGTCTTGATGCTCGTTGTTTAACTTGCTGTAAAGATTCTTCTGATGAAAAATAAAAAACGTTTTGTTCTTGTGCGATAGCGTGTGCGACTTGAAGTAAAAGTGTCGATTTTCCGATGCCGGGGTCGCCGGTTAAAATAATAAACGAACCTGGAAGTATGCCGCCCCCTAATACTCGATCCCATTCTTTTATGTTCGATAGCATACGTTTTTGGGTTTCGATATTTACCTGGCTAATATTAAAAAGACTAGTTGTAGAGAGAGAGTTTTTTGAGCCTTTTGAAATACGTGTTGTTATACTATGCGCAGGGCGTTCTATGAAGCTATTCCATTCTTTACATGTTGGGCAACACCCTGCCCACTTTATACTTTGATGGTCGCAATTGGTACAAGAATAAGTAATTTTATTTTTTGTCATTAGTCAGGTTTTGTGTGAATTTCGTGTTAAAGTAAAGCACTCTCTTGATGTCTGTGTTTTTTAAACGTTGGCTGCTTGTCGATTTGAAAACAGTTTTTACAGCGAGGTTCGTAAAATTCTGATGCGCCAACTAAAATAACGGGGTCGTTATAAGAAGCTGGCATGCCGTTAACTAATCGTTGCGTATGATGAGCTTCTTTAAAGCAGACAACACAGATAGCTTTAAGTTTTGCGACTTCGTCTGCAATTGCCATTAATAACGGTGTTATTCCAAATGGTTCTCCGCGAAAATCCAGATCTAATCCTGCAACGATGACCCGTTTGCCATTATCAACGAGTTTACAAATAACATCGATAATTTTATTCGGAAAAAATTGAATTTCATCGATGCCAACGACGTCAATGTTTTCGTTGGCTAAGTCGAAAAGTTTTTCTATGTCAATAACGTCACTGTCTATTGGGAATGCGGCTCTTTTTTTTCCATCATGAGAAACGATACAGGTGTGGCTTTTTCTTTGATCGATTTGGTGCTTTATGGTTAGAACCTTTTGTTTTGCGTATTCTGCTCGTTTTAATCGCCTTATTAATTCTTCGGTTTTCCCAGAAAACATTGAGCCACAAACAACTTCAAGGCGACCTTTTTTCTTAAGATTTTTTTTTTGTGTCATGATAAGCATCCATAAAAATATTGAACAAATTATTTTCACCATACTGATGATACTCAGTTGCAAATTTTACAACTGAGTATAGCAGGATTTTATTGGATGCTAAAATTAATTTTACATGAGGCTCCCCAAAAGTCCACCTCGCTGAGCCATCCCTGCTCGTAGTCCATTTCCTAAGTCGTGTCCTATTCTTGGGACTCTTGCTTGAAATGCATCAGCGGCTGCGCCAGCCATACCTGGTACTCTTGCTTGAAGGGCATCGGCTGCGGCGCCCGTCATGCCTGGAACTCTTGCTTGAAGGGCATCGGCCGCGGCGCCTGTCATGCCAGGAACTCTTTCTTGAAATGCATCAGCAGCTTGTCCTGCCAAATTATTAACTAAATCAGGCCCTCTTTGAGCGATTCCCTCTGTAAATCCTTGTGCCAAATTACGAGCTAAAACGTTGCCGTTTCGAGCTGCGGCTAGTGCAAGATGATCTCCAAATCGGCCTCCTAAGAATTGAGCCCTATTTGGTTGGTGCCTATTGAGTCTATAGTTTTCAGCTTCTTCTGGGGTCAGAGGGTCGAGTAAGCCGTCAGCAATACTTTTACCAAGAAATCGTCCCAGTCGTGTTATTGCTCGGTCAGTTTTTTCTTGTAGCCATGTTAGGCCTCCTTTGTACCATACAAAGCCAACAATAGCGATAATAGAAATACTAACTATTGAAACAAGTAAAATTAATTTTAGTCGTCGTGGCTTGACTAGAGGTTCGTGTAAAGCATATGTTTGAAGATTATTCATAAACTTTTCGATACATGACATTTCAAGTTTATTTTCACCAAGAGCTGTATTAATTGTTAGAAGTTCTTGTTTGATTTTTTCGAGATACAGAACGAGCGTTTCTTTTTTTTGTTTGTACGAATGAAATGTATATTTTACTATAAATATCATGAGTATTGCTTTAGAAAGCGTCATTTGAAATGGTTCTATTTCGTTTTCTTCTATTTTAACGTGATGATTGTATAATTTATGCAGGTCTGTCCAGACGGTACTATGAGTTTCGTTTGGAACTTCCATTTTACAGACATATCTATGTAATTCGAGAAAAAGAAACTTGTTCATTTTTTTTAATAAAAATTTGCTTTCAGGATTGTTTTGTTCTGCAAGCCAGGTCATGAGTGTAAGTAATTGTACGCTATTTTGAGTAAGGTCATTATAGATATCTTTGTCTGAAAGTAGGTGAGTATCTGTTAAGTCTTTTAAGATGCCAGTTTGTGCAAGATTGAAATATGCGTCTTCAAAAGCTCCTTGAGCATCATTGATTTGATTTTGCAGGGTTGAAATTTCTGTTATTGTGTCGATTGATTCAGGGATTGATTTGCAAAAAACTTGAGGGCAACATGAATGAGATAGCAATGTTATGATTAATCCCCAAATAATCTTTTGCAGATACTTTGTTTTTGTCATATTTGTCATAATTGATGCCTCCTGTTTTATGGCGTGATGATATCGATCCCAAGAGTTTCTAAAACAATAAACAGTTAGTTATTAACGACACAGGTAAGATAAAAGACAATAATAAACGAACAAACAAGCTGAATAAACAAGAAAATTGAGAAAATACATCATAGCATAAGGTGTATTTTTGTCAAAAATAGCGTTTAATCTAAATACAAACAAAAAATAAAGAAATATTTTTTGTTTGTATTTTAGATCGAGTTTTGTTCTAAGAGTGTTTTTGCAAAGCATTCTGCCGCCGTTAAATCTTCTGGGTGATCGATTGCTATTACTTCTTGATCTGTTTCATGGATTTTTATAAGCATGTTGTTTTGTAAAAAGCGTAGCTGCTCAAGTTTTTCGGCGTTTTCCAGTGAGCTGGGTGGTAGATTAGAGAGTTTTTTTAATGCTTGTGTGGTAAATGCATAAATACCAATGTGCTTGTAGTAGATACTTTCACACGAAGATAGATCTCGATAAAAGGGAATAGGACTGCGGGAAAAGTAAAGTGCATAACTATTACTATCACAGACTACTTTGGCGAAGTTCGCAGATGTAATTTCAGATTTTTGAGTGATTTTTTTCTTGAGGGTCCATATTTCGGCGTTGTCATTTGAGCATGATTGAAGAAGCGTTAGAATCATTTTAGGCGAAATAAACGGTTCATCTCCTTGCCAATTAACCCAGATGTCAGCTTCGAGTTTTTTTTCTTTTACGATTTCGATAAGACGATCTGTTCCGGATGCGCAACTTTTAGATGTCATAATAAAAGAGCCGTTAAAGCTTTTAATTAGTTGCGCTGTTTTATCTGAATCTATTGCAAATGTAATTTCATCAAAACACTGAGCTTTCTGCGCGGCTTCCCATACCCACTGCAATAATGGCTTATCAAGCAAGCGTGATAAAACTTTTTGTGGGAACCGTGTAGAATTAAGTCTTGCGGGAATTACACATGCAATTTTTTGATTTTTGATCATGATAATTATCTCTTTTTGGTTTTAATTTTACTTTGTTGGTTTATGCTATTATTTTTTACCCAGTTTTCTTGTGTATTGTAAGTATTATATATAGGACATAGAATGTCAGAAAATTATCTTTTCGTTAAGCAATCTCAAAAATTACATGGTTCTGTGCAATTGGCTGGAGCGAAAAATGCGGTATTAGTCGTTATTGCTTCGCTTATTTTAACAGAAGGGAAGTCTATTTTACATAATGTTCCAAATTCTGCGGATGTTCGGCATATGATACATTTGATGCAAGATTTGGGAGCAGAAATATTTTTTGATGAGCAAAAGAATCGGCTTGATATCGATTGTTCAACGATTAAAAATCATGAAGTCAGCCCTGAGATAATGAGAAAAATGCGTGCATCTATTCTTGTTATGGGGCCGCTTTTGGGTCGGTTTGGCAAGGCAAAGATTGCGTTGCCTGGAGGGTGTCTTATTGGCGCTCGCCCAATTGATTATCATTTAAATAATTTTATTAAAATGGGCGTTGTTATAGAAGAGAATAAGCCGTTTTTGTGTACGCATTTAGGGGGGCGAGATAGTGTGAATATATCGCGTAGAATTGTTTTTGAATATCCAAGTGTTGGGGCGACCGAAAATATTATGATGTTTGCGGCTTTATATCCTGGCCAGACGACAATTGTTAATGGAGCGCTTGAACCAGAAGTGCTTGATCTTATTTGTGTATTAAAGAAAATGGGTGCAGATATTGCATGCCAAGATGGTTCGATTATAAGAATTAATGGGGTAAACAGTCTTAGATCTGTCGAGCATACAATTGTTCCAGATCGCCTTGAAGCGGGGTCATTATTGTTAGCGGCAGGAGTAACCGGAGGATCTATATCCTTGCCTAATGCAAGGCCTGATCATATGGACCTGTTTTTAGAAAAATTAAAAGAAATGGGGCATAACGTTTCTATTGGGACACATCCGACAAAAGAGTATTCTTTACAGGGTATCATGCTTCAGGCAATAGATAAACCTCGAGCTGTAAATTTTAAGACCGGGCCATATCCTGGGTTTCCTACAGATTTGCAAGCTCCTACAATGGCAGCTTTGTGTTTAGCTGATGGGGTGAGCTCTGTTGAAGAAACTGTTTTTGAAAATAGATTAATGCATGCAAAAGAGTTACAAAAAATGGGGGCACAGATAACAGTTACTCATAATAAAGCAATTATTCGGGGGGTTGATGTTCTTTATGGTTGTCAGGTAATAGCGACAGATATTCGCGCTTCGTGTGCCTTAGTAGTTTCAGGACTTGCCGCTCAGGGTGAGACGCATATAACGGGAACTTCTCATTGGCAACGAGGGTATGAAAAATTAGAGGATAAGCTTAGATTGTTAGGTGCAGATATTACTTTGATTTAAAAGTTGCTTAAAGGAATTAACGAGGGAGCGTTGCAGAAAGCTCTGAAACTTCACTTGTTATGAGGGCTTGTCGCTGTTTGTTAAATTGAAGAATTAATTTCTCAAGAAATTTATCAGCATTTGTTGTAGAGTTATCCATTGCTATAAAGCGTGCTGCTTGCTCAGCGTGAAGTGCTTGAAATAATAGTGTCATAATGCTTACTTTAATATAATGATGAGCAATATGGTTTAGAATTTTTTTTGGTTTTTGTTCCCAGATCAGGGGTAATTTTTGGGGGTTATTGTTGTTATTATCAAGAGGGTCGGGTCGAAATGGGATAAGAGTTGTCTTGTATGGCTTTTGTACAAAAAATGTTTTTAAAATATTACTGAAGAAAACAACGGAAGAAAGCGGCTTTTCGCTGTTAAGAATTTTGTTAATCAGATCGTTTGTGATACTGATATAATCGTTTAATGTTAATTCATTGTAATGACAAAAAACATTTTGGGGGTATTTTTCTTTTATGTATTTTGTTGCCTTTTGTCCAATAGTAATAAATCGTATATTTTGGTGTTTTTCTTTAAAAAACGAATATTCAAAGTATCGAAATAAATTAGAATTCAGGCTGCCACAAAGACCCTTAGATGTTGAGATTAATATAATTAATGGGTTTGAGTCTAAAATATCTTGAGGGGATAAGATTGGATTTTTCCATTCAGGAGCACTCAGAGCAAGCTTTGTAAATAATTGAAGAGTATGATCTTTGTAGTATGTTAAGGCTGTGTTTTCTTTTTCAAGTTGTGTATATAAAGACATTGACACTAATCGTACGGCGTGTGTGATTTTGCGTGTCATTTGAATAGATTTTATTTTTTGTTTAAGCTGTATAAGATGCGACATAGATATTTCCCTAACTTACGATATAAGCAAAAAATAATTAATTTTATTGTACTCAAAGATTCATGTTTTATCAATAAACTTTAAATATGAGATGTTTAATGCGATGATTATTCTGATTGATGGGTATAATCTTTTAAGGCATATTTTTCCAAAAGAAAAAGGGTTGCTTGAGAAACAAAGAGAGCAATTGATTTTGCAACTTGGTTTTTATTGGTCAAAAAAGAAAGATGAGATTAAAGAAATAATTGTTGTTTTTGATGCTGGTCCGCTTCGTCATGCGACACGTGAGATAAAGGCTGGAGTTGCGATTATATTTTCAGGACAAAAAAGTAGTGCTGATGAATGGATCTTGCATTATGTTGAAAAACATCATAACAGAGATGTTTTACTTGTTTCGTTAGATAGAAAGCTGGTTCAAAGTTGTGAAGAATTTGATATCGTATCGATGGGTGTTGATGAATTTTATCATACGCTTAAGAATTTTTTGATGCGAGAGGTTGATGGGAAAGATCGTAAAAATGTATTAAGTTCTGTTGAACGATATGAGCCTATTGACTTATATGAAGACGATGGTAGAGAGCAAGAGAGTCGATCAGCGTTAGATTTGCTTATGGAAGAAGCGAGTTTGCATGTTATGCAGAAAGACGATGATACTGTTTCCCAAAAGCATAAAAGAAAAGGGGGTACTTCTAAGAAGCTATCCAAGAAAAAAAGAAAAAGGTATGCGAAAATTAAAAAGTTAGATTGATTTTAAGATGAAAAAAATGTTGATAAAAAAAGATTTTTTTTTAAAAGATATAAGTGTTATTGTTCAAGATATTGTTATGCCTGAGTTAAAAGAAAAAACAATATTTACGTTTGCTGGGCCTTTAGGTGTTGGCAAGACAACGTTGATTAAAGAAATTTTTAAACAATGTGGTGTTACAAGTATTGTTACGAGTCCTACGTTTAGTTATGTTAAAAGTTATCATGGCTCTGATAATAAAATTTTGAATCATTTTGATTTGTATAGAATTGATTCTTTAGAATCTTTTATTCAAGCAGGGCTTGATGAATATCTTTGCAAGTCTGGTGAATATAATTTTATTGAGTGGCCAGAGGTGATTGGGGCGCTTTTAGATAGTGATGGAATGAGGGCAAACGTTTGTTCTGTGTTTTTAAATTATTCTTTGGATAATAGCTTTTTGAGGTCTTTAAAAGTATTAAAGTGATTTTTTTGTAAAAAAAGGTTGAAATCTTTAATTAAAATATCTATTATTAGGATCATTGTTATTTACGGTGTTATGGGGAGATTCCCGAGCGGTCAAAGGGGACGGACTGTAAATCCGTTGGCGCAGCCTTCACAGGTTCGAATCCTGTTCTCCCCACCATAAAAATGGTGGAATAAATTGCGGGAATAGCTCAATGGCTAGAGCGACAGCCTTCCAAGCTGTAGGTTGCGGGTTCGAGTCCCGTTTCCCGCTCCATAGATTGTGCTGGCATAGCTCAGTGGTAGAGCAGCTGATTTGTAATCAGCAGGTCGCTGGTTCGACTCCAGTTGCCAGCTCCATTTTTTATTTAAAATTATGGTAAAAATATATTTTTGCGATGGATCTTGAGATATGTTAAAATTATGTTAAAATTGTTAAAATATGAGGGAGCAGCAATAGGATAACTGCCCGGAAAGCATGAAAGATTGTTTAGGGTCGGTGTTTTGCCCACGTAGCTCAGTCGGTAGAGCACTTCCTTGGTAAGGGAGAGGTCACCGGTTCGAATCCGGTCGCGGGCTCCATTTTGATTTTGATTTTAATGTAATTTAATAGCAGAAAGACTTAAAATATGGCTAAAAATAGAGTGATCATGCACCTGGAATGTGGAAGTTGCAAAATGAGAAACTATAGCAAAAAAGTTTCAAAAAAAAGGTCATTTGGTAAATTAATGTTAAACAAATATTGCTCAAAGTGTCAGAAGCACTCAACACATAAAGAAACAAAGTAGGAGAATGGGTCAGTAGCTCCAATTGGTAGAGCAGCGGACTCCAAATCCGCGTGTTGGGGGTTCGAATCCCTCCTGGCCTGCCACGTTGTGCATATTGTAAGAAAGGCTGGTTATGAATAAAATTGGTAGCTTTTTGGGTGAGGTTCGGTCTGAGCTGAAAAAATTGAGCTGGCCTAGTAGGGATGAACTTGTAGGGTCGACTGTTATTGTTTGTTTGTTGGCGGTCGTTTTTGCCTGTATACTAGGAATGATGGATTTTGGATTTAATTACGTTATAAGAATATTTATTTTTTAATAGCAAATAACTCGGAGTTGTGCGTCTGTTATGAAACGCTGGTATGTTATTCAGGTTTACACAGGTTTTGAAGATATCGTTAAAACTGATTTGGAAAAGCGAATAAAAGAAGAGGACTTAGAGGAACTCTTTGGTGATATATTGATTCCTACGGGAAGTGTTGTCGGTTTTTTTTCTGAGGATATAGACAAGAAGGAAAAGATCTTTCCGGGGTATTTGTTGATACAAATGGAAATGTCGGGAGAATCATTTAGATTGGTTTCCTCAACGTCGCGGGTTGCTCGGTTTTTGGGAGGGGAGAGTCCGGCGCCACTTTCAGATAAAGAGATTGATAGGATTTTTTCTCAAATGGAAGGGAAGCTGCTTGTTTCGAGCGAAAAAGAGCCGTTTTCAGTTGGAAATGAAGTACAGATTTGTAGCGGTCCATTTGCCGGCTTTATTGGTATGATTGACAAGGTGGATGAAGAAAAAGAGCGGCTGACCGTTATGGTAAGTATTTTTGGTAGACTTACTCCTGTAGAATTGGGTTTTGATCAGGTGAAAAAGTAACAAAAGAAACAACCTTATAAGAGTGGATTAATAGTATGGCAAAAAAGATTAAAGCGACGCTTAAGCTTCAGATTTCAGCAGGTGGTGCAACTCCTGCTCCGCCAGTTGGTAATAACTTAGGGCAGCATGGGGTTGCTATTATGGATTTTTGTAAGAAATTTAATGCAGCAACTGCTAAGCGAAAAGGAGAAACAGTTCCTGTATTTATTACCGTATATACAGATAGGTCATTTGATTTTATTACAAAAACTCCACTTACGTCTGAATTGCTTCGTAAAAAAGCAAACATAAAAAAGGGTTCAAGTAATCCAAGTAAAGAAACTGCGGGAACTGTGACGTCAAGAGATGTTGAAGAGATTGCTAAAATAAAGATGGCTGATTTGAATGCTCTTGATTTGGAGGCGGCAAAAAAAATTGTTGCAGGGAGTGCTCGAAGTATGGGGCTTACGGTTGCTGATTAGTTTAAAAAAAGAGTTTTTTATTCGAAAGATGGAATGTACTTATGAGTAAGGCTGGGAAGAAGCATAAAAAAGCTAAGGAACAATTGGTAGGGGCAGAGGTTATTTCTTGGAAATCGGCTCTTGATTTTGTTGTTAAAAATGCATTTGCAACGTTTGATGAGTCGGTTGACGTTGATGTGGTTTTAGGTATAGATCCTACCAGAGGGGAACAAACGGTTCGAGGGTCGGTTCTTTTGCCGCATGGAACGGGTAAAGCTGTTAGGGTTGTTGCTTTTGCAAAAGGTGACTATGAAGATCAGGCAAAAAATGCGGGGGCAGACTTTGTTGGGGCAGAAGATATCCTTGAAAAAATACAAGGCGGATGGTTAGACTTTGATGTTTCTGTTGCAACCCCTGATATGATGGGTTTAGTAGGAAAGGTTGCAAAGATTTTGGGGCCTCGAGGGCTATTGCCAAATAAAAAGTTAGGAACAGTGACGGTTAATCTTGCTGAAATTATTTCTGATCTAAAAAAGGGACGAGTTTCTTTCCGTAATGATAAGGGCGGAGTTCTTCATTCTCCGTTTGGAAAGGTTTCTTTTGGGGTTGAAAAGCTTGCTGAAAATCTTGTGCATTTAGTTAAGAGTATTCAAGCAAATAAGCCTCCAGCGGCTAAAGGTAAATTTATTAAAAAGATTACAATATCTTCATCTATGGGTGTAGGGGTTGCTATAAATCCAGATGAGATTTTTTAAGAGGACTTGTGCGATGAATCGTCAACAAAAAGAAGTTGTTGTTTCGGATTTTAAAAAAATGTTTACGGAATCACAGGCGGCTTTTTTAGTTAATTATAAAGGTTTAAGCGTCGCTTTGCTGCAATTATTGAGGAAGAATTTGCGAGAAAGCGGCGGAACGTTGAAAGTTACAAAAGCTCGATTGATGAAAATAGCGGCACAAGATGCTGCAAGTGTTGATGGCGATAGAGAGTTTGGTGCGCTCAATGATTTTAAAAGTAGTTTTCATGATCAAGTTGGACTTGTGTTTTCAGCTGGTGATGCTTCTTCTTTAGCAAAAGCATTATTTGACTTTTCTAAAGATCACGAGCAGTTAAAAGTAGTTTCAGGTTTTTTTGAGAAAAAGGTATTGTCTTCAAATGAGCTTGTGGCTCTTGCAACACTTCCTTCTAGAGAAGAGCTTTTGAGTATGATTGCCCGAGCAATGCAGGGGCCGGTTTCTGGATTGGCTTGTGTATTGAATTTGATGATTGTTCGTTTGTTATATGTTTTGAAGCAGGTAGCAGAACAGGGCAAAACGGGTGAATAGGCGTTTTAATTGTGTTATTTGGTATAGGTTTTAAATCGGTGTATTTGTTATTTTTTAGTTTAAGGGAGTCTTTAAATGTCATCCAAGATTGTTGACGAAATTAGCAAAATGTCTGTTATGGACTTAGCAGAACTTGTTAAGGAAATAGAAGAAAAATTTGGTGTTTCAGCGGCAGCTCCTGTCGCAGCAGCTCCTGCTGCGGGCGCAGCTCCTGCTGCAGCGGCAGAAGAAAAAACCGAATTTAAAGTAACGCTTAAAGAAGCGGGATCAGAAAAAATTAAAGTTATTAAGGCGTTAAGAGCTGTAACTTCTCTTGCTTTGGGTGATGCAAAGAAGGCTGTAGAAGATGCACCATACGTTGTTGCCGATGCGGCATCTAAAGAAGATGCAAATAAAATGAAAAAAACACTTGAAGATGCAGGTGCAAAAGTAGAATTGTCTTAAATAAATAATTTGAAGAAGAACCCATTTTAAACGTGCCGTTTATGTGTAATGTTTAAAATGGGATTCTCTTGCTATTAGTTTATTACTATTGAATAGAGCGTGTTTTTCGATAAAATATTTATGGTTTAGGAGCGATTGAATGTCTCAATTTGGAAGAGGTAAGGGAATTTTAAGAAAATCTTTTGGGAAAATTAAAGAAGTTGTTTCGTTGCCAAATCTTATAGAGGTTCAATCACAATCTTTTAACAGCTTCGTGCAATTTGATTGTGTTCCTTCAGATCGTAAAAATGTAGGCTTGGAAAAAGTTTTGCGTGATACGTTTCCTATTGAGCATAATGAGCGCGTTTCTTTAGAATATGTAAGTTATGAGCTTGGTTGTTGGTCGTGTATTTGTGGGGCATTAGAGGGATTAGAGAATCGTTATAAATGGACATGTTCTTCTTGTAAGAAGGGTGGGTGTAGCCGTTTAGAAAAATCATGCGTATGTCTGCATTGTAAAAAAACAACAGCGGCTTATGTTAATTGTAAAGTATGTTTTTCTCGCGTAACAATCAAGATAGAATCAAGTGTTGATGAATGTCGTTATAGTGGGAAAACGTTTTCAATGCCACTTAAAGTAAAGATGCAGCTTGTTACATGGGATGTCGATTCTCAAGCGGATACAAAAGTCATTCGTGATATTAAAGAACAAGATGTATTTTTTTGTGATCTTCCTATTATGATTGATCTTTATGAAGATGATCCTGGTTGCTTTCAATTAGGGAGTCAGGGGACATTTCTTATCAACGGTGTTGATAGGGTGGTGGTTAGTCAGATGCATCGCGCCCCTGGGGTTATTTTTGCGTTAAGCAAAAAAACGAAAGACTTTAAAGGACAGCCATATCATATTGCAAGAATTATTCCAAATAGGGGGTCGTGGCTTGATTTTGAATTTGATCACAATGATTTATTGTATGTGCGTATTGATAAGAAAAAGAAAATTTTAGTTACGACTTTTTTACAAGCCATAGGGATAAAAAAAGATTCAATACTTTCTACATTTTATGAATTTGAAGATGTTTACATAAAAAAGAGTAAATTTTATAAAAAGATAACAAAAGATCTTGTTGGTAAGCGTTTAGAGAGTGGTGCTTTGCCGAAAGATGTCGAAAAGAAGTTTACGGTAGGAAAGCGATTAACTAAATCTGACTTAGAAAAATTATCAAAAGCTGGCGCAACGATGTTTTTGGTAAGAAAAGCAAGTCTTGTAAATAAAATTATTGCACGTGATATTATTGATCCTGAGACGGGAGAAATTGTTGTTGCTGTTGGGACGATACTGACAGAAGAGGCTCTTGATATTTTGTTATCTTTAGGGGTTGATTCGTTGAGTGTTATTCAATCTCCAGGATATGTTCTTCAGCCAACAATAGCTTTAACGTTTGCGCAAGATCAAACGTCTTCTTATGAAGAAGCATTAAAGGAAACGTATGGCAAATTAAAACCGGGGGATGTTCCGTCTGTAAAAATTATGGAAGAGTATCTTCATGGTCTCTTTTTTAATCCTCGTTTTTATGATTTAACAATTGTTGGGCGTATTCGAACAAACAGAAAGCTGGGACATAATGTTGATAAGTCAATAACGCACCTTGCTCAAGATGATATTATTGCGACATTAAAATATCTTGTTCGACTTAAAGAACGTGGAGAAGGGGAGTTAGATGATATTGATCATTTGGGTAACCGATGTGTTCGTTTGGTGGGAGAGTTGCTTCAAAGCCAGCTTTACATAGGGTTTATGCGTATTGAAAAGATTGTAAAAGAACGGTTTAGATTGCAAGAAAATTATGCATCTTTAATGCCGTATGATTTCTTAAATGGAAAGCCCTTAATTGCTGTTTTGAGAGAGTTTTTTGGTACAGGACAATTATCGCAATTTATGGATCAAACAAACCCATTGGCAGAAATGGCACACAAAAGAAGATTGTCGGCTCTTGGTCCTGGAGGTATTAGCAGGGAAAGGGCGACGTTTGAGGTGCGAGACGTGCATACTTCTCACTATGGGCGGATTTGTCCAATCGAAACTCCTGAGGGTCAAAATATTGGGTTGATTTCTTCTCTTGCGACGTATGCGAAAGTTAATGAACTTGGGTTTATTGAAACTCCGTATAGAAAGGTTACCAAAGGAGTTGTTGAAGACTCTGTTGCTTATTTGGATGCTTTTGAAGAGCAGGGGCAAAGGGTTAGCCAAGCCGCTGTTGGTTTAGACAAAAAAAATAGTTTTGTTGATTCGGAAGTACTTGTTCGTAAAGACGGAAACATTTTTCCTACTTCATCTAAAGATGTTACATATGTTGATGCTTCACCGCGACAATTATTCTCTGTTCCAACATCATTGATTCCATTTTTAGAAAATGATGACGCTAACCGTGCGTTAATGGGCTCAAACATGCAGCGCCAAGCTGTTCCTATTGTTAAGTGTCAGCCTCCTCTTGTTGGTACTGGGATGGAAAAAGAATTAGGAGCTGTTCATGGGCCTGTTATTCTTGCAAAGGCTACGGGGACTGTTGTGTATGTTTCTGCTGATAAGATAGTTATTAGTCGGGATCAATCAAAAGATGAAGGAAACAGTTGGTTGTTTAAATCTGCGGACGTATATTCTTTAAAGAAATTTTCGCGGTCTAGCCATAACACGTGGATTCATCATACGCCTATTGTTAAGGTTGGCGATGCTGTTCAAAAGGGAGATATTCTTACCAATGGCCCGGCTGTTTTTAATGGAGAGCTTTCTTTGGGAAGCAACGTGTTAGTTGCGTTTATGCCGTGGAAGGGATATAACTTTGAGGATGCTATTGTTGTAAGTAATCGTCTTGTTGCGGATGATGTTTTTACGTCGATACATGTTGAGGAATTTGTCGTAGAGGCTCGTGACACAAAACTAGGCGCAGAAGAAATTACACAGGATATTCCTAATGTTTCAGAAAAAGATTTGGCAGCACTTGATGATGATGGTATTGTAAAAGTTGGGACTCGCGTTAAGCCTGGAGATATTCTTGTTGGAAAGGTAACATTGAAAGGTGATATTCAGGTGTCACCAGAAGAAAAGTTATTGCGGGCTATTTTTGGGGAAAAATCTCGTGAAGTGCGAGATACATCGCTTAGGGTTCCTCCTGGAGTTGAGGCAACTGTTATTGATGTTAAAGTTTTTTCAAGAAGTGGTATTAGAAAAGATAAGCGGTATAAAGAGATAACGCAAAAAGAAACACGAAAAATAGAAGAGAGTTTTTCCTATCAAATATCTCTTGTTGAGCAAAGAATAAAAAAAGAGGCTCTTGAGTTATTGCATAACAAGTCGCCTAAAAGCGTTAAGTTATGTAAAGATTACGTAAAAAATAATAAAATTTCTAAGCAGCTTCTAAAAAATATCGATATTAAAAAAATCTTAAAAATAGAAGTTAAAGATCAAGATGTTAATGCTCAAATGAAACAGTATCAAGAGATGCTCAATAGTCAGATGCATGTTTTAACATCACTGAAAGAAGATAAGATTAGTCGGTTGCGTAAGGGTGACGAATTGCCTTCTGGTGTAATCAAGATGATTAAAGTGTATGTTGCAAAAAAACGAAGACTTTCTGTTGGTGATAAAATGGCAGGACGTCATGGAAATAAAGGTGTTGTTTCTCGTATTGTCAACATAGAAGATATGCCGTATTTAGAAAATGGCGCTCCTGTTGATATTGTTTTAAATCCTCTTGGTGTGCCTGGGCGTATGAATATTGGGCAAATTTTAGAAACTATTCTTGGGATGGTTGGTAAAAATTTGGGAAATAATCTGGCAAAAGAACTTGATGATTTAAGCTCAAAAGAAGTTAAAACTTACTTGAGTTCCATTTATGGAAAAGATGTTGTTGGTGAAATAGAAAAGACGTATGGAAAAGAAGAATTAATAAATGTAGCTCAACAAATAGCGCGAAATGGCGTTGCGACAAAAAACCCTGTTTTTGAGGGGGCTGATTATGAAAAAGAAATTCAGCCATTATTAAAAAAAGCGGGATTACCACAAAGCGGAACATTCACACTTTATAATGGGCAAACAGGTGAGGCTTTTTCTCAACCGGTTACTGTTGGGTATATTTATATGATGAAATTGAATCACTTGGCGGATGATAAGCTTCATGCTCGTTCTGTTGGGCCGTACTCTTTAATTACGCAACAGCCATTAGGTGGTAAAGCTCAGTTCGGAGGCCAGAGACTTGGGGAGATGGAAGTATGGGCTTTATATGCTTATGGAGCGGCGCATACATTGCAAGAAATGTTAACGATTAAATCTGACGATGTAAACGGTCGTATTAAGGCCTATGAGGCAATCGTTCGTGGGGATGAAGTGCCAAATCCGGGAATCCCTGAATCATTTAATGTGTTGGTTAAGGAACTTCAGAGTTTAGGATTACAAGTGGATCTTTTTAAGACAAGTAAGGAGCAAGTTGATGAGCAATAAAATGCTTGAAAGGTTTCGCGAATATATCAATATTGCCCAATTCAATGCGATGAGAATAGGCGTTGCTTCGCCAGAAAAGATACGTTCTCTTTCTTATGGTGAAGTGAAAAAAATAGAGACTATTAATTATAGAACGCTTAAACCAGAAAGAGATGGTCTTTTTTGTGCTCGTATTTTTGGCCCAGTTAAAGACTGGGAGTGTAATTGTGGAAAATATAAGCGCATGAAGCATCGTGGTGTAACCTGTGAAAAATGTGGCGTTGAAGTTATTCAATCACGAGTTCGTCGTGAGCGAATGGGGCACATAAATCTTGTTTCGCCTGTTTGTCATATATGGTTTTTAAAGGGCATTCCGAGTTGCTTGAGTTTGCTTTTTGGGATGACGGTTCGTGATTTAGAGCGTGTTATTTATTTTGATAGTTACATTGTTATAAATCAGGGGAATTCTCCATACCCACAAAAGACCCTTTTAAGTAGTCAAGAATATGAAAATTATGTAAGTGCTAACTCTGATGACGTAACATTTAAAGCGAACATGGGTGCAGAGGCTATTAGAGAATTACTTTCTTTAATGGATCTTAACTTTGAAGTTCGTAAGCTTGAAGAAGAGTATAAAAAGACATCTTCTGTTGCTGTTAAGCATAGACTTGCAAAGCGCTATAAAATTTTATCGGATTTGATTCAGGCTAACATACGCCCAGAATGGATAATTTTGGATGTTTTACCGGTTATACCGCCTGATTTGCGCCCATTGGTATCTTTAGAGGGTGGTAGATTTGCGAGCTCTGATTTAAATGATCTTTATAGAAGAGTGCTTAATAGAAATATCAGGCTACGGCGCTTAATAGAATTAGAAGCCCCAGATGTTATTGTTAAAAATGAAAAAAGAATGCTTCAAGAATCAGTCGATGCTCTTATTGATAATGGCCGTCGGGGGCAGCCTGTTAAAGGATCAAATCGTCGTCCTTTAAAGTCGTTAAGTGAAATGCTCAGAGGAAAGCAAGGGCGCTTTAGACAAAATCTTCTTGGTAAGCGTGTTGACTATTCTGGTCGATCAGTAATTGTTGTTGATCCTGAATTAAGTATGCATCAATGTGGTTTGCCAAAACTTATGGCTTTAGAGTTGTTTAAGCCGTATGTGTATGTTGAACTTCAAAAAAGAGAGTTGGCTGCAAATTTAAGAGTAGCCAAAAAGATGGTAGAAGAGATGTCGCCAGAGGTATGGGAAGCTCTTGAAGAAATTGTAAGCGATAGGCCTGTTTTATTGAACCGAGCTCCAACATTGCACAGGCTTGGGATTCAGGCATTTTATCCAATATTAGTTGAAGGTAAATCGATTAAGATTCATCCTCTTGTGTGTTCTGCTTTTAATGCTGACTTTGATGGTGACCAGATGGCGGTACATATTCTTTTAAGCAAAAAGGCGCGTCAAGAAGCTCACAATCTTATGCTTTCTGTAAAGAATATTATTTCACCAGCAAACGGTCGTCCGCTAGCAGTTCCTTCTCAAGATATGACTCTTGGGCTCTATTATTTAACAAAGGCTCGTAAAAATACTTTGGGGCAGGGGCTCATTTTTGCGGATATAAGTGAAGTTGTTTGTGCGTATCAGCATAATAAAGTTGATATTCAAGCGCCTATTCAGTTGCGTCTGTCAAATGGGACTGTTATCAAAACGACTGTTGGGCGAGTAGTGTTTTATAAAGCTCTTCCTGGAGGGTTTACGTTTGAGCATATTAATAAAGCATTAAAAAGCAAAGATTTGCGAATATTAATCTCAGCTCTTTATAAAGAATTTGGGGCAAACGAAACGGTTAAATCTCTTGACAATATAAAACAACTTGGCTTTTCGTATGCTACTCTCGGAGGAATTTCGTTATCTGTTGATGATTTAGTTATTCCAAAGGTAAAGCAAAAGATATTGCAAGAAAGTAAAAAAGAAATTGCCAAGACAGAAAAGCTTTACATGGATGGTGCTATTACGAATGGTGAGCGCTATAATAAAGTTGTTCAAATTTGGGCTCGTACAACCGAAAGTGTTACTAACGCTATGATGGATGTGTTAGAGAAACAAGATGAGGTTGCCTATTTGAATGAAGACAAAAACGATGTCCCATTTAATCCTGTTTTTATGATGCTTGATTCGGGTGCCCGAGGTTCTCGTCAGCAAATTCGACAGCTAGCTGCAATGAGGGGACTTATGGCAAAGCCATCAGGGGAGATCATGGAAACGCCAGTTCTTGCAAACTTTAAAGAAGGACTTAATGTTTTTGAATATTTTACATCTACACACGGAGCCCGAAAAGGTTTGGCTGATACAGCGTTAAAGACTGCTGACTCAGGATATCTAACAAGAAGGCTAGTTGATGTTGCTCAAGATGTTGTTGTTACGCAAAAAGATTGTTTAACTCTTGGGTATATTACGGTAAGTGATATTGCAGAGTCTGGAGAAATTATTGAGCCGCTTGAAAAACGTATTTATGGTAGAGTTGCAGCAGAGGATATTGTAGATCCGATAACAGGAAAACTTATTGCGGAACAAGGAGCTATGATTGAAGATAGCGTTGTTGAGAAAATAGTTGATTCTGCGGTCACAAAAGTTAAAGTACGTTCTGTTTTTACGTGCAAGGCAAAGCGTGGTGTCTGTGTCCATTGTTATGGTATGGACTTATCAACGCAGAAAATGGTTGATGTTGGGACAGCTGTTGGTATTATTGCTGCGCAATCTATTGGTGAACCAGGAACACAGCTTACCATGAGAACGTTCCACGTTGGAGGAACCGTAAGTGGTTTGGTTGAGCAAAATTTTTACAAGTCTCGTTTTAAAGGAAAAATTGTTTACAAAGATTCTCATGTTGTTAAGAATCGGAATAATTTTTGGACTGTTCTGAACAGAAAATCAAGTTTTATTATCGTAGCAGAAGATGGGCGAGAACTTGATGAGTGTAAATTAGAATATGGTTCAATAATTTTAGTAGAAAGCAATAGTGATATTGAAGTTGGGCAGAAACTTGCTGAATGGGAAGCAAATAAAGTGATTGTTTCTGAAAAAGCAGGAACAATAAAATTTGTTGATTTGGTTGAAAATGTTACATATCAAGAGCAATTTAATGAAGCAACAGGGCAATCAAGTAAAGTTATTCTTGAGCGAAGAGATGAAAAGCGACAACCATATATATCTGTTATCGATGAGCAAGGGAATGAGCAAGGAAAATATTATTTATCAACTGGAGCTATTATTACGGTAAATAATGGTGAGTCTGTTCAGCCTGGTGATGTCATTTCTAAGCTTACACGAGAAGAAAGAAAGACAAAAGATATTACCGGAGGTCTTCCTCGCGTTGCGGAACTTTTTGAAGCACGAATCCCTAAGGATACTGCAATTATTAGTGAAATAGACGGGGTTGTAAAATTTGGTGGGCTTCATCGAGGACAACGGCAACTGACTGTTACCGCTGAAAGTGGTGAGGTTTTTGAGTATAATATTCCGCGAAGTAGACACTTAAATGTTGAAGATAGTGATATGGTAAAAGCTGGGGATCCTCTTACTTCAGGTGTTTTAAATATTCATGATATACTTAAAATCTTAGGCCCAGATGAAGTTCAGAAGTATCTTGTTAAAGAAATACAAGAAATTTATAGCTTGCAAGGTGTCGAAATTAATGATAAGCATATTGAATTAATTGTTAGACAGATGCTTCGTAAAGTAAGTGTTGTTGATCCTGGAGATACAAATTTTATTGTTGGGGATCGTGTTGATAAAAATTACTTTGAGTCGATAAATAAGCTTATGCTTAAAGCGGGTAAAAAAGTTGCTAAAGCAAAACCTATCCTGATGGGGATAACCAAAGCATCTCTGGGGACAGAAAGCTTTATTTCAGCAGCTTCTTTCCAAGAAACGACACGTGTTTTAACAGAAGCGGCCCTTTCGGGGCAAGTTGACTATCTTTATGGCTTGAAAGAAAACGTTGTCATTGGTAAACTAATACCAGCTGGAACAGGGATAGATTCTTTTAGATTAAAGCATTTGGGGGAAGATATCTCTGAACTAGAGCAAAAAGCTCGAGAAGAGGAAGAATTAGAGCGAGGACTAGATAAGATTTCTTTGAGTTGATTATTAGGCGCGTAGCTCAGGGGTAGAGCATTGCTTTGACGTAGCAAGGGTCAGCGGTTCAAATCCGCTCGCGCCTACCATTCGTATTTTTGGTATGTTGGTTGTATTTTGGAGTTACATGATATGTTTAAAAAAGAAGATAAAAGTAAAATAATTGAAACGTTTGCTAAATCTAAAAATGATACAGGATCTTGTGGTGTACAAATAGCACTTCTTTCTGATCGGATTAAGCAGATATCGGCTCACTTGGAGATGTTTCCTAAAGATAAGCATTCTCGACAAGGGCTTTTACAAATTGTTGGTAAAAGGCGTTCTTTTCTAAATAATCTTAAGCGAAGCAATTCGGTTGAACATGCAGAGCTTGTTAAGCTATTACGAAAGAATAGTCTTATTAAATAATTGATTATTTGTTGTTTAAGCCCCATTTTTATTTTATTTATTTTATGAGGTAATTAACTTATGACTAAAAAATTTAGCTTACCTGAGATGGGCATAGAAGTTGAAATCGGTAAGTTTGCACGACAAGCACATGGGGCTGCATGGATTAAGGCTGGGAACAATATTGTTTTATCAACAGCTGTCTCTTCACAGAAATCGTCAAAAGATTTTTTAGGATTTCTTCCTTTGACGGTTCAATACCGTGAATTAACATCAGCTGTTGGAAGAATTCCTGGTGGCTATATGAAAAGAGAAGGGCGTTTGTCTGATTTAGAAGTGCTTACTTCTAGGTTTATTGACCGTTCAATTCGGCCATTATTTCCGGCATATTTTTTTGACGAGCTTCAAGTTCTTTCAACAGTTTATTCTGCTGATGGAGATTTTCCGACTGATATTTTAGCACTTATAGGATCTTCTCTTGCGTTAACAATTTCGGGAGCGCCGTTTCTTGGACCGGTAGGAGCGATTAAGGCTTCATTGGTTAATGGTGAATGGAAATTTAATGTAAGCCATGATGATGATGCTTGTTCTGATGCAACGATTGTTGTAGTAGGAACAAAAAATGGTATTTGCATGGTAGACGGATATTGCAACGATGTTACCGAAGAACAATTAATAGATGTTCTTTTCTTAGCACATGAACAAATAAAACTTCAAATATCTTGGCAAGAGCAAATCAAAAAAGAGTTGGGAGTTGTAGAAAAAGTTTCTGAAGAAAATTTTGATTGGGGTACTTGGGAAGATAAAATAAAAAGTGTTATTCCTGAAAGTTCTCTTCTTAGTCTTTTTAATTCAAATAAAGCTGAGCGAAGTATTGCTTTTGAAGATCTTCAAAACAAAGTATTAGATAGTTTTTCAGAAGATATTGATTCAGAAAATGTTTCAAGTGCTGTTATTTCTTACATTTCTGATTTGGTTATAAAGAAAATGCTTCCTGATATTATTAAAAAACAAGGGCGTTTGGATGGTCGAAAGCTTAATGAAGTGAGACCGATTACCACAGAAGTGAAGGTTTTACCATGTGCTCATGGATCATCAATGTTTCAAAGAGGAGAGACTCAAGCTTTAGCGAGCATTACGCTTGGAACAGCGCAAGATGCACAGAAGGTTGATCATTTACACGCAGGAACGCAAGAGCGAAGCTTTATGTTGCATTATAATTTCCCACCATTTGCAACAGGAGAGGTTCGAATGATGCGTGGTGTGGGCAGAAGAGAAATAGGTCATGGTTATTTGGCAGAAAAATCATTTACAAATGTTTTGCCTTCTCAAGAAGATTTTCCTTACACGATACGAGTAATATCTGATGTTTTGGAATCAAATGGTTCTTCTTCTATGGCAACTGTCTGTTCGACGACAATGGCTTTAATGGATGGTGGTGTGCCCGTTAAAAATATGGTGAGTGGCATTGCTATGGGCATGATAAGAGATTCTTCAGGTGAGCCATATGTTTTAACTGATATCATAGGAACTGAAGATGCGCTTGGTCTTATGGATTTTAAAGTAACAGGAACAGACAAAGGCATCATGGCATTTCAACTTGATATAAAAGATAAAATAGGGCTATCAAGAGAACTTTTATCAAAAGCTTTAGATCAAGCAAAAGAAGCTCGTCTTTTTATACTAAACGAAATGAAAAAAGTTTTGTCATCAGCTCGAAAAGAAATTTCTCAGCGTGCACCACGAGTTTTTGCGTTTCCTATTGCGCAAGACAAAATTGGAGCGATTATTGGGCCTGGTGGTAAAAATATTAAAGAAATTGTTGCTAAAACAGATACGCAGGTTGATATAGATGATGACGGAACAGTAAGAATTTATGCAAAAGATTCAGAAGCTGCAGAAGCTGCTAAGGCCTGGATTAAGATTCTGAGCGATGACATTGAAGTCGGAAGTACTTTTGATGGAACGGTTGTCAGAATAGCTGATTTTGGCCTTTTCGTGGAGCTTGTTCCGGGAAAAGATGGTCTTGTTCACGTTTCTACTATTGATAGAAATAAACAGCGTGACTTACAGAAAAATTATAAAGTTGGTACGACTTTGAAAGTTAAAGTTGTTGCATTTGATAAAGTAACAGGTAGGGTTAGACTTGTTGCCCCAGAGCTTGAAAGATCGTAAAAAATAAAGATCGTAAAAAATCATAAAAACTATTATGAGCATAGATAAGAAACGGCGTGATGGGCGTTTAGCCCATCACGTGAGAGTAATTCGTTTGCAATATACTTTATTAGGTCGTGGCGATT
>CAZFHP010000003.1:26452-56042 GCA_964519365.1 uncultured Pseudomonadota bacterium
CATCTGTTTTATTTGAGATGGGACAAACAAAGGTTTTAGCATCGATCACGCTTCAGCCGAAAGTGCCACCGTTTTTAAGAGGAAAAAAGGTTGGATGGCTTACTGCTGAATATGCAATGCTGCCATGTGCGACAAAACAACGAACAAATAGAGAATCAAGTCAAAGTAATAGAAATGCTCGTAGCGTTGAAATTTCTAGGCTCATTGGTCGATGCTTAAGAACAACTGTCGACTTAGAAAAATTGGGTGAAAAAACTATTATAGTCGATTGTGATGTTTTGCAGGCTGATGGTGGAACTCGTGTTGCCTGTATAACGGCCGCAAGTATTGCACTTAAGCGAGCAATCGATTATTGGCATCGATTAGATATTATTCCTGAAAATATATTTAAAGAACAGATTGCAGCTCTTTCAGGCGGGCTTGTTAATAATAACGTTTACATTGATTTAACGTATGAAGAAGATAGTACTGCACAATCAGACTTTAATTTTGTTGTTGCTCGCTCTGGGAACTTAATAGAAGTTCAAGGAACAGCCGAAAAAACACCTGTTTCGTGGGATGCGTTTGAAATATTACGCAAGAAAGTTGTTGTGGGTATCGATGATATATTTAAGTCTTGTGATACTTATTACGATAGCAAAATCAATAATCTAAGAAGTAAGAATACAAAAGCCTCACTTTTTAGTTTAGCCAGTAGAATTGGTAAGTAAGAAGTTCATAAAATAGAGTGTACGTTGTCTGGAAAAAAAATAATACACAGTTTTTCGGTTTCTTTTTTTGTTCTTTTTTTATGGGTGCTTTTTTTTTCTTCGTGCGTTTACAAAAAGACATCGCTTGTTATTAATCAATTGCATACACCTGTTTATATAAAAATGCCGCATAGTAAGTATGTTTTTGATAACATGGCTCCTATTGTTTATCAATTGGTTACGGATCATTTTAGGTGCGTTGGATATACAATTGTTGATAACGAACAAGATGGATATTCGTTAGAGCTTATCATTAAAGATCTTTCACCCCGGCATAATTATGTTTCTCCTGACGTTTTGTTATTTCATTCATCAATGCGACTTGATCTTGAATGTAAATTATATGATTTAAATAAAAAACTTATAGCTCAAAAGTGTTTTTCTTTTTCGACCTTGATATCTAAGGCTAGAAATCCTATTATAGATGGAAGCTTTTTGGATTTTGAATATAAAAAATTAATGAGACGTGCTTCTGCTAAAATAGAGCAGCACTTTAGATCGGTTTTTAGATAAACTCTTTAGTAAATTATGGAATTTAAATCGTTTTTAACCCAGGCAAAAAAAGAATTTTTTTGGCACAATAAGCAAAACTTTTTGTTTCAGGGAACAGTATACCCGTATTCTTTTTTTGCGTTACTGTTAGATTTTTTAAGTAAAAAACAAGTGTTTTGTTCATCGATAAAAAAAATACATGGTCTGTCATGTGAGCAAAAAAAAATTATGGGCATGTTGATCCAAAGTATTTTAGGCGACACAGGCGTTTATTGGCTTGGGGATATGTCGTTGGGCAAAAAAAATAAAGCACAAGAAAAGCTACTTTCTTTTTTAGCAGACTACGAAGGACCTCATACGATATTGTTTTTTGTTAACGATAAAACCAAAGTCGAAAGAAAAAATAATACGCTTATTACGATAAAAAATACAGTTACTCATGCAGATTTTTTTAAAATACTCGATTTTTTTGAGCTAGATTTGAATAACAACAAGCGTGCTTTTGTGCGTACGCTTTTTGATGCGGTTTCATCGTTATCGCTTGATTTCGCGTGTTCTTTAATTAATTATCTCGAATTGATTCATGCAAAATATTTAGATAACTTTTTACCCTATGTGATAAACTTGTGTGAAGCTGAACCGGCTCTTTCTCAATTATCAGAACATTTTTTTGCAAAAAAATCACGAGCCTTTTTTCTTGTTTGGAGTAAAATTGGAAGCAAGTATCCAGAGATGTTTTGGTTGGCGTATTGGTCGGAACAAGTTTTCAAGGCGTATCACGTAAAAAAATTTTTACAGGAAAAACAGTTTGGTAAAGCAAAGCAAATGAGTTTTCGTTTACCCTTTACTTTTATGAAGCGAGATTGGAAACTATGTTCATTACCGTACTTGTCAAATTTGTATGAAGAACTATATGCGATTGATTTTGCCATAAAAAAGGGTTCGACGTTTTATTCGTTAGATTTGTTTTATTTCAAGCACTTTTTACAAAAATAAATGGGAGTCTGTGTATTTTATGTCAATATCTCTGTATGATTTATTAAAACGTGATATAAAAAAAATGCTTGTTGGTATTGGTCATAACGGCCAAGGGAATATTCATCCTCTTATTATCAAAGAAGTCGAAGGCTATGTGATTAAGCTAGTTCTTGAAGAAACGAAGTTTAATTATTTACTGGCGTCTAAGATGCTTGGGATAAGCCGAAGTACGCTTTATCGTAAAATCGATTCGTTAGGGATATCTGTAGACAAGAATCAAGATCACAGTAATACATTATAGTAACACATTATACCGAAAGAGCATTATGTCTATCAATATGAGATTTGCACCGGATTTAGTTTTGAGAAATTTTGCAGAATATGAAAACGGTCAAAAGAAAAAAGAAGCGTGTATCCCGAAAGATTTAAAAGCTTGCGAGACTTACGACTTTCTTAAAAATGGCCAACGGGCGTATTGGTTAGAAGGGGAACAGCCGCTTTTAGAAAAGTCAGAGAACGGGGATATTTCTAAGCCTCTTGCGAGCGTTATTATTTTAGAAGTTCGGCACTTTATGGAGAATAACAAAATTTTTAGTGCTGGTAAGTATAAAGTAATTAAAGTACTCACAAAGAACGAAGTCTATTTTAATGGGTGTGAGCCAATTAAAAAATAAGAGCCAAAAAAAATTAAGAAATTTTTTCTTGATAGTGATGATGAGCTAGCTTTTTAAATGGGTTAACTAATTGTACTATTGCTCCTCCTGTTTTTATGGAACACAAGACAATATTACGAATTTCATTTGAAATCTGTCCTGATCGAGCAATAAAGCTTGGTTTTAAAGCTCGTTCAAAGTTTTTTTGAATTAAAAATGGTCTTGGATATTTACATCTTTGAGCGAGATATTGAAGAAGTTCAGGATTTGTTTGAAGTTTTTTTAATTCTTTGAACGTGTTTATTACTAGATCGCTTGATACCAAAACGCCATTTTTTAGTTGGACCACAGTGTCTGCATTTAGTGTTGTAATGCTAAGAGAGAAAATAATAAAAATAATTTTTAGAGTTTTCATATCTGACCCTTTTTATTTAGAGTGTCGATAATTAATATTTTGAATTATAAAGCTAGGAGTAAAAAAAATCAAGTCAAATAAAGATATAATTACTTTGTTCGCAAATTATAGTTTTGAAAAGTTATTTAGCGTTTTCTATTGCATAGCAATGCGATGACAGAACCTTTTATTGTTATTTCTTGGGAGATAAGTATTCGTACATCGTTTAGAATTTCCCCACGAGAATCTAGAAAATTAAATCGTGATAGTTCTGAGATATATTCTCGGGTAAATGCTTTTGGGATATGATAGCTTGGCTGGGTGCACTTGAGAACAAGTGCGTCAAATATATGCTTTTTTGTTTCGAGCCTGATTAAGTTTGATCGTATTTCACGTTTTCTTGGTTCTGAAATGCCAGGGAGGTTTCTTGTTCTATTTAGGCTTCGAAGGGGCATTATTGGCTCTAAAGTGCATGGGCGAAAGCTATATGATGTTTTAGGGCGCTTTGTTTTTGTTCTGTGCATTGCGTCTAAAGGCGATAAACAAGCATTTGCTATAAAAAAAAGAAGAATAAAGATTTTAAGACGTGACATATTTGGCCCTTTGCAAAACTCTTTACGAAATTATTAAGATTCTTTTTATGAAAAAACGTAAAATAGTAGAGGCTTGATTGTAAAGTTTTTTGTTTTTTTGTCTATCAAAAAGTCGGTACTTGCTTGAAGAAATTCAAAATAAATTTTCGAATAATATGAACGTCTATTTCAGATAATGTAGGGTAGTCCATAAAAAGCTTGAGAGTTTTATGTAAATTATTATGTCTTGGGTGTCGGCATGCTTCTAAAAGAGACGTAATGTCTTTTTCAGAAGCCCTTGTTAGTTTTTTAAAAATTATAGATCTTACAAGCTTTTCTTGCCTGTATGGGTGACATTGTGTTTTTTGCAAAAAGTGCGAAGAAAAGATTATGACGATACAAGCGATGGTTATAGTTTTTATTTTTTTCATGATTAAATTTTTTTGTTTTGCTATTTCATAAGTGCATCTCTAAAGAAATCAAGTTCGTCAAGCACTTTGCCTACCCCAAGTACGACACTTAGAAGTGGGTTTTCGGCGACTTTAACGGGAAGCTCCGTTTCTTTAGAAATAAGCAAATCAAGGTTTTTTAGAAGTGATCCGCCGCCGGCCATGGTAATGCCACGATCTACTAAATCAGACGATAATTCTGGGGGTGCATTTTCAAGCGCAGAACGAACGGCATCGATAATAATCGAAATAGGTTCGGTTAGCGATTCAAAGACTTCTGCGTCTGTAAGCATGAGTGTTTTAGGAACGCCGGTAACTAAATCTCGTCCCTTGACTTCCATTTGCTTTGACTCGTCAGAAAGAATCGCCGTGCCTATTTTAATTTTGATATTTTCTGCAGTTTTTTCGCCGATTAAGAGATTATATTTTCGTTTGACATACTGTACAATAGATCGATCCATTTCGTCGCCACCTACGCGAGCAGAACGACAGTACACAATATCTTTGAGCGAGATAATAGCGACTTCTGTTGTGCCGCCACCTATATCAACGATCATGTTTCCTGCTGGCTCTTCAACAGGAAGACCTGCGCCGATAGCTGCAGCCATCGGTTCCATGATAGTATAAATTTCACGGGCGCCAGCTTGCTTAGCCGTATCTTCAATGGCACGTTTTTCAACTTGTGTAATGCCAGACGGGACTCCAATAATCATGCGTGGACGAACAAGTGTTTTGCGATTGTTATGAACTTCGCTAATAAAATAACGAAGCATACTTTCTGTTAGCTCATAATTAGCAATAACTCCATCGCGCATTGGCCTACTGGCAACAATGCTTTCTGGGGTTTTTCCGAGCATGAGTTTTGCTTTGTTCCCTGCTGCAAGAACTTTTGTTGTAGAACTTTTGACTGCAACGACTGATGGCTGATTAAGAACGACTCCCTGGCTTTTGATATAAATAACCGTATTTGCGGTTCCCAGGTCGATCGCCATGTCATTTGAAAAAAAACTAAATAACTTTCGTGCTGGCCAGAATTTCATATACGTATCCCTTTTATTAAATCAAAAGTTAAAATTCGCATTAAAAATATAATTCAACCCCGACCGTTATTTGATGGTTTTTTGCAATGCTTCGGCCTCCTATTGGCGTATCAAACGTCGTATAAAATATAGGATTGAATTTCCAATTACGTAGAGCTTCTTTTGAATCATATGTTAAGCCGAGTGTTATATAATGCTTGATCCATTTGGATAGCTTTTTCTTTTCAAAAATATTTGTATCGATATTTTCTTGAGATATTTGATCGGTTGGTTTTTTAGTAAGATAACTAGCAATTGATTTGTCTGTTCGCATATCGCAATAAGAATCTTTTGTGTGCCTTAAGTACGTATAACGGGCATTAAAATGAAGCCCGTCCGTGAGATGCTCAAAAATGAGATATGGTGAGACTTTTGTTGTTATTCCTGGTTGTGTTTTGACTGGGCCAATTAATGAGCTAAAAATAGCAGGCTCTTTATAAACAGGGATTCTTTTTGTTTTTGTGTGGCTAAATGCATAAGCCGCTCCAAGAAGTGCTCCAACTTTTAGGTTTTGTCTCAGTTCGAATTCCGGATTTACATCAAGATAGAGCCCCCAGTGCCCGGATCCCATAACAGACACAGATGCTGGATTGTTAATATTTGATTTGATTCCTGTTGGGATAAGAACTCCTGCTTGAAGGGCCAACTGAATGCATCGCATCATGCATTGATGATCCCATGTATTATGCCAGCGCACATGTACATCAATATCGCCAACCCCTGTTGTTGACCAATTATTTGATGTAAATCCGATTTGTTTGTGAATATCTCGACGAATATCGTCGATGAGCGTTGGCGCTTGGGGGATATTTGTAAAGCTGCTTTTGTTCAATAGATCATAACGGCTGGTTGGTTTTACGTTTAAAACAGGCATCCATATACCAAGTGCTATATTGTGCCAGTTTAACTCGTGTTCATAATGTAACATAAGTCCGACCGTTTTAATTTTACCTGCGGCACTAAATAGTATCGATTGGTCTTTAAAATTTGGATTGGTTATAGGATTGTGCGGTAATTTTTGCGCTGTTTGTAAGCTTAGCGCAACGTCTTTTAGATCATATGATCCCCAGAGATCAAAAACTCCAGTGTTTCCACCGTTTGTTTTAAAAGCCGTTGTTGCTGTTGTATGAAAAAACGCACAATGAACATAAGGTTTTTTATGTGCTCGATAATGCTCAGGTCGTTCTAAAAAAGTGAAATATTTGTTTGTGTTATGAAGAGTGAAAGTGTTAGAAAAAGATGCGATTACTAAAAAGAAAAAAAGAAAAAACTTAAGACGTTGCTTAATGTGATATCGTATCATGACGGTAATACCATAGTATTTAAATTAGTATTTTGTGCTTAAAATATTTTTTAATTTCAGAATTTGAGGTTACGTTAAATTCAGCATTAGTCAAGTGTGAGTGGGAATAAAGACCCGATCCATCTTCTTCTTTGGCAAAAGATTGAAATTGATATATCTTTAAGTTTCCTCGAGTACATCTGTTAGGTTTTGTGTGGGAGTGTTATGAATAGTAAAACTGTTTTTTTTGTTGCTAATTGGAAGAGCTATATGACTTGCGAGCAAAGTATTTGTTTCGTAACTGAAAATTTTGATGGTCTTGTTCAGTTAGCAGATGATTCACGTAACGAGATTGTTTTGTGTCCTTCGTTTGCAAATTTATCTGTCGTAGGTGAGAAACTTAGAGTATCAAATATTAAGTTAGGAGCGCAAGACTGTTCGAGCTTCGGACTGGGGGCGTTTACGGGCCAAGAACCCGTTGGCAATCTTAAAGCTATTGGTTGTACGTATTGTATTATTGGGCATAGTGAGCGTAGACAATATAATCATGAAACAGATTGTGATATTGCGCAAAAGTTTGGATCTCTTGTTGAACATGGGATTTCGCCCATTGTTTGCGTAGGGGAAAGTCGAGCAGAATATAACGAGAAGAAAGCTTTGTTTGTTTTAGAGAGACAATTGGGAGAAATTTTTGAAAAGATAAAAAATGGTGATGTGAGTATAAAAAATAACATGTCTATCTGTATTGCTTATGAGCCGATTTGGTCTATTGGAACAGGTAAAATTCCAGACAGTGAGTCCTTAGAAACAATTTTTTCCTGGTTGTATAAAAAAAGCCAAGAATTAGATAGTTCTATTGATTGGAAATTGCTTTATGGCGGGAGTGTGACGGGCAAGACTGTTCAGTTTTTAAAAGAAATAGAACATATAATGGGCTTTTTGATAGGAAAAGCGAGCACAGATTTTCAAGAATTGAAAAAAATAGTACACTATTCGGGATAATTTTTTAATGGGGCAAGACCGAACCTTGCTTTTTTGAAAAACTTATTCACACTAGAAATAATTGTTTGGACAAAGCGTTTTTAAAAGAAAGGGAAGATTAAAATGTTTACATTTTTTATGGTTTTATTTGTGATAGTCGTTTTTTTTCTTGCGATTATTATTCTTATTCAACAAGGCAAGGGTGACATGGGGCTTGGAAGTCTTGGTGGGAGTACACAAATGCTTTTTGGAGGGTCCGGGGGCCAGGAGTTTTTTGAAAAAATAACATGGATATTGGGAACAATTTTTATCTTAGGGTCGTTGGGTCTTGCTATATTAAAATCTAAAGAAGTAAGGACATCTCGTTTGCAAGGAGTAACAACAAAGCATAAAGCTCAAGGTGGCGGACTTTCGATTCCTGCTGATGCAGTTTATCATGCTCAAAATGCTCAAAAAACAAAGACACAATAATAACCCTATTGAAAAAAAGGGGTCTGTCTGTGGCTGTAAACGTTGTTGATATTTTTGGATCGCTAGCAATAAAAAGTTGTAATCGGTTGGGCAAAATCGGGACCTTTTTTATTAGTACGATTCGTGCTTTTTTTACGACAAAATTAAAAGTTCATAAGACTTTCTATCAGATGAATTACATAGGGGTAAACTCTCTTGCTGTTGTTGCCTTGATTGGTATAACAGCCGGGGCCGTTTTGGCTTTGCAAAGTTATATTGGTTTACATAGGTTTGGTGCAGAGCGATTTATTGGGCCGGTAATTTTTTTGTCCATGGTTCGAGAATTGGGCCCAGTTTTTACAGCAATAATGGTTATAGGGCGTGCTGGCTCTGCTATGACAGCAGAAATTGGGTCAATGCGTATAACAGAGCAAATTGATGCGTTGCAAACGTTATGTATTGATACTCAGCAATACTTAATTGTTCCACGTATTATTGCTGGAACATTTATTTTACCGTTTCTTTCTGTGTGTTGTTCTTTATTTGGGATTCTTGCTGGATATTTAACGGCTGTATTTTTGCTTGATATTAATTCTGAAGTATATATGCAGGCAATTCGAGAGAGTGCAGAAATGTCTGACATTTCTGTAGGTCTTTTAAAAGCTACAGTTTTTGGTTTTCTCCTTGCACTTATTAGTACATATAAAGGCTTTACAACTCGTGGTGGTGCTAAAGGTGTTGGTATTGCGACAACGCAAAGTGTTGTCTATTCAAACGTGACAATTTTTATCGCGAATTATATTTTGACATCTTTACTTTTTTAAAAATAAGCTATGATAAAACTTGTAAATCTTAAAAAATCATTTGGTGATAAAGCCATTACAAAAGGGCTTGACCTGACCGTTGAGACAGGAGAGTTTCTTGCGATTATTGGGCGTTCAGGTGAAGGGAAGTCTGTTTTGCTGAAACAGATTATTGGTTTAATTAAGTCTGATGCGGGTCAAATTATTATCGATGGGGATGATATTTCTGAATTGCATGGGAAGGAATTGCAGGCGGTTTTTAAAAAATGTGGCTATGTATTTCAGTTTGCAGCACTTTTAGATTCGCTTACAGTATTTGAAAATGTTGGTATTACCATGTTGGAAGATGGCGTTGATCCAGAGAGCGTTCACCCCATTGTCGTTGAAAAAATAAAAAGCGTTGGACTTGGAGAAGACGTATTAGATAAATATCCAGATGAACTTTCTGGCGGGATGAAAAAACGTGTTGGTTTGGCTCGAACGCTTATGCTTAAGCCACAGGTGCTTATTTATGACGAACCAACAACAGGATTAGATCCAATAACAACACGCCTTATTCATGAGCTTATAAAAAAAACACATGAAGATCTTAAGGCAACAACGATTGTTATTTCTCATGATGTAGAAATTTTTAAGTATGCTTCTCATGTTGGTATGTTGCATGATGGAAAGATTGTTTACAAAGGTCCTTCAAAGACAATTTGGGAGGCTGATAACCCATATTTACATCAATTTATTAGAGGACTTGTCGATGGTCCAATTAAACAGATAGGCTTTGTTAAATAGGGAGCCGAGCAAAAAGTATGGAAAATAATAAGCCATTGTTACTTGTTATTGACGATGAGTCGATTATACTGAAAACGTTACGTGATGCTTTAGAAGATGAAGATTTTAGAGTTCACACACTTGATCAAGCTTCTCAAGCTTTAGAAAAAATAGGGCAACTTGTTCCAGATCTTGTGTTGTTAGATATTTTTATGCCTGAAATTAATGGCTTGGATCTTTTAGAGAAAATTAAACAAGAATATCCTGAGCAAAAAATTATGATGATTTCTGGCTTTGGAAATATCTCTATAGCTTTAGATGCTGTTAAAAGAGGGGCTCTTGATTTTATTGAAAAGCCGTTAAATCTTGATGAGATCCTTGAAAAAATAGATTTTTTAAAACATTTACAACGTGATGGTGACGAGAAATTTGTTAAACAAGTTTCTCGTGACATAGGCGAGAAAGATATTGGGTGTCATTCGTTTCCAATAATTGGGCAAAGCTATCTTTTTCAAGAGCTTAAGCACCATCTTTTGCAGATTGCCAAGCTTGATTTTCCAGTATTGCTTTATGGGCTTTATGGTACTGGCAAAAGTATGTTAGCCCGGTATATTCATGAAAATAGTAGCCTTGCAAAAAAAACGTTTCTAGCGTTTGATTGTGCATCAAAAAAAAACCTTGAATCTGTCGTGTCGTTTTTATCTCAGACTGGGAGCTTGTATCTTAAAAATATACATGCATTATCTTGTGAGCATCAAAAAGAGCTATTATGTCATTTAGAAGAGAACAAGAATAATAAAAAGATTCGTGTTATTGCGTCTTCTCCTGTTTGTTTGTTTCGTGCTCTTCAAAAAGAAAAATTTAACCCTGCGCTTTTTTATTTTTTAAATATTGTTCCAGTTGAGATTCCTCCATTAAATAAGCGACGTTACGATATTCCATTACTTGTACATTATTTTTTAGACAGAGAAAATAAGAAGCATAATAAGTCTATTTTTTTTTCTACCGCGAGTATTCGTTTATTACGAAATCATGATTGGCAAGGGAATGTTTTGGAGCTTGAGCAGACGATAAAAAAAATAGTTCTTTTGACTCAAGGTTCTCATATTGTTATAACTCCACGGGTACTTCAAGAATATGTTTGTGAAAAAAACAATGTGCTTATCGAAGAACAATCATTTGTGCGGTTTAATTCGCTTGAAGAAGCGAGTAAAGCGTTTGAAAAAAGATTTTTACTTTATCATCTTAAGAAAAATTTTTATAATCTTGATCAGACTTCTGATAGATTAAACTTAAAAATTCCTCAATTACGTGCTAAAATACAAGAATTAAGAATTGATTTTAAAGGGTAAAGAAATGGATAGCAAAGTAAATCCGCAAGTAACTGAAGAGATAAAAGAAAAAAGTGTTTTGTGGCAAACACTAAAAAATGAAATAAAAAAAGTTATTGTTGGGCAAGATTATATTGTTGAGCGTACCTTCGTTGGTCTCTTGTGTAATGGCCATATTTTGCTTGAAGGGGTTCCAGGACTTGCTAAAACAACGTTAATTAAAACCGTTGCGCAGGCTTTGGGGCTTGCATTTAATAGAGTGCAGTTTACACCAGATTTGTTGCCAGCAGATCTTATTGGGACGCTTGTGTATAATCCTAAAACGCAAGAGTTTCAAACAAAAAAAGGGCCGATATTTACGAATCTTTTATTAGCAGATGAAATTAATCGTGCCCCAGCAAAGGTTCAATCAGCGCTGCTTGAGGCTATGCAAGAACGTCAAGTAACAATCGGTGATAATACACATACACTTGAACAAGAGTTTCTTGTTTTAGCTACACAAAATCCTATTGATCAAGAAGGAACATATCGTTTGCCTGAAGCCCAAGTAGATAGATTTATGTTTAAGCTGGTTGTTACGTATCCTTCGTATCAAGAAGAAAAAGAAATTGTAAAAAAAGTGTCGCAGTCTCAGGACGTATATAAAGTTCTTGAAAAAGAAGAGATTGTTCGAGCCAAAGATCTCGTGACACAGGTATATATTGATGAAAAGGTTATTGAGTATGTTCTTTCTATTGTTTTTGCAACACGAATACCAAAAGAATACAAACTTGAAGATATACAGTATTTTATAGAGTATGGGGCGTCCCCCCGGGCGACACTTGCAATTAGTCATGCAGCTAAAGCCCATGCTTTTTTGAGAAAACGCCATTTTGTTATCCCAGATGATGTAAAAGCTGTTGTGCCGGATATTTTGCGGCATAGAATACTGCTTACGTATGAGGCAGAGGCAGAAAATATAACTACTGACCAAATTGTACAACAAATATTGCGTGTTATCCCTTCTCCTTGATGTTGTTATCGGGTTACTTGACAGGGAGAAGCTTACAACATTATCTTCGTAGTCTAGCGTAGTCTAGAAAAAGGAAACAAGGACCTGTGGCTATGAAGCAACAATTATGGATATTAAATAGTTCGCTACTGGCGGTTTTTTTTGTAAGCTTGATGGTAAGTTATTTTTTGAGTGTTGAACCTCCACGGATAAGACGCATAAAAAAAATGGTTGCCCAAGAGGTTGCAGAGAAAAAAGAGGCTTCTCTTGCGCGAACGAGTTGGGAAAAAATCTACAAAGATGATATCTTTGGAACGTTTGTTAAGCAGGTAACAAAACCTGTAAAACAAAGTTTTGTAACTCCTATTCCTGAACCAAAAGCTCCTGCTATCCCACCACCTCCTGAACCACCGAAACAAGAATTTATTGCGCCACTTAATCTTACCATTAAGGGTATTATTATTTCTGCTGACGAAGCAAAAAGTGTCGCTATGATTGAAGACGAGACAAAAAAAGAAGGCTTATATCATCTTGGTGATAAAATAAAAGATGCTCAGGTTATTAAAATAGCGCGTAATAGAATTGTTCTTTTACGTGCCAATGGGCAACAGGAGACTTTCTTTTTACGAAAAGATGAATCAGAAGTTGATCAGCAGTCTCCAGAGCGTTGGAAATATATTGCCAGAAAAGTAGATGATCAAACGTATGAAATTGACCCAGATAGCTTTAAGCAAGAAATAGAGACATTGGGGAATTTTATAGAGCGTGTATCGTTAATTGGTGTAGCCTATCAAAAGGGATCGCCGATTGGCTTAAGAATAGGGTCTTTAGAAAAAAATGATGTGGGAGTAGCATTAGGGTTGCAACAAAATGATATACTCATTTCGATTAATAATGTGGATGTTACTGTTGCAAATAATAGAATGCAGGCGTATGATGCTATATCAAAGGTAAAAGTTGGAGATACAATTAGTCTTGTGCTCAAACGTGCCGGCGAAAATCTAACGCAAAATTATAAGCTTGCTAAAATAAGTAAGGCAAAGAAGAAGACGTTTACAGGAAAAGAAGAAAAGAAAAAAGAACCATTAAAAAAGAGCAAGTCGCAACAGCGAGCGAAGATGCTTAGAGATTTTAGAAAACGTCATGGAAGTAGCCAAGATAAGAATGCAATAGCACGAATAAGAAAGCGATTGCTTGAGAATTTAAAGAAGCGTTTGAGAAATTCTCGTGTGCGATAAAAGTAATATGATAAAAGAGTAGTAGTAGAAAAACAAGAAAGTATTGTACATGAATAGTTTGTTTAAAGTTTTTACGTCAGTATTATTGATGTTATTTATTGCGAACATCAATAGTATGTTTATTCTTGCAATGCCTGGAGCGGCGCCTGTTTTTGTTCCAGAGCCAAAACAGACACAAGCTGGTGGCACGCGTATGCCTGGGGTAAAACAGGGATCTGCTTCGTCTTTGACGAAGACGAGTGCTCAAGACAAATCAAAAGAGGGGCAAGAGCAAAAAACAGAAAAAGAAGAAGAACGTAAAGATATTTATCTTAATTTCGAGAACACAGAGCTTTTGAATTTTATAAACTACATGGCTGATCAAAAGAAGCTTAACTTAATTCCCGATAAAGCGCTTGAAGGTGTCAAAATTTCGTTAACTATTCGTGATCCATTAACAGTAGATGGTGCTTGGAATATTTTCTTGACGGTTATTGAAATGGCCGGGTTTAGTATTATCAAAGTTGGCGATGTGCACAAAGTTATTCCAAAAGATCAGAAGCTTCGGCAGCCGTTACCAGCATATATAAACGTTCCGTCTGATACGCTTCCTGATAGTGATCTTGTTATACGCTATGTCGTATTCTTGAATAATCTAAACGTCGAATCAGTTCAGCCGTTATTAGAAAGTATGCTGAGTGATGTTCGTGATATTATTGCTCAGCCAGAAGTAAATGGTTTTATAATCACAGACAAGTCATATAATATTAAGTCAGCAATTAAGCTTATTCAAGAGCTTGACAAAACAGGCCAAGCAGAAACAGTCGTTGTCATGAAGCTCAAAAATGCAAATGCTGAAGATGTTAAACAGTTATTAGAGGCGTTAATTAAGAAGCCAGATGTTGGGGGGCTCGCGCGATTGCTTGGGAGAGGTGCTGAAGGGACAAAAGAGTATTTCCCTCCCGGGGCTCGAATAATTTCTGAACCACGAACGAACGCGCTTATTTTGCTTGGTCCTGTTGAACCTATTAAAAAAATAGAACAGTTTGTTACGACTTATGTAGACACAGAGCTTAAAGCGACAGAGTCGCCATTACACATTTATGAGTTGCAATACACAGATGCAGAACAAATTAAGGGAATACTAGAAGAAGTTACAGCACCGCCTGACAGTGGCCCTGGAGAACAGGCTGGAAAGTATGGCGCTATTCGTGGTGGGGTAAAATATTTTAAAAGCATGCGCTTTAAAGTAGACAAAGAGGGTAACAGGCTTATTGTTTCAAGTACTGATAAAGAAGATTGGCGATTGCTTAAAAAAACGATCGAAGATCTTGACAAGCCGCAACCTCAGGTTGCCGTAGAAGCGCTTTTTGTTTCTATTTCGGCGAAAGATCTTAAAGAACTTGGAGGAACTGTTCGCAATAAAAAACATGGACAAATTGGTAGAAATATTGATTTTCAATCGGCCCCTTTAAGTGGTGCTCCGACTTTTGAACCAGATGATGAAAACCCGTTAAGCTTATTAGGTAATTTGCTGCTTGGGCAAATTGGTCCTCAAAAGGGAATGTCTGTTTTTAGTATTGGGAAGCAAAACAATATATGGGCTGTTTTTAAAGCTGTTAAAGAGCAGACAAATACGTCTATTTTATCACAGCCGTTTATTACTATTGCGAACAAGTCAAAGGGAATTATTGAGGTTGGGAGCGAAAAACGGGTACCACAAGATCAGACAGAGGGTGGTCTTACTGGATATACCTCTGTTTCTGCTTCAACAAAGGTTGAGATAGAACCTCAGATAAATCTTGATGGGATTATTCGTCTCAAGATTAATATAAATATTAGTGATTTTACAAGTCCTGACGGTTCAAGTACGGAGAAGAAAGAGCTTATGACTGATGTTACTGTTGCCGATGGACAAGTACTTGTGTTGGGAGGATTTGTTTCGACAAAAGTAACAGAAGCAAAAGTAAAAACACCCCTATTGTCTGATATCCCCGTTTTAGGGTGGCTTTTCAAAAAACAAAACAGAACGATAGATAAAAATTATATTTTTGTTTTCATGTCGCCGACAATTATTAAGCCACGTCAGCAGCCAGGCATAGGCCTTTATTCTAAGATGAAACTTCATCAAGCAACAGATCAATTAGAAAGTGGTGTTATTACAACAAAAACACCAGATCCTATCTTTAATTGGTTTTTTAATCCAGACAAAGAAAATTATTCACACAAGGTTATTGATTATGCCAATGCCCGTTATCAGCCAACGACTGTAGATATACAAAACGATCCGTATTATCGAACACAGACAGAACGAGAAGAACAGGCGTTAGAAATGCGTCAGAGCTCTGCTTTTACATATGAACAAGTAGAGGAAAAACAAGAAGAAAAAGTTGTTCCGGTTCGTATGCCTGCGCCAAAGAAATCTATTGTAAAGCCTAAAGCAAAGCTTAAAAAACAAGAGAAAAAAATATACACGAAAGTACCACAAATAGTTACACAGAGACAAATGCCAAAGCTTGTCAAAAAAGAAAAACGTAAAGTATCGAAGCAGGTAGTGTCGAAAAAAGAGCACGTCAAGATGCCTGCTAAAAAAATATTTCCCAAGACAGTAAAACCAACTGTTGCGCAAACAAAAACGATTAGACAGGCACCTTTAAGTGCCGCTCAAAAGGCAATTTTAGAGTCGGCGAAAAAGAAGCGGGCCCAATTTATACGGGGTGATGGGCTTGATTCTAAACGAAAAAAATTAAAAGAACTTTTGAGTCGTACGATGTCGTCTGATTCAAAGCAAGAAGATCCAATAGAAGAAAAACGAAAGAAACTTAAAGACTTTATTGGAACGAGTCATAAGCGAAATCGATTAAAAGATTTTTTATCACAAGGGGCTGAAAGAGAGCGTCACGTAAAAGCAACAACTATTGATCCGGCAAAACGAAAAAGTTTAAAACAATTTTTAACGTCTGATGAAGAGGGCATGGGATGATCAAAGAAATTTTTTTGCCTGAAAAGATTGGTCATCGCCGTATTTTCGCCCAGCGAATTGTTGGGATCTCAGTTCAAGAAGATATTGTCTATGCCGTACAAGCGCATGCAAAGCGCTCGGGAACTATTGTTGAAAATATTTATGAAGAGGCGATAGAAGCAGGCGCAGAAGATAGTTTTCGGGCGCGTGCAGCTCAAGCGCTGAAAAAAGTTGTTAACAAAATAAAGCGTTATGATCAAATAAGAATAGCGATCCCAGCGTCTATTATTGTTTTTAAAGAACTTGATGTCCCTTTTCTTGATACAGAAAAAATTCGTATGGTGCTTGATTATGAAATTGAATCAATGTTGCCATTTTCTTTAGACGAAGCTGTTATTGATTTTATTATCACGCAAGAACATAAAGAAGAAAAGACGGCTCGAGTGCTTGTCGCGGCTGTTCGTAATAGTGATTTGCAATCAATTTTAGACATGTACGCTCAAGCAGATATTGAACCAACGAGTATTACAATTGATTTGTTTGCTCTTTATAGTCTTTATGAGCAAAGTCCTGAGTATAAAGCAATAGAGAATGCAACAGCGTTGGTTGACCTTGGTTTACATGCAACACGGATATCGTTTTTGTTAGATGGGCAATTGCGACTAACGCGCTTTATACAGCGTGGCCTATCAGCAATTGTAAAAGCAATTAGCGAAGAAACAAACATAGACCAAGAACAGGTTATGAAAAAAATTAAGACGTTTGGGATTAAGCCAACAGGTGATGATGATTATGATACAGCTGTGCAAAAAAATATAGTTCCATTTTTTAATGACATTCAGTTTACGCTTAATTCTTTTAGCTTAAAGCTTAATTACTATAAGGGTGTTACAAAATTATTGTTTGTTGGTAAAGCTGTCGAAATTAATGGTTTGATGCAGCAAAGTGGTGAACTTTTGCAAATCCCATGTGAAACTTTTGATCCAAGAAAAGCGTTTGTTAAAAATGGGATTAAAAATAAAGTGCGAATATTACCACCCTATTGGAGCCATTATGCTATGGCATTAGGTGCTGCTGTTTCGTCAGAGCATCAAAGCGATTTTGATTTGCGGCGCAAAGAATTTGAGCTTGCTCGTTATGAATTATTAAGCAAGCAGTTAATTGCGGCGTTTGTTATTGTATTTATTGCTCTTATTTCTATTTCTACTCGGGGCTATATGCAAATTAGTACGCTTCAGGCAACCGTTAAAAATATGGAGAAAAAGGGGATGGCAAAGCTGATTGAACTGCTTGACAAAAAAGAGCGGCCCAAAAGGCCCAAGCTTAAAACGCTTGTACGAAAAGTTGACAATAAATTAAAAGAGCAAAAAGATCTGTTTGCTCCTTTTGCACAAGAGCGTAAAGGGCCGTTAGAAATACTTTTTGATATGACGTCAATTATCGATAAAAAAAGGTTCAATATTGACGTTGAAACGCTTGAAGTAACAGAAAAGGAACCAGGTCGATTGATTGTTGAAGTTGAAGGATATTACCAGTCGACTCGTGGTGTTGGGTCTCATCGTACGGATTTTCTTAATGACGTGAAGCCTCGTTTTGAAAGCTCGGCGCTTTTAAAGCTTACTGAGGATATTGATTTAATTGGGGCCGAAGAGATGGGTGTACGATTTACAGCCAAGCTTCAAGAACGTAAAGAAGAAGAATAAGATGGAATTTTTAGAAAAAATAATAAACACTACTCGACAGGTAAGTAAAAAAGAATTTGAAAAATATGTTCTTGTAAGTTTAGCGGTTGTATGTTTACTTATGGGTGGTGTTACCTATTTCATTTATTCGACGAGCAATGGGCTTGTTAAAGATATTAAACAACTTCAAAAGCTTGCGAAAAAGTCAGCACGTTTAGTCGATGACTTTGAGCTTATGCAAAAAGAAGAAGAAAAGATTCGGAAAATACTGAATAAACATAAAGGGTTTAATTTAGGTAGTTTTTTTGAAAAATTTTGTAAAGATCAAGGTGTTAAACCTGAGCCGAATTGGAGTCCTACCTCAGAGTCGTTAAATCCACAATTTGAAGAAGTTTCTCTGGCTGCGACGTTTAAGGGACAAGCGACTGAAAATCTTGTTAAAATGCTTGAAGCGATTGACAAGAATGAGATACTTTATGTTAAAGAATTAAGAATAAGAAAAGAAAAAGACAAAACGATTACGTTTGATATTTCTTTGGCGACGCAAAGAAGTAAATGATGCCCAAAAGGGGGATGCTTGCGGTACAAGCACATAGCAAACGAAAGCTGGGACCATGAAAAAGAAAATTTTGCTGAAACTATTATTGTTTGTATTTTTTGTTTTCATAAAAAATTATAGTTTTGGTGTTCCAAATGTTACGCGCAAGCCGAATGTTACGGTTAATCAAAATCCAACAGGCAAGACTGTTATTCCTGAAAAACCAAAAGCATCTTCAAATAAAAGTGGGAAGAGTGAAGATGAAGCTAATATTTATCTTAATTTTGAAAACGCCTCTCTGGCGAGTGTTTTAGATTATCTGGCAGAACAAAAAAAGCTTAATATTTTGCCCCATACAGGTTTGAATGAAAAAAAAGTGTCGTTAACAACGCGGACTCCTTTGACGTTAGAACGAGCATGGAATGTTTTGTTAACGTTACTTGAGATGAACGAATTTTCGATTATCAAAGTTGGGAACTTATATCGTGTTGTTTCAAATAAAGAAAACATGCAGCACCCATTGCCGACGTATTCGTCAACAACAGGGACAGAACCAGAAGATCTTCCTGAAAGTGATCTTGTTGTGCGTTATGTCTATTTCTTTAAAAATATGAAAGTAGAAATCGCACAGGGTATTTTAGGGACAATGCTTGAGGGAGACGCTGTTCAAATTAATCAAGACTTGCAAGCGTGTATCTTAAGAGAGAAGTGCTTTAATATTAAAGCGGCCATGAAAATTGTTAAAGAACTTGATACAGGTGGCCTGCGTGATTCAATAAAAATTATCCCATTGCGTGAAGCAAATGCGAGAACAGTTAAAGAATTATTGGATACTATTTTAGGAACAGAACGAGAAAAATCGTTGCGATTTGTATCTGCAGAGCAACGAAAAGAGACTGCATATTTTTCAAAGTCAACTAAGATTTTTGCTTTTGAAGCCAAGAATTCACTTATTTTACTTGGCACAGAAAAAAATCTTGATCGTATTGCAAAGTTTATTTACAAGTATATTGACGTGCCGATTGGGACGGCAAAATCTCGTTTGCATATCAAAGAAATAAGATACGCAAAAGCAGAAACGCTTCAGCCAATTTTGTCTGATATTATCAAGCCACCGCGTGGCATAGAAAAAACGGGTCGATATAAATTCTTTGAAGACGTGGTTATTGCAGCAGAAAGTGGTGAAGCTGCCAACGGCCGAGGTAGTGGCAATAGATTGATCATTGCGTGTGGGGAAGAAGACTGGAAAAGACTAGAAGAAATTATAGAAAAGCTTGACAAGCCGCAGCCACAAGTGGCATTTGAGGTAATGATTGTAGATTTAACAGAAGATCAAACCAAAGAACTTGGTGCACAGTTGCAAAGTAAAGAGGGAAAAGACCTTGGGATGGGAATAAATCGATTGCAATTTAGAAATTTACATAGCGGTGCTGAGATTTCCAAGAAAGATACGAGTAGTGATTCAAATGGTGAACCCAAAGAAGAAACGTCGATTAAAAATTTTATTGAGATCGCTCGAGACTTAAGTGAAAATTCACCAACAATGTTTACGTTAGGAAGAGCTGGAATTTCTGCGAATGAAGGTAAAAATGCAAATATCTGGGCGGTTATAAGAAGTGTTTTTAACGTTACGAATTCCCATATTATTGCGCAGCCATATTTAGTTGCGAATAATTTTCAAGAATGTCAGATTAATGTTTCTAATACGAAGCGTGTTAAAGGTGAGATACGACGAGATTCGGGAACAAATCCCGTAAGATCGACAGAAGAAAAAGATGCTAACAAAAAAGTAGTACTTACACCTCAAATTAACTCAGATGGAATTGTTGATCTTACTATTGAAGTAAACGTGGATGAATTTATTGAGGAAGCAAATAAAGAACCAACCATAACACGAAGAAATATTATTACCAAAGCAACAATGGCAACAGGACAGGTATTAGTATTAGGTGGAATAAAAAAGAGTAAGCAAACTGTGAGCCAATGGAAGACTCCTGTTTTGAGCGAGATTCCAATTTTAGGTAATTTATTTAAAAGTAGAACTAAAGCAAAAGAAGAGACGATTTTATATGTTTTTATTCGTCCAAGTATAATTAAACCAAGATTTGATGGTACGCCTGATGAATATACGCAACTTAAGCTTGATTATGCTAAGTATCAGATGATGCGTAATGATATGTATGTCAAAAACGCTAACGATCCTATTCAGCGATGGTTTTTTAGGCCGTCGTCGCATACTGTTAAGCATCGCTTAGCGGATCATGCTCGTGGTGTGTTTAGACCGATTGATGACTTTACGTATGGCAAACGGCAACCAAAATCTGTTGATATACGTAGAGATCCATATTTTAAAGTTTCAGAAGCCCTTGAAGGTCAAAAGAAGATGAAATCCCGGAAGAAGCTTACGCGCTTAAAAACACGTAACAAGCCGCCGATGGGAACACGCATGAAAGCGCGTGCGCGTGCAGCGTAAGTAATTATTTTTTGCAGTACTTATTTATAATCTTGCATGCTTCTTCTACAGAATCGATAACTCGAAAAATATTGAGATCATTTTCATCCATTAACTTTTCTTTTAACGGTTTTTCTTTTAGCCAGTCTATAATGGGTTGCCAGTAGCTACTGTCCATAAGTAATATTGGGGCTTTTTGCATACGTTCTGTTTGTCGAAGTGTTACAATTTCAAAGAGTTCGTCTAATGTTCCAACACCCCCAGGAAATACAAGAAAGCCTACTGAGTATCTTACTAAGAGCCATTTCCGTATGAAAAAGTGCTCCATGAGAATATTTGTTTGAACGTATGGGTTTGATTTTTCTTTGTTCAATCGAAGTAATCCTATGCCGGCTGAAACGACAGGTTTGCACACAATATCTCCATTTAGATTACATTCATGTAAGTGTTCAAGGGCGCCATAGTTTGCTGCTTCCATGATGCCTGGGCCGCCGCCAGTGATGATCGAATATCATTCAGCGACAAGATGTTTGGCAAGCTTAAATGCTTTTTGTGCATGCTCGCTATCTGGTTTGATTCGTGCCCCACCAAAAATAGTTATAGCAGGTTGTGGGAGCTTTGTCAGTTGCCACATGCCCCATAGTAATCGTCCTGTTATTCCAGCCCAGCTCTTAAGAAAGCGTCCATAATAAATGATTCGTTTTGGATGCATACTTTTTTTCTCCCTTTTTTTTATCTTTAAATTTTTTATTTTAAATGTTTTTTAGCTTCTTCGATATCAGTGTCATCTATGATAATAGACGCTATCGCTTTGCAAAATTTAATTGCCTCGGGTAAGCTTTTTTGATGAATATTGCGTCCAATAGCTGCTCCACATGTTTCTCCTGTATGAATTTGATGGTACAAACTTGTGATAAATGTTTCTGGATCTTTTGCTTTGCCGCCGGAACAAATAACTCCTGTGTTGCCAGCGGCTTTTGTTGCTTGTTGTAACAGTTGTGCTTGGGAAAAACCGTTCTGTGCGCTTGGGATATTAACTTTAACAAAGTCTGCACCTAAACAAACGCTTATCCCACACGCTCCTGCAATAATATTTGGGTCACGTTCTTCTTTAACTGCTGTTCCTCGGGGATAACACCAAAGTATCGTAATAAGACCATGCTGATGTGCCTGATAAATTATTTCCCCTGCTTGTCGGAGCATTTCTGGCTCATGCTTACTTCCAAGATATATCGTATAGCCGATGCCAACGATATTAAGCCCAGTATTATTTTTAAGCTTGACAACGTGATCAATTGTATTAAACGCTTTGCTTAACGGATCGTTTTGAGTGTTTTCTGTGTGTGATAGAAGATTCGTTCGTCCGTTTAGTTTTACGACGTAATTAATATCTTGATATTTTTGTGCGTACCGTGCAATTAACCCCAGTTGTGTTGCAAATGTTCCAATCGGGGCTTTGCTTGCAATTTCAAAAAGATGCTTTGGGTCAGCATCTTCTTCTGCGATATTTTCCCCGTGAAAATCTTGATTTAAGTGTTCGATTTTTTGATCGCCGGCAAATAAAAAAAGACGTCCTGCAGATGCTGCTGTTGCTGCAAGATAGTTTTTTCGATACTCTTCGTGCATTTCTTTTGGTACTGTTAGAGGTATTTTGATTTTTTTTTCTGCAATAACTTTGCTTATTTGTTTGTCCATGGAATTATTCTCTTTCTCAAAGGGTTAGTGAATATTTTTCTGGACACAGTTTAGCGTAAGTTTGGCTAGAATGTCAGTAATTTTCAAAAGACTTTGTGATTGGGGTGTAAGAAGCGCTTTTCCCGATAAATTGGGGCTTTTGACGATTTGTGTAATTTCTGATAGAATATAATCAAGCTAAAGGCCTAAAGTGAGAAGGCTTTCTAGTTGTTGTGTTATATGTCATAAGCTAAAGTAATCATGATCATAGTAGGAGGTTATCATGAAAACAACAAATAGAATGTTCTTGCATATTCTTCTCACGTGTGTGTTATGTCTTAATATTTCTATATCTTGTGTGGCTATGAAGCGAAAAGCTTCGCCATTAGAAAGTCTTTCAAAGGTTCTTAAGTATTCTCCCATTATTAAAGAAGCTTACGACAAAATTACTGAATTTTTTCAAAGCTTTGAACAAGATGTTTTGGATAATCAAGATCAATGGAATCATCCCACAAAAGCGCATGATAAAATTATTGATTTGTCTTTTCGTGTAAATGCTCTTATCAGGCGTCATAAGCGTGAGATAAATATGGGACAAAGGCTTGGTCGACATGCAGAGGAGTGGGAGAAGTGTGATACTGCACATGTTTTCAGGCATTTTTGTTTTGTTCTAAAAAGGCTTGTTGATGCTAAAAAGATTGCTATTGATGCGACAAAAGACGGTGTGACTGCTTTATATCATAGTGTAAAACAGGGGCAGACACGTTTTGCAGATGTATTATTGCAGACCGGAGCTGATCCAAGTATTCAAAATGTAGCAGGGTTAAGTTTATTACATCTTCTTGCTTCACAAAAATCGAGTCTAGAAAATTGCTTACTTGCTGGAGCTATTATTCGAGCGGGTGTTTCTCCCGATGTTCGAACACTTGTTTTTCATGATACCCCATTGCTTTTTGCTGCAAAAAGTGGAAACGTTGGTCTTGGGAAAGTACTTATTCGATACAAAGCAAACGTTAATGCTAAAAACGATGAAGGTGGAAGGCCATTATTAAAAGCATTAGGGTATAGACGTGCTGGTTTTGCTCGAATGCTTATTCTTAATAAAGCTTGGGTGGATATTGTTGATGAAAATTTAAATACGCCATTACACTTGGCTGCGAGCTATGGATTGTATTCGATTGTAGGTCTTTTATTTAAACGAGGGGCAAATCTTTTAAGTTTGAACAAACAGAGAAAAAAACCGTATGATCTTGTTCCAAATACAAGAAAAGATAAAATGCGATTTAATCTAGCGACGGTGAGTACCAAAAAGTGGCCACGTTAAAATCTGGAGGTTTTCTTATGAATAAAACAAATATTTTTTCGATTACTATTTTTAGCAGACTTGTTGCGTGGATATAAAAAGAAGAGGTCTAAGTTTGAAGAAGATTTTTGCTATAGCATGTTTTCTTCGCCACCACGTTCTAAAAAAGCAAAAAAGATAAAAAGATAATAAGAGCCTGTTGATATTTGCTCACAGGCTCTTATTTTATACGAGATTACTAAAATCTTGAGCAAAAAAGATTCCGAAATAATTACCCAAGTAAATTTTCGATCTTTTCTTTCAAAACATCTTTACTCATAGACCCTGTTTCTTTGCCGACCATTTTGCCTTCTTTGATAAAGACAAACGTTGGAATAGATGAAACGTTATACTGAACAGCCAGGTCTCGTTCGTCATCGATATTGATTTTGACTATTTTGTATTTGCTTGCAAGTTCTTTTGCCAGCTCGTCGACAACCGGAAGCATTTGTTTGCATGGGCCACACCATGGGGCAAACATGTCAATCATAACAGGAAGCTTGGAATTATTTACTTCTTCTTCAAAATTAGCGCTGGTTATTTCTAAAGCCATTGATTTGGGTCCTCTTTTTTGTGTTTTTCATACAAATTGTTAACACGCAGTAGTAAGCTTAGCAATGAAATAGAGTTTTTCCAATAAACGTATCAACACTTGCTGATTCTGGCGTTTCTGGTACTATTTTGCGTATAGCGTAGAACAAAAAAATAAACGAAAGTAATATTATCATGTTTAGTTTTATCAAAGAAAAAGTAAAAAAAATATACTCGGGGTTTACAAATAAAGTCTCAAATATCTTTGCTGGCAAGAAGCTTGATGAGAATTTAGTTAAAGAGCTTTCAGATCTTTTAATAGAAGCTGATACAGGTGTTAAGACGACAAGTATGATCGTGAATAAACTTGTTGAGAGAGCGAAGCAAGAAAATATAGAAGATGGAGAACAAGCAAAAGATATTCTTGAAAAGATTTTATGTGAAATTCTTTCTGTGCCACATGCTCATGATCAGTTGCCTACAGTATTATTAATGGTCGGGGTTAATGGCAGTGGCAAAACGTCGTTTGTTGGTAAGCTTGGTTATGCGTTGTGCAAAGCAGGAAAAAAAGTATTGCTTGTTGCTGGAGATACGTTTCGTGCTGCAGCAGTAGAGCAGCTTGCAGAATGGGGCAAAAAGACCGGGGTAGATGTTTTTACGGGGCAAGCAAATCAAGATCCGGCTTCTGTTGTTTTTGACGCGTGTAAAAAGTTTAAAGAAGAACCGTTTGATCATATTATTATAGATACAGCAGGGCGATTGCAGACAAAAGTAAATCTTATGAAAGAGCTTGAAAAGATACGTAAAATTATTGATAGACAGTTGCCTGAGTACGCTGTAGATACAGAAAGTCAGGAAAATCTAAAAAAGAATGGGATTGCGACATGGCTTGCTATAGACGCCATGCTGGGGCAAAATTCTTTACGGCAAGCTGAAGTTTTTCATGAGTCAACACAGGTGAATGGAATTGTGCTGACAAAACTTGACGGTACAGGTAAAGGTGGTATCGTATTTTCAATAGCAGATACGTTTGGTGTGCCGATTGAGTATGTAACGTTTGGTGAAAAACCAGAAGATAGTAAAGTGTTTGATATTCAGGAGTATGTTGCGGGCTTATTACACGAATAAGCTTGGTTTATGGAAACAAATAGAGAAAGGGTATGTATCATGCAAGCGAAGAATGCAATGCGAATTGTTGGGGTGTGTCTTTGTGTTAGTTTATCTGGTCTAAATTTTGTTTATGCCGGCATGGCGGGACTTAAACGATTGCGTGATAAAATAGATGGTGCTTCAGGATCTTCTAAGGGGTCATTTCGGGAAATGCTTAAACAAGCACAAACAGAGGGAAGTGCAAGTGGTTCTGGCATTGTTATCACAGCGTCGGGAGTAACGAATGTAAAAAAAGACGAGAAAGATTTTTCTCGTAAAAGTAATATGCGTACGCGCAATATGCCTGGGAACAAAAACAAAAAAAATACACACTCGATTGCAACCCGGTTGACTGAAACATCAGAAGAATTGCCAGTTTCGATTCAAGAGATAGATGATCAGTTAAATTCGTTGTACTGGTGTGCTAACTCGGGTTTGATAAAAAAAATAAACGATGCGTATGCAAAACTTAAGAATGCTGTTGCAGATGCGTTTTTGTTAGAGCTTGTCAAAAAGTTTGATACAGCTCGCTCGCCGTTAGTTGCTTTTGCTTCTGATGTGCAAAAAGAAGAGAAGATTTTACAAGATTGTATCGTTGCTCTTATTAATCTTGAAAAAGAAAAAGATAGCGAAAATGATCCAGAATTTTTGCAAAAACTTGATGAGCAATTGCTTAAAGTCGTTAAGTTGCGTCAGCAGTGTGATGACTTTATTTTATTGATCAACAAGATTTTTACGGATGCGTAAAGTTTAACGCATGAAAAAAAAGACTTTAGAGCTTATTCAAGGAATTCAAAACGAGCTTATAGCTGTTTGCGATAGCGAACGAGTTGCACATAACGAAGCGTGGTGGATGCTTGAAAAAATTACAGGGCAGGTAAAACCTGCCCTGCTTGCGTATAAGCATATTAGTCTTACACAGGAACAAGAGCAAACGCTTGAGCAATGGGTTAAACAGCGCGTGCAAGATAAAAAGCCGTTACAATATATTTTGGGTTCAGTATTGTTTTGTGGGTGTGATATTTTTGTTGAGTCCCCGGTGCTTATACCTAGGCCAGAGACTGAAGAAATGGTAACTTGGCTGATCGATAAAATTAACGAATTAGAGTATGCGCATGGAAGTAATACTCATGAAGATCAGGGGGGTAGCCAGCAAGAGCTTAATATTTTAGATCTATGTTCAGGCTCTGGATGTATTAGTATCGCCCTTGCGCGAGCGTTTAAAGACGCACATATTATTGGGCTTGATATAAGCGAACAAGCTATAGCGCTTGCGAATAAAAACAAAGCACATAATAACGTTAAAAACGTTACGTTTGCGCAGTCTGACTTATACGGGTTTTTATCTGGGGATCAAAAGTTTGATGTGATTATCAGCAACCCCCCGTATCTTTCTGATACGTGCTATGAGCACGTAAGTGACGAGATTAAATTGTGGGAAGATAAACAGGCTCTTGTTACTGGTAATAATGGCATGGCGATATACGAACGTATTATAAAACAAGCGCGAGAGTATTTAAAAGACCAGAAACAAAAATATTTTCAAAAAAATAACAAGTTGCCTGAAATTATTCTTGAAATTGGTGTAGATCAGAGTACAATAGAAACACTTTTTTCTGGGGCTGGTTTTGAAGATGTTCGTGTATACAAAGATATGGCTGGTATGCGTCGTTGGGTAACAGCGCGCTTGAAATAATACAGGATTGTTATGCAAAAAAGAATTGTTCTTGTTGGAATATTGTGTTTCTTTGTGGCTATGAGTAGTAATATTAAAGCGATGAATGAATCAAGAGTGCATTGTGAAAAACATGAGATAGCACATTCAAGTATACAAAGAGTACAAAAAAAATTTTTGCATGTGCTTAACAAAGTTCATTGTGTTTCAGCATCTGTTTGTAACAAGATCAAATCTTGTGTTGCGAAGCTTGTTCCTTCTGGCCGTCAGGCAATTATGTTAGTGTTCTGTATGATGGTGATTTACAAGTTAAATAGTATGTACAAAGTAGACGGTGTTCCCCTGCATGATGAAGTTAGTGGGGTCCGGGGAATTACTCGCATGGACGACGGTTGGTGTTTTGATATAGAGCTTTCATGTGTTGGCAATATTGCCAAAAGAGTTGCTTTATGTGTACAGGATAATGTTTTTGATTCTGTCGCTAAATTAGCAGGAAAATTTTTTGATGCAAATTGTTGTTTTCAAATTCCGTTTGAGAAATTTTATTTTTTGAATCCATGGGCGATAGAGGCGAGCAAGTGCTTAACATTTATTGACGCACAAGAAGAGGGTTTTATTGCGTTGTGTGGTGAGGACTTAACGTTATATGAAGATGGGCTTGTTTGTTAAATTTTTGTGATTTTCTTTGAGAAATTTTATTGGGCGTTGCAACGTCTGAAAATATTGGTAGGATTCGGTGTTTGGTTGGGGTTTAATTGGTAGGTAATTTGACATATGGGAATGTTTTGATTAAAGTTATAGGTAGGAGAGTAATAGTCGTTTTTCAGGTATTTTTCTTGTAGATCTTGTACATAACAGCGTAAATAATCAGGAGTTTTTATGTTCCGAAAAAATTATTATGCAAAGATGGTTTTAGGCAGTTGTGCTCTTGTTTTTTCAACAGCATTGCTTGTTCATACAAAAGATACGGCTGTTCAATTTAAATCAGATGAAGATCTTGTTCAGCATGCGATTGAGAACATGAAAGAAGAATTGCAAAACAAAAAAGGCAAGGCTCACATTATTTCTTGTACGTATGAGATAGATGGAGAAACTCCTGTTTCTTCTCGCACAAAAATTTATTTTACAGATTATCATAAGCAACCAGAATCGGGAGAAAAAATTGTTTTTGGCGACAAGAGTGATACTTCTAAAGTAAGCCGTGTCGTTGAAATTATCTATAATAGTTCTGATAAAAAATATGTTTCTATTGTTGATAGAAATCCTAGAAAAACATCTAAGCGTTTGGCAAGCAAGAAAGTCAAAGTTCCTGCTCAGTTCTGTGTATAAAGTAAGATCTTTTCAAAGATAGGATAATATAATATGCCACCACATCATCATAGAAGGCGTTATCGTGCAAACGGTTTTTCTAACATGCTTAAAAATCTCTTTTTTCTTTTGATTATTTTACAAATTGCGCCATCGATTGTTTCAAATCTCAAAACAGGCATAGAAGATGTTATAAGTCCTAAAGCGCATGTTGGGTATTTAAATGTTAACGGTATGATTGGCAACTCTGTTTTTTATACCAAACGCATAGAAGATTTTGAAAAAGCTGAAGACATAAAAGCTCTTTTAGTCAGAATAGATTCTCCCGGAGGTTTGCCAGGATCGTCTCAGGCCGTTTTCCAGGAATTATTGAAGTTTAAACAAAAAAAGCCCGTTGTTATTTTGGTTGAAAATACGTGTGCATCTGGTAGCTATTATGTTGCCTGTGCAGGGGATAAAATTATTGCAAGCTCGTCTTCGTTGGTTGGAAGTATTGGCGTATTAGCTCAGATTCCAAATGTTAAAGAGTTACTTAATTCCTGGCATGTTAAATTTAATCATGTTCAGTCTGGAACGTATAAATCGATAGGTAGCCCGTTTAAAGACATGACGTTTGCTGAAAAGAAATACTTACAAAATATTTCAGACGATTCATATAAGCAGTTTATTAAAGATGTTGCGCAAAGTCGAGGCCTCTCAGTAATGGATCATAAAAATTGGGCTGACGGAAGAATTTTTACGGGAAATCAAGCGTTAAAGCTTAAGCTTATTGATCAAATAGGTTCACATAGAGATGCTGTTGCTGCGATTAAAGAATTGGCTAAAATCGAAGCTGATCAAGAAATCAAATTTGTTACGCTTAAAAAACGCCAAAGTGGTTTGATGAGGTTGTTTGTTGGGGATGAAGATTATGGGCAAGATTATGGTACTGAATTTGTCGGGGCTTCTGATGTTACGGCAAAATTTTTAAACGATGTTGCTCGTAAGTTTGTTGTTCAGCAGGAAAAAAACACGGGGCTTAGTTTTTAGTAAGAACTAAGTGAATAAGGAAATTAAACCCGCAAAGCGGGTGTAGTGGTGTAGCCCATTGC
>CAZFHP010000004.1:0-49756 GCA_964519365.1 uncultured Pseudomonadota bacterium
ATTCTTCTTCTTCGTCTTCTTCTTCTTCTTCTTCCTCTTCTTCTGCTGTTGCTGCTGCTGCGGGTTTTACGCCCGGCATGCCCATAGGTCTTTTAATTGCAGGTTTTGCACCAGGCATTCCCATAGGTCTTTTTACCGCAGGTTTTGCACCAGGCATTCCCATAGGTCTTTTTGCCACAGGCTTTCTAGCCCCTGGCATGCCCATAGGTCTTTTAACTGCAGGTTTTCTTGCCCCTGGCATACCCATAGGTCTTTTAACTGCAGGTTTTCTTGCGCCTGGCATGCCCATTCTTGGTTTAGGCTTAGGTTTTGTTTCTTCATCTTCTTCTTCACTATCTTCATCATCGTCTTCACTATCTTCTTCTGTGACAGCTGGCGCTTTGCCTGTTGTTGCTAGTTGTGATTTATATTTTACTTCAAATATTTCGAGTGCTTTTTTCGCACGATCAAAACGAGCTTTAAGCTCTGCCCATGATGTTAAATGAATTGATCCAAGAAGATTAATTACAGGTTGTTTAACCGTTGTTTCAATATCTTTTGCAACGGCTTCACCAATAGTATTTTCATCTTTTTTAACAGGGCCAATGCTTGGCGTTTCTGGAGTTTTTGCTTCTGGGGTAAGAACCCCTTTGCGGCGCAAGCGTCGTTCGGCCCGACTTTTGGCTATTTTGGCGACATATGCTTCTTCAAGTTCATCGACATAGCTTTTGACATCTTTTGTGAAACTGTTACTTGAAAGCAGGCATGCAATAGTTGCAATCCAGATAATCCCCCATGTAGAAAGCGACTTTCTCATCACTGTCTCCTTTTGTGATTAAACATAATTAATTTATTTACATTCTTTATCAAGCTAATACAAAATTATCCATTCCGTCAATAAACAAAGTAAAGTATTTTTAAATATTTTAAATAATTGAATGACTAATAAGCTTTTTACTAGTGTTAAAAAGTAACAAAAATAAAAGCTCGTAAAAAAATATTAAAAGAAAGGAGATAGAATTGTGAAGCGTTATACGATTCTTGAACATACGTCAGATATAAGACTTAAGCTTGAAGCGTCGACATTGGAAGAACTTTTTGCGATTGCTCTTGAAGGCATGACGTCTATTATTAAGCCTGATATTTTGGTAAAGAAAGAAGCGGGGCAAGCAGTTCATGAAACAATAAAGCTAAGCTCAAGCGATGGGACAGCGTTGCTTATAGACTTTTTGTCAGAAGTTTTGACATTAGGGCATATTAACAAAGCTGCATATGACACAGTAACGTTTACGAAATTAACAGAAACAGAGCTTCAGGCAAAACTTTCGGGTGTTATTGTTAGCTCGTTTGACGAAGATATTAAAGCTGTTACATATCATGAAGCGTATGTGAAGAAAAACGAAGCAGGGAGATACGAGTCACTTATTATTTTCGATCTTTAATCTTTTACCCTTCGAGACGCTCGCCTGCGTAAGAACTTCGGCGGCTCCTCAGGGCGAACGGTTTTTTTGTTGCGATTATCTTTAAGTCTAAAGTTTTATTCTAGTGTTAGGAGATCGTATGATTTCAAAAAGTATGCTCAATAAAATTTCACCAGTTATTTGGGAGATTCCCCAGTCGTTTCGTCATGACATGCGTGTGCCAGCACGCGTGTATGCAACAGAACAGATGCTCGATGATGTTTTTAGTGACAAGACACTTACGCAATTAATTAACGTTGCAACGTTGCCAGGAATTACTGGGTCAGCGCTTGCCATGCCTGATGCACACGAGGGATATGGGTTTCCCATTGGTGGAGTTGCAGGAATGGAATATCCTGATGGTATTATCTCGCCCGGGGGAATCGGCTATGATATTAATTGTGGGGTAAGACTTTTACGCTCGCAAATTTCACGAGACGAGGTTAAAGGTCATTTTGAGAGTCTGGCTAAAAAACTTTACAAATGGATCCCGTCAGGTGTTGGCAAAGGCGGGCAGCTGAAAGTCTCTCAAAAAGACTTAGATGATCTTTTACGGCAGGGCGTAAATTGGATGGTCAAAAAAGAGTATGCTTCAGAGCAAGATACACAGTATATTGAATCATATGGGTGCCTTGAAAATGCTGATCCAGAAAAAGTTTCTGATCATGCGAAAAAACGTGGGCATGATCAAATAGGTACTCTTGGCGCTGGTAATCACTTTGTTGAAGTAGATTTTGTTGAAGAGATTTTTGATGAAAAAGTGGCACAAGCGTTTGGATTATGGAAAAACCAAATAGTAGTACTTATCCATACAGGATCGCGTGGTTTTGGTCATCAAGTTGCGACTGATTATATTCGTGTTATGATGTCCGTCATGAAAGATTATGGAATTAAGTTGCCTGATCGAGAGTTAGCATGTGTGCCTTTTTCAAGCAAAGAAGGGCAAGATTATTTTGCAGCGATGGCATCTGCCGCAAACTTTGCATGGTGTAATAGACAGATGATTACATGGGAAGTTCGCCAGGCATGGCTGGAAGAATTTGGCACAACGCATGAATTATCTATAGTCTATGACGTAGCGCATAATATTGCCAAGATAGAAACTCACGAGATTAATGGCAAAAAGAAGAAACTTGTTGTTCATCGAAAAGGGGCAACGCGGGCCTTTGGCCCTGGGCACAAAGAGCTTGCTGATATGTATCGAGCAAGTGGTCAGCCAGTTTTGATCCCTGGAAGCATGGGGACAGCGTCGTATGTTTTAGTTGGAACTGAACAGGGCATGCGAGAGTCGTTTGGCTCTTCATGTCATGGTGCTGGCCGTCGTATGTCGCGTCATGCTGCGAAAAAATCTGTTAACAGTAGAGCTTTGCAAGACGAGCTTCGTGCAGCTGGGGTGCATGTTCAAGTTGGTTCGTTACGTGGTCTTTCTGAAGAAGCGCCGGTTGCATATAAAGATGTTGATGATGTTGTAAGTGTTGTTCATGAGGCGAACTTGGCGCACAAAGTTGCGCGCCTGCGTCCATGTGCTGTTATTAAAGGGTGATAGTATGGTTCAGTTAAATAAAGAAGATATTATTTCTTTTTTGCAAGAAAATAAAGTTGTTTTGGAAGAAAAGTTTGGGGTAACCAAAATAGCTCTTTTTGGTTCTTATGCTCGAGATGAAGCAACAGATGAAAGTGACATTGATTTACTTATTGAAACGAAACGTGTTACTTTTCGCAATAGGATACGCTTACAAAGATTTCTTGAGGAGCATTTTAATAGGTCTGTTGATATAGGATACTTTAATAGCGTAAGAACGTTTATTTGGCGTTCTATAAAGGAGGATTTAGTGTATGCCTAAGCGTTTAGTTGAATTTTTTATTGTAGATATTTTAGTTGCGATAGATGTGATAAAGCGACATGTAAGTAACATTGATTCGGCAAGCAAACTTATATGGGATGAATCTGTGTTTACCGTTGTTACTCGTCAATGTGAGATTATTGGTGAAGCTATGAAGTACATAATTGATGACGAGCGCTTGAAGGGGATCGTAAACCAAGAATGGAAAGAAATTGTTGCGTTTAGGAATATCATTGCTCACGAGTACTTTGGTTTGAATGAGGATGAAATTTTTAACATAGTCAAAGAAGAGGTGCCGGAACTAGAAAAAGAAATAATTGCTTTTATTTCTAAGTTTCCGGATAAGAAACTTATTTCTCAGGCTTTATCTGATGTAAGAAATGATTTGTTGAAAATTAATCGTCGGGAAAGTGTTGATTACTTAGAAAAAATCGAAGCTCTTATTCGATAAAATAAAAATAACGGCTTTATGGAAACAAGCAACAATAGTGATCGTATAATTTTACCACAAGAATTTTTTGCCCGCCCAGTATTACTTGTAGCCCGAGACTTACTGGGCAAGTTTCTTGTTCGTAACATTAATGGCCAAGAAAGAGCAATAAAAATAACAGAAGTCGAAGCGTATGATGGACCAGAAGACAAAGCATGTCATGGCCGGTTTGGCAAAACAAAACGAACAGAAGCTATGTTTGGGCCAGCGGGATGTTTCTATGTGTATCTTGTATACGGCATGTATTGGATGCTTAATATTGTGACAGATCAGAAAGATTATCCAGCGGCTGTTCTTATTCGTGGGGCTCAAGAAGTTTCTGGTCCCGGGCGCTTAACAAAATTTTTATCGATCGATAAAGAGCTTAACAGTAAGCTTGTGTGTGTGAAATCGGGCTTGTGGGTTGAAGATCGAAGTGCGTGTGTGCAAACGCATAAAATTATTCGAACGCCACGTATTGGTATTAATTACACTGGTCCCGTGTGGTCAAAAAAGCCATATCGATTTGTTTTGGAATAAAGGCTTTACTTGTTTTTTGATCTCGGTTTTTTTATTTTTTTTTCAAAATTGCTTATGCGAGCGATGATTGCTTTATATGTTTTAAGGTCTAGATATGCATGGGTAATTTTCCCATCTTTACTTTTGATGTACGATGGTTTGATAACTACTTTTTTATTTTGAGGCATAATAGCTCCTAAAATTTGTAAACATTTTTTCGATGAGAAATGCGAATAACTTTAATTACAATGGTTTGTTTGTATACTTCGTATAAAACTCGATAATTGCCAACGCGTAATCTATAAGTTGGCTGTTTATAGTCGGTAAGTTTTTTTACATCAATGCTTTGGCTCCCTGAAACAAGAGCTTTTAGTTTTGTTTTTATTTTGTAGGCATCATGAGTTTCAATTTTAAGTAAAGCTTTTTTTGCCGGCGATGTTAAAACAATGTTGTAACCTTCAAGGTTATTTACGAGTGTCATTTCTTTTTTTTATTTCATTTATTACTTCGTCTAAAGAAAATACCTTTGTTTTTTTTTCTCCGTATTTTTGTATGTATTCATAGTCTTCTATGTCTTCGAGTTTGTTTATGAGTTTTTCAAATGTTTTAATTGATAACACGATGCCTATTTTTTTTCCAGTATTGTCGTGCATGAATTTAGGTTCTATTTTAAACACAAGTTTTTCCTTTCATTTAATTGTTCTATTTTATGACACTTTGTAAGATTATACTAGGTTCTAGTTTTTTGGAAAAGAAAGAAGATTATCCAGCATCTGTTCTTAATTGAGCAAGTATCTGGCGTAAAAGTTGCGATCCAAGTATTTGTCCCGGACTTGATCAGGGGATGACAAAAAAACAAAACCTCTCTATCAATTTGAATATTGTAGCCATGTCCCTTCCCCCTAAAAAAATTTTTTTATGTTATTTTTTTGTTTGTTCTAGTAAAGCAATAACTTCTTTGTCTGTTGTTTGTTCAAAAGAATCATAAAAAATACTGATTGCCCCAAAGTCTTGTGGCGCATGTAATACGATAATCATATCAGTAATAGCGTTAGCGTTATTATTTGTGCTATTTTTCCCAAGAGCATGTTTAATTTTTATAATCGAATCAGGAGGGGCGACGGGTACGGCGACGATAATTTTTTGTGCCTCACGTTTTTGGGCACTTTTAATGGCAGCGAGCATGGTTGCTCCTGTTGCGATACCATCGTCGACAAGTAAAACTATCTTGTTAGATAGGTTAAGAGGTGCTCTTCCTGCGCGATAGGTTTTTAAGCGCCTTTGTGCTTCTTCTTTTTCTTTTGCTATTATCTCAACAAGATCTTGTTCTGTGATTTTAAGTAAAGCGAGTAAGCTTGGGTCAAGCATAGCGCTTCCATCTTCTGTGACGGCGCCAACGGCGAACTCGGGATTTAAAGGCGCACCGATTTTGCGGGGTACTACAATATCCAGTGGTAGATTAAGAGCTTGTGCTACTTCAAAGCCAATAACGACCCCTCCTCTGGGTAGTGCGATAATGATAGTATCGGGATTGTTTTTGTACGCGAGTAATTTTTTGGCAAGTATTTTACCCGCGTCGGTTCGATCTTTAAAGCGCATGATAAAAGCTTTCGTTTTAGGCTTGTAATAACTTAATTGATTTTAGAATCGTATTTAATTTATCATGAGAACATATGTCTCGATCAAGAGTTTTGTTAAAAACAGGAGCGTTCTTATGAGTGTTATGAAAGAAAAACTATTAACGATTTTGCGAGATAAAAATACGTCACGGGTTAATTTTCGAAAAGCAGCAGAAAAGCTAGCGTATATATTGGCGCATGAAACAGCTGATTATCTTAATAAGAAAGAGATAACGATAGAAACCCCGTTAGCGCAAATATCTGGAGTGTCTCTTGATACAGATATTCTTTTAGTTCCCATTTTACGTTCTGGGATAACGATGTTACCCTCGTTTCTTGATTGTTTTGAACACGCTTCTGTTGGCGTTATGGGGGTAAAAAGAGACGAGCAGACGGCTAAGCCAAATTTGTATTACGAGAATTTGCCAGCTATAAAAAACGATCAAAAAGTTATAATTCTTGACCCCATGCTTGCAACCGGAGGGACACTGGTTGCTGTTTTAGATATTTTGAAACAAAAAAACGTAAAGCAAGAAAATATTATTTTTGTTGGGATCGTCTGTGCCCCTGAGGGAATAAAAAAAGTTCAAGAATCGTTTGCGAATATAAAACTTTTGATAGCTGCTCATGATAAAAAATTAAATCAAAACTATTTTATTGTCCCAGGACTTGGCGATTTTGGAGATCGTTATTTTGGAACAGAATAATTTATTTGCTTGTTTGTTTGTTTGTTTGTTTGTTTGTTTTTAAAAAAAGAGGGAGATGAAAGATGCGAAAAATAAACGTGATTTTTTGGGTATTATTTGGGGGATTAATTTTTATACAGGGTTCTTTAAGAGCGTTGCGCAAGATGATCGTGACGGTTCCTGTTGCTGATTTAAGACGAGATTACAATGTGCTTGCTGAGCCGGGGTTGCATGCGCCGGCTCTATCAAAGAACGTTCGGGGCCTTGATACGCAGCTTTTATATAACGAGCGAGTTCTTGCTCTTGACGAGCAACCAGATGCCCCTAATATGGGTTGGCTTAAAGTTATTGCAGTAGAGCAAGAGACTTGCGATCGTAGTAGTAATCATTGGCATGGGTACCCTGGGTATGTTCGAAAAGAACATGTGCGATTAGAAAAATCTTCAGATAGTACTTCTGAGAATAGACTTATGCATGATCTTTTTGCATGCAAACCATGGGTTCCTGTTTATAGAGCGCCAAGCGTAAACTCTCGCGTTGTAAAAGAATTTTCGATTGGAACAAGATTGATGGGCCATAGAATAAAATCGAAATGGTACAAAATAGTATTACCTGGTAATCGTAAGGGATATGTTCGTGAGCAGGATACCAGAAGGTTTGAGCAAAATAGACTAGAAACAAAGCGTACGTTACGGCATAAACTTGTCAAGACAGTATTGTCGCTTGTTGGAACACCGTATGTTTTTGGGGGGCGATCTGCGTACAACAGGCATATGACGCAGCTTACGGGTCTTGATTGTTCGAGCTTAGTTGATTTAGTGCACCGTGTGTATGGGATAAAAACCCCTCGGGATGCACATGATCAATTTTTAAAAGCGAGAGAAATTCGTGATGGGAAGAACCTTAAAGCAGGAGATCTTTTGTTTTTCTCTCGCAAGCCTGAACAAGAAAATGGCCGCATGAATCACGTTGTTATCTATCTGGGAAATGGAGACGTGTGTGAGGCGACTGGGTTAGATTTTACGAGCAAATATGAGACAGATCGTCCCGAGACTTTGACAACGCGTGTTATTTCTGTAAAAGAGTTTATTGGGAGCTCTATTAACGATATTACGTCTGGTGATCAGTGCTCGGGCGTCAAGCCTGGATACTTTGTGTACTTGCGAACGTTTTTGAAATAAAAATTTACGTTTGATTTTTTGTTGTTCTGACGGTACGTTATTTTAACGTGAATTCGATAATTAAGTTTTTTTGAAAAACTTGATTGCCTTGATTACAAGGATAATTTAAAAATCCTTGTTCGCTCAGAATATCATGATTATTTTGAGACCTCGTTACAGGCGAATGACCAAGGGGTATACTAAAAATAGTGTAAAAGTAGATTTTGCCAGATTTTTTTAAGTTTAATAAGAATTTTAATGCATAAAATAGTTAAAGTTTTATTTTTTCTTTTGGTAACAATTGATTGCATAATTGGTGCGATGTGTAAGATGTGTAAAATGATTGTTACTGTTCCGGTTGCTGATTTAAGAAAAAAACCAGATGCAAAGAGTTTATCATCACAGGTATTATTTAATGAGGGTCTGGTTGTTGAAAAAGGTGATCAAGAAAAATCAGGTTGGTTGAAAGCTTTTGCGCAGGAACAGCGAGGTTTCTTTAATGGTAGATGGGAGGGATGGCTTGGTTATGTTCATGAAGATTGTGTTCGTCTTGTTTCTAATTTTCCTAAGTATAATCTTGTTGTGTGTACTTCATGGGCCCATGTTTATAGAGAACTAGCTATTGGTTTCGAGGTTGTGCAAGATTTTGCTTTAGGAACAAGATTCAAGGGAAAAAAAATAGATAGTGAATGGTGGCTAGTTGATTTACCCGAAAAAGATAATAAAAAAGGATATAAAGTAGGGTATATTCATATAAAAAATGTGCGAGAGATAGCAAAAGAAAGGATGAAACCTATCGATGAGTTGAGGGAAAATATTGTTAAAACGGCTAAATTGGTAGTTGGAATGCCATATGTTTTGGGTGGGAGATCTGCTTATAACAAACGCATGAAGCAACAGATTACTGGTATTGATTGTTCAGGTTTAGTTAATTTGGTTTATCGAGTTCATGGTATACAAGTTCCTCGCAATGCTCATAATCAGTTTTTGTTTTGTCAGACGTTTGGAATGTGTTTACAAGAGGGAAGTGAGCTTAAACCAGGAGATGTGTTATTTTTTTCGCCACGCCTCTTTGTAGATGAAAATAAGGGACGATGTATAACTCATGTTGCTTTATATTTAGGGAATGGTCAGGTATGTGAGGCAAGAGGGTTAATGTTAAGAGGTAAAAATAAGGGAGATGCCGTGGTAGAACGAAAGACACGGATTGTTTCTGTTGAAAAACTTATTGGAACTTCTATTGATACAATTACCTCAGTACAGAAGTGTAAGGGGGGAGATCGATCGGGACGGTATGTGTATTTGGCGTCTTTTTTGAGGAGGTCTTGTGTAAATTCTTAGGACGCAGAGACTTGGAGTAGGGATGGGGCTGCCAGGACGTCTTTGGGGGAAATTCCATAAAAAGTAAATTTTTTCAGACAAAATTGTGATTTTTTTTAGTTGGAATAGAATCTATATTCCAATTAAGTTTTGTTTTTTGAGTTTTTACGGTTACCTTGATTAAGATTGTGCCATGCATTTGACCAGAGCATTTATTCCAAAGATATCGTTATCATTCGTAGTATTTCAGATTATATTTATTTGTTATGGTTTTGCGGATTTTTATTTTCCCAAGCCAACGGGAAAATATTCTGTTGGTACTGTATCATATGTGTGGGAAGACAAAACCCGGCTAGAAGAATTTGCTTTGACAGAAGAGTCGGAAACCAAGTATAGTCAAGAAAACTGGCGTAAATTAATCGTTCAAATCTGGTATCCTGCTGAGAATAGTTCTTTTGATAAAAGAAAACAGCTGCACATAAATGGGCATCCAAAGAAGCTTGATCATGAGTGTCACATGTATCTTGAAAAAGAGATGCCGTATCTTAAAAAAATGGTCAAACAAAAATACTATTTTCCATCGTTTGTTTTGAATTATCTTTTTACTAAGATTTATACGCATGCTTTACCAGATAAGCTTGTGGCGTTAGAGAAATCACAGTATCCTGTTGTTCTTTTTTCTCATGGCTTTTGTGCGATGTGTGGCCTGTATACGGGGTATCTAGAAGAACTTGCGAGCCATGGTTATATTGTTGTGGGTATTAATCATACCTATGATTCGAGTATTTCTGTTTTTTCAGATAGTGACGTTATTTTGTATAACAAAGAATACGGGGGAAGCCAATATAATTATATACAGCGGCGTATCAATACATGGATAGAAGATGTTCGTTTTGTTTTGGATAAGCTCGAAGATTTACAAAAAAGTGATCCGTATGATATTTTAACTGATCGCTTAGATTTAGACCGTATTGGGATGTTTGGGCATTCTATGGGGGGAGCGACGACGACGCAAATCTGTCGGTTAGATGATCGAGTTAAGGCGGGGATTAATATAGATGGTCCGTTATTGGGGGAACACCCAACAAAGCGTTTTGAAAAGCCGTACATGGTTATTTTGGGAGAAGAATCTTTAAACCGTCTTTCAATGCCAATTCCAGATTATGAGTTGCAAAATAGACAACTCTCAGAAGATGACGCACGAAGTTTGAAGATTACTCATCGTTTGTATAATCCCTTATTGTGTGCAAGCCTTGGCAAAGATGCGTATTATCTTGAGCTTAAAGGGGCTGATCATAGAACGTTTTGTGACCTTGCTCTTATTCAAAATGTTTCGTATTTATCGTCAATGCTTTTTTGCTCGTTTAATACAGAAATAGGTTCGATTGATCCGCGAAGAGCTTTAAATATCGTTAACGATTATGTTGTTAACTTTTTTAAGAAGTATCTAAAAGGTGAATGCTCGCGATTGCTTGATGATAAACAATCGCAAGTGTATCCAGAAATTTTACTCAAAGCTTGGTAGCGTTTTGTAATTTTAATTTCGCGATTTCTATTTGTTGCTTAATAAATCTTGCTTTTGCTTCTTTTATTTGTGTTCTGATAAGAGAGTCAGATTTTCTAATTGAAGTAAGATATTCAAGTAATCTTCTGTCTAGATACAAAAGAAGTTTCTGAAAGAAATTTGTGCTGAAGATGTACATAGAGTGTTCATATAAATGTTTTTGTAGCAAAGAACGATAAAATAATGTGTTTTGGCAAGCCAGGGGCTTCCAGGAAATCTTTGATAATACAGTTATAATAAACCTGCTGGCGAAGGTTTCAAGATTTAGTAGTTCTGGCGTTTTAATTATTGGTTCACTATATGCTGTGGGGATTTGTTTAAAGTAATCACCCAAAAAACCTGTTATAGATTTAAATAGGGCAATAGCATCTTCAGGTTTTATTTGATTGTCGTATTGGATTTGATTGGTGTAAAAATTTATTTTTTGGCAAGCGTCTACAGGATGAACTGTTTGTGCACGACAAGAGTTAAAGAAAGATACTATGTCTGCGGAATTGGCAGCATGTATCTGTGTGCTAAAAAATAAGCAAAATAAGCTTAAAAGTTTAATTGTTTTTTTATTCACGACTTTTCCTTTTTAGTCTTCTAAAACATATCCCATGCTTAATGCGAGAGCTTTGTTTTGTGCGCTACTTACATGTAGTTTTAGGATCGTTTGTTTTGTTTGCGCCATATTTATTGCTCGATCATAGCTATAAAACAAGTCTACAACCCCATCGTTAAAGTCGGCGATAATATCGTTGTAAAGTTTGAGAGGTAGTCTATGCCATGCGGTATCAAGAAAGAGGCAAAAATTACACAAGAGGGACATGTACAGATTGTTTAATTGACTATCGTTTTGCATGAGATTGGGTGATAAAAATTTCAACAAGTAATGTTCGATCATGAGAAAAGACTCCCAAATATGGTGAGGATTGCTATCAAGATCCCAATATATTTTGTCGAGTATTGTCTCTAGACATCTAATAACAGCATTAGTAAGACGACCTTGCGCTCTTTGGATAAGTTGATGCGTGGGGCAAGGATTTTCTGGATTAGAACATTGTTGTGGTAGCAAAAATTTTTTAAGTGCATTTGGAAGTTTTCTGAGTGTTCTAGATACGGTATGATTGTCAATAACGTTATAATATTTAATTGTGGTTGTTAGGTTATTAATTGTTTGGCGAGCAGTGTTTATTTCATTTTGTGTGTAAAGGTGACCAATGGTTTGTAATGTTGCCCTATGAGTTTGTTCAATTCTTTCTGGGATACTAAGTGATGAGCATGTACTAAAAAACAGACAGGTGCATGCTAAAAATTTTGTACATTTTGCAATGGTGTTCATATGGTCCTCTTAATATGATTTTAGAAAAATATATTATACAGTAAGCAGGGGGCTTATTGTACGAGAAAAAACAATAAAATACAAGAGTTATTTAGTTTGTTAGTTATTTAGTTTGTTGAAATAATTTTTTGTGCATAAGCTTGAGATGTTGCATTTAAAAGTAGCTTTTGTTGTTCTTTTGTAAGGCAAAACAGTGCGTAGCCATCAAGCGTTTCGTGTATTGTTGTATGTATGTCCCAATAAAATTCTTGAGAAAATTTTTGTAAATTTTTATTCAGAAAATCACGGAAACAATAAATAAGAGAGAAAAATAACCTGTTTAAATCTTCGACTGATTGGATACTAAAGTGTAGGTGATTTATTTTACTTGTGATTGTTATAAAAGAATCACAGATTGCTTCTGGGTGTTGATTTGTCCATGTAAGTTTACTTAAAGCCGTTTCTAAAAGTTGTGTTGTTAGTGGGGTTGTCAATGGTGGGAGTGCGCGGCGAAAAAGTGTTTTGTCTTGAATCGTGCGAAGCTTTGTAAGCAGTGTAGAAACAACACATGCTGATAGAAATGGATATGAATTAAGTTTTGCGTTGAGAAATTGCAGTTCATATGACGCATAGTAAGAGTCATATGAACTGCGGAGTTTTTTTAGCGAACTGTTAATATCTTTAAAAACAGAACTCTTTGCCATGTATGCTTTATTATTACAAAGCAAACAGATGCCTATAACGAATGTTTTGATAAGATGTTTCATAAAATATCGTTAAGTTTCTTTGGCTTTATGTTGCTAAAAGCCTCGTGAAACGATTCCGCGTTTGAATGCAATAGCCTTTGTTTTTGCTTTAATCAAAGCTTCTGTTAGTATTTCTTTTTTTGTTTTAATCGCATCGTCTTGTTCTTGTGCTTCTAAGAAGTAGACGACTTGATTGTGAAGGTCTATTTCTATTTCTTCATAAAATGTGACAGGTAAGTATGCTCCTGTTAGCTCGAGGAAATAACAAAAACGATGAGTGAGAGACCAAAGTAAGTCGTCAAGGTCGTCCATATGGTCAATAATTAAGTGTGTTCCTAAGTGTTGCAATTGATTAGCGATGGTCAAAAACGAATTCCAGATGCCTTCATAACTTTTTGTATTCCAGATAGTTTTACTTAAAGCCGTTTCAAAGAATTTTATAATCGTTTGCCGTAACCGTTCCCGGGCTTCATATTTTTCGAGATTTTTTTTGTGTGCTTTTTCGAGTTTGGCAAACTCTTTTTTTACAGCGTTTGTTAGTTCGTCAGAGAGATTAGAGAGAAAGATGTCTGGTTCGTCTTGGAATTCAGGAAGATCTTCTGTAAATCGTGTAAGCATGACATCTTCTGTATGTTTGCGCAAAAATTCTATACTTGCTTTACTTGTTGCTTCTTTGTTTTTTTCTTCATCAAAAAATCGTTCAAGAATATCAGGTAACGGTTTGAGTAATTGTAAAATTACGGTATCGTCTATAAGTTCGCATGACTTAATCTTATTGTTAAATAATCTCATGCCGACATATACTGTTGTTTGGTCCATCGAAAAATTATTGCACAGTTCAAGATAGTCGAGAATGGGTTGCCCGTCTTGAGAAAGAGATTGGGCGTATGAGCGTTTGTTGTAGACGTCTTTTATATATTTTGAAAACGATTTGTTAAAGTGTGTGTTGCGCGATGCTGTGCGTTCTTGTTCCGTTCGTCCGCGCAGTGCAATTGTTGGAAGTGCGTGAGACTTGAAGAAATTTTTTATGCTATCAGTGCTAAACTGTAATGGTGTTTTGTCTTCAAATGCATCGCAAATATCATCGAAGTCAAGTTCTTTTTGGTCGATTGTTTTTTGCGTGCGCCCATAACATATAGATGTCATAGATAGTATTAGAAAAGCACATAAAAGATTTTTTACTCTCATTACTTTCATTACGCCACCCTTTCTGATAAAGTAATTTAAAGTATTTACATATGACAATATACGAAACTGCATGAAAATATCAAAAAAAGCTTTTGATTGGCAAGTAATTTAAAATAAAATTTATTTGTTGCGCAAGGAGCAGGATTTTATGCCGCTTTATAAATACGATTCGTTTAGCCGTCGGGGAAATAAAGTTTCAGGAACGATTGATGCTGCATCTGAGCAAGCAGCAAAAGAGCTTTTGCGAGGGCAGGGGCTAATGCCAACAAAAATTGTTGAAGTGACAGCTGAGACGCAAGGGTTTTCTTTTGCCAGTTTATTTGAAAAAAAGATAGAGCCCAAGACTGTTATTCTTTTTACAAAGCAATTAGCTGTTCTTTTACGTTCAGGCGTTCCATTATTACAGTCGTTTGAATTATTGACAGAACAGTTTGAAGGAAAGTTTAAGCGCTTAATAATTTCCATAAAAGATGGAATTAAATCTGGCCAACCGTTGGCAAAAGAGCTTGCTAAGTATCCAAAAGTATTTTCAAATGTCTATGTGCAGCTTGTTCGAGCAGGGGAAGCGAGTGGGAAGCTCGACAATATTCTTGTGCGTTTAACTGAATATCTTGAGCGTTCGGAAGAAACGAAAAAGCGCATAAAAAAAGCAATGTCGTATCCAATTATGATGATATCTTTTGCTTTGATTGTTGTTGTTGGGCTGCTTACTGTTCTTGTTCCAAGGCTGACAGACATGTTTTCTCAGATGGGTAAAGATTTACCTGGGCCGACGCAGTTTTTGAAAAATGTTTCGGATCTTATTTTGAATAATTATTTTATGTTGTTTGGGAGTATCTTTGGTGGTATTTTTTTGTTTACGTATTGGAAGAATACACCATCGGGCAAATATAAGTTTGATGAACTTTTATTGCGGTTTCCCCTGACAGCATATTTTTCGCGAACTAAAGCTGTTGTGCAATTTTGTAAAACATTGGGCATGCTTATTGAAAGTGGTGTAAATTTAGCCGAAGCTCTTGATATCGTCTGTAATATTGTTGAAAATAACGTGCTTGCAAAAAAATTACGCGATGCCCGAGATAAAATTATAAAAGAAGGTAAAATAGCAAAGTACTTAAAACAAACAGGAATTTTTCCCAATATTGCAAGCTATATGATTAGTACAGGCGAGCAATCTGGAAAGTTAGGCGAGATGCTTCTAAGTGTAGGAAGTGATTATGATGTAGAGCTTATGGAGTTAACCGATGGGTTGACAGAAAAGATCGGCCCAATTATGACGATTGTTTTGGGGCTTGTTGTTGGTTTTATTATTATTTCAATTTTTTTGCCAATTATGGAGTTAGGTAATATTTCAGGCATGTAGTTTTAATAGAGGAGTTTATCATGACGATTGCAAAGCGTAGCGCTTTTACGATGATGGAAATGATGGTCGTATTGTCTATTATTGGTATGATTGCTGCCCTTATGGGGCCACGAATAATGCGATATATGTCAGAAGCAAAAATATCAAGTACTAAAGCAACTATGTCTACTATAAAAGGGGCTTTAATGGAGTATAGTATACACGTTGGCCATTTGCCTAAAAGTTTAGATGGTCTTAAAGAAAATATTGAAAACAGTAAGCGTTGGAAAGGCCCATATTTTGCAAAAGAATTTGAAGATGGCTGGAACAATGAAATTATCTATAATCGGCCTCCACAAGTATATACTAAAGATTATAGAAAGTATGAGCTTATTTCGTATGGCGAATTGGGAGAAGGCTCTGATCAGAGTGAATGGGTTTATGACGGCATGTAATTGTCGTATAGGTGAAGTAAAAGTAACAGGATATAATGCGTGAATAAAACGTCTTCTGCTTTTACGATGATGGAAATGATGGTTGTCATCTTTCTGATTGGAGTGATGGCAACCTTTGTTTTGCCTAATTTGATGCGTCGAAAACCATCAGCCGAATGGCCGAACGTGCTTGAAGAGGTCAATAACTTAGTTTTTTTTGCCCGTCAAGAAGCGATATCACACCAAAAGCTTTTTCGTATAGCTTTTAAGGCAACAAAGCGAGATCAAGATTTTATTCTTGTTCAAGAAGAGAAAGACGACCCAGAAAAACCGGGAAGAAAGATTTATGAACAAGTGTTTTCTTCGTATGTGACAACAAAATACGTATTGCCTGAGTCAATAAGTATTGATGGGCTGTATCATGGCAAAGATGAAACGATGGAAGATAACAAGCAAGAAGGATATTGCTATGTTATTGCTGACGGTCTTGTACAAGAGACGCTGGTGCGTTTTACACGAAAAGATGAAGAAGAAATTTCACGTGCAAGTTTTAAGATGAAACCGTTTTTTGGCATGTTTGAATATTTCGAAGGACATATTAAGCCTGAAAAATAAGTAAAGATAAAGTAAGAGAGAAAAACATGAAAAGAACTGCTGGCTTTACGTTATTCGAAGTTCTTATTGCTATTTTTATTTTGGTTTCTTCTGTCTTTGTTCTTTCTGATTTGCAAATAAAATCGTTATTTCGCGTATTGTCTGACAAAGAAAAAATAGACAGAGTCTTTTTGGTTAAGAAAGAGCTGTATAAGCTTTATCGAAAGTTTCCTAAGAAAAAGAAAGCCATGGTTGTTAAATTAGAAGATCCTGATCCTGATATAAAAATTACAACGCAAGAAGTTGAAATTGGACGCAAGTCGATACTCAAAGACATGAAAGATCAAATTGCTGTTTTTCAGACGGAAGGGCAATGGCGTAGTGGGCAGTTTGATAATGAAATAAAGATGCTTTTTTTTGTACCGAAACCCCAAGAAGACAAAGATAAAAAGAAAAAATAAAAACATAAATAGAGGCATATGAGACGCATAAAAGTAAACACTGGTTTTACGATATTTGAGCTTTTGATAGCGCTTTTTCTTTCAGGCGTTGTTATGGCGGGGCTATTGCAAAGTTATCAAAGCTTAATGACATATCTTGAAAATAGTCGGGAAATCATGAACACCAATCGAAAAGTGTGTTTGCTTTTTAATCAACTTGAGCGTGATTTTACAACGTCGTTTATTCCCGTCTTGCATAAAGAAATTATCTCTGACAAAGATAAAGGCAAAAAGAAACAAGATAAACAAGACGACAAGAAAGAAGACGAACCCTTCGATACGCCGAAGACGGCTACTCAGGATGAATCAGGAAAAGACGAGAAGAAAAAGAAGCAAAAAGAAAAAGAAGAAAAAAAAGATTTTTTCTTTGGAGCAAGCGAGGACGGTGATGTCATAAAAATCGAAGGTAAAAGAGTTGAGCCGTTTAAGCATGTGACGTTTATTACGACCAATGCGTTGCAGGTGTATGGGCAACGGCGTGTACGTTTTGTTCGGGTAAAATATGAGCTTGTGAAAGACAAGGCAAAAAGCACTCGAGATAAAGAAAGTTATACGCTTGTGCGCAGAGAGACAGAAGACATAAAAAACGTAAAAGTAAAAATAAGTGATTCTGATGAAAAGCAAGCGAAAGAGAATCCGGTTCGCGTATATGAATTAGCTGATATGATTAAGTCTATGTACGTTGTTTATGTGACAGAAGAAGAAAAAGAAGAAGACGAAAAAGAAACAAAACGAACTAAAAAACCGGAAGAGCCCAAAGAGCTTCGATCGTTTGCGTGGGGGGAAAAAGATTATTCAAAAGGTGTTGTGCCTGAGCATGTTGAAATAAAAATTATTTTTTGGAACAGTGATATGACGGGCGAACGGTCGTTTGATGCTATTTTCCCAATATTTTCGTATCCAACAGAACGCGACAAACGGGATAAAACCCTTCGAGACGCTCGCCAAAAGGCTCGCCCTCAGGGTGAGCGGGGGGCAAAAAATCAAGATGTTGGACAGCAAGCCTCAGCAGCTCAATTGACTGGGCAAATAGGACAAGCGGGAAGACGATGAATATAAAGCATAGAAAAAAAACAGGCGCGATTCTTATTTTTTCGCTGATGCTCGCATCGCTTATGATTTTATTGACGGAGCAATTGTTTAGAAGTGTTAACGTTAATTGGACTTTTTCTCGTGCAATGGTTGACCGTGAACGCGCAGAAATGCTTGCGCTCAGTGGGCTGACGATTGCAAAAAATCAGTTAACGATAGAGCCCGAAGATAAAGACGATAAGAAAAAGAAAACACAAGCGTCTCAAGAAGCTTCTAAGGTTGGCGAAAAAAAAGAAGAAGATACGCCAGTCAAAAAATTTTTGCGACGTGTTTTGCCCAATTTAAATAGATGGCAAGTATTTACGTTTGAAGAAAAGCGTGATGGGATAGAAGGTGAGTTAAAGATTTGTATTTCGTGTGAGCATGGGAAAATTAATTTAAATCATGCGTTTGATTTTAAAAAACAGGAATTTAAAAAATTATACGCAGCGTTACTTAAAGGGCTTGAGATTAAAGGGAAAGTAAAAGCTGGTGAGATTTTGCAAAAGCTTACGGAATTTTTAAAAGAACGACGCAAAAAATTACACGATGTTTCAGAGCTTAACAAGATGAGTCTTTTTAAAAACTTCAAGATTTTTTATAAGCCGCCAGAAATGGTTTTAGAATCTTCAGGAACAACAAAGAAAAAAGAAAAAGCCAAGCCGAATCCTAATATCATGTTGCAAGATCTTTTTACGATATGGACGCCGGATGACAAGCTTGAATATTTAATGTTTTCAGATGCGCTGTGTGCGATTTTTGGGCTCAGACGCCCGTTAGCTAACGATGCAGATGTTAAGAAAGATGTGTTTAAAAAAGTGATTGATACGTTTAAGCCTGATTGGGGTAAAAATTGGGATGAAAATTCGAAGTATCTTCAAGAAATTTATGACAACAAACCGAAAGTTTTAAAGCAATTACAGCCTCTATTTTCTCAACAATTTGAGCCAACGGTTTATTCTGTGTTATCTTGGGCAAAAGTTGGTTCGGTAGAACAGAAGTTGCTTGCTATTGTAAAAAAGACGAAACATAATGGAAAGAAGAAAGAAAAAGATAGCAAGAAAAAAGAACAAGAAAAAAATAACAAAGATAAAATAGATAAAAAAGATAAAGAATCAAAAAAGCCTGAAAGCTTTTTTAAAGTAGTTCGCGTTTATTGGCTTTAATTTTATAAGCGTTCATTTTATAAATAGGAAGAGCACGTGAAAGTAGAAACCCGAGTTGGAATATTTGTTCTTTGCGCTATAGGTGTTTTTTTGTATCTGAGTGTTAATATTCGAGCTTTTCGCTTTGATAAGAACCAATATCATGAGTATAAAGCGTATTTTGAAGATACCGGGGGGATCACGCTTAAGGCTCCTGTTAAAATTGCGGGTGTTGAAGTTGGTTGGATTGAAGATATTAAGCTTTTAACTGGTGGCAAAGCAGAAGTGCTTTTACGTGTGCATCGAAAAAATAAGCTTGCAAAAAATGCCTATGCGATGATTTACCAAGCAGGCTTAATTGGGACCAAGACGATAGAAATAGATCCGGGCGATCCGACGACGGGGTTATTATTGCCTGGCAGTGCTCTTTCTATGCCAGGGAAAACGCCAACAAGTGTAGGAGAGTTGTTAGAGCAGTTTAGGGATATAGCAACAAGCATTCAGGATGTTGCAGGTTCTTTTAAGTCTGTTTTTGCGAGCCGTAAAGGTGAAGATAATATGAAATTGGCGCTTAATTCGGTTGCCAAAGCGTCAGATAGAATTGCTGATTTTTCACTTAAGCTCAAAGATACTATGGCGCGAAATGAAGAAAATATTAATGTCATGTTAACGAACTTTAAACATACAGCACATAGTTTTAGACAAGCTGGCCCTAAGGTTAAGGGTGCGTTTGAGCAGGTTGAAGATGCTTCTATTCAAGCACGTGATACATTTAAAGAAGCTGGACAGGTAATGGAAAAAATTAATACGGGCAAAGGTGTTGTTGGGAAGCTTATTAACGAAGATGAGACATACGGTGACTTAAAGAAAACGATTAAGGGGTTCAAGAATTATGTCTCGCGTACACAATCGCTTATGCTTAATGTTGATATGCATGCTGAAAATATGTTACGTCAGTCTAATTCAAAGGGATATTTCGAATTAAAACTACGTCCGAATTCAGATTGTTTTTATTTGGTACAGCTGGTTGCAGATGAAAAGGGAAGGATAAGACGAGAAGAAAAGCATATTATACGGAAAGACGACAAGGGCAATGTGCTTAAAGCGAGCGAAGAAAATATTGCGGTTGATAAAAAAATCGAATTTGCAGATCAAGTTGATACAACGGTGCGTACGAAGAACGATATTTTGTTTGGCTTACAATTTGGTAAGCGTTTTGACCGGCTTGCGTTTAGAATTGGGTTGTTTGAAAGTACGTTTGGTGTTGGGTGCGATTATTATGTGCCGCTTGGGACTGATAAATTTCATTGGATTACAACGCTTGAAGCATTTGATATGCGCGGGGTTAATCGTTTAAATGACACACGTCCGCACCTTAAGTGGCTAAATAAATTATTCTTCATGAAGAATTTATATACGTCATTTGGGGTTGACGATATAGTGAGCAAGAGTAGTGCCAACCCATTTTTTGGTGGAGGCTTGCGTTTTGGTGACGATGATCTGAAGTATTTTATGTCGATGTTACCAGTAGGAAGAGCTAGTCAGTAACGAGAGTTAGTGATAAAAGTAAAAATCTGAAGAGATATCACTTTCTTCTTCGATTTCGTCTTCTTCATCGTAGAAGACAAAGCTTATATTGTACGCGGTATCGTAAATTGGAGAATATGCGTTGCTGTATGTTGCTTCTAGCGGGGCTTTGTTGCCGTTGTTGGGTTGAATGTTTGCCATTGGTGGCGCTTTCGAGAATATAGTTTTATTATTTGTTCATAATCTTAAATTAACCTGAGTACTAGAAATATATAGCGCCTATTAATTTTATCAATAAATATTTCAAAAAACTTTAATTATTTACATTTGAAATATTTGTCTTGCCGGGGGGTGTTTTACGTTTTTTATAAAATTAAGTATAATCAAATGTAATAAAAACTAACTAAAATAGAGGTTTTATAATATGTCTATAAGAAAACGATTGTTTGTTTTTGTCGTATGTTTTATTACGGCGATTGTATCTTCTTTTTCTCTTTTTTCGCTTGTCATACTATCTCATGGGTTTAGAAACGAACATTCTGCGTGGTACAAGCCCGGAGGAGATTTTTTTGAAGCGGTTGCTTGTCAAGCTCGAAAAATGGGCCACAAAACAATGTCTTTTTCTTGGGAGCAATCTATTTTTCAAGGTGGCTTAAATATTGAACATCGTAAAGGTGGCGCATCTCTTGCGGCATTTATTTGGGATTATAAACAAAAGCATCCTCATGAGAAAATAATTCTGATAGTCCATAGTTATGGGGCCTTTGTTGCGTATCATGCGAGTAATTATTTGCAAAGTTTAAGAGATTTGCAAAATGGATTAAAAAGAACAGAGCAAACGCAGGAGCATACAAAATACGATGCAATAAAAGCGTTTCTTGCCCAAGCAATCTCTCAAGCAATCTTAGGTAAATATTTACGTGATGATCTAACGTATGAAAAATCACAAATTCAAGAACAAGATTTAAGGCGTGAAAATTGTATGCGCAGGCTATTATTTGCGCTAAAAGATAAGATTAAGTATCTGGCATATTGTTTTGATGCACAAATACAGGAGTTATTATGGGGCCAAGAAGAACAAGAGCCGCTTATTGATGAATTATATACGCTTGGAACACCACACTGGGAATCTTATGACGTGCTCCCTGATATGAGAGAAATTGGTTTTCTCTATAACCTTAGTTCAAAGGGTGACTTAGTTGCACATAAAAAAACTGCAGGCAGTGGTGATTTGCCAGAAGAGCTACGATCCTATGAAAATACCAAAAATATTTATGTTGAGCTTAATGTAGGGGGAGATACGTATAGCCCTGGGCATGCTGAAATACATAGCCCTATTGTTGGGCATGGGCTGCTTTATATTCCTGACATGCTTGATAACGAAAAACAAGATGAGATTTTTACTTTTTACGCAGATCTTAAATATCGAGGGGTTCAAAGCCACTCATGAGTTTTGCGTTATACACTGTGTAATGCTGTTATTGATGTCCAGGTTGGGTGAAAAATATCATATGGGTCAGCGTCTTTGTCTGGAGGGTTTTTCCACGAGCCATCAGTGTGTTGTTGCGAAATTAAATAACGGATGGCTTCTTTTAGCTTTTTATTTTCATGTTGCTTATATATTTTTAGACAGTGAATAAATTCTCCAATAAGGTCAATATCTTTAACGTCGTTAAGTACAAACGATAAATTTTCTTGCAAATACGCGTGTATTTTTTTTGTGAAATTATTTTTAGGAATAGACTGAGTTCCGTAACGTGTCATTGCGTAAACAACGTGGGTGATGTAATAATTTTGATCATGATAATGATCTGATTTATGTGTATAGATAAAGTCTAATTTGCGACAAATTTTTTCGATATGCGCATAGTTGTTTTTTGGCAGTTGAAATTTTTTGTCGGCATGTGTGCGATATGCAAGGTCTAAAAAAGCATAATCGATGAGATAATCTCCAAGCAGATCATAATTTTTTGTTTTTAACGCATATGCTGGGGAATGAAGATAATATGGCTTATTACTTTTGGGTAATTTTTTTTTGTAAAATCGGGCAAATCGTTTAAGCGTTTTATTTTTATTGTTGGCAAATAGATGTACCATTGGAAGTGTTGATATAAAGTCCCATTTACTTTCTCGATCATATGAAAATATTTTTGGGAGACGTTTGGTTGCCCGTTTGATCGCGTTTTTAATAAGCTTTGTTGCTATGCTTTTTATAAAAGCGTCTTTTTTGTTGAGCGTTAGCTCATAAAGCATAGTCAGATATTCACTTAAGATAAAGTCAAAATTGCTGTTTTTATCAGAAAACCTAATACACCAAAGCAGGCCAGACAGAATTGCTTTTCGCTTGGGAACTATGTTTTTCATGTGAAGCTCTTTTTTTAATTTTGCAACTACTTTTTTATTATGGTGTGTTTTACATGAGTTTGTTGTTGGGATACAAATAGATATCGCGACAATAAAAAAAATACGATGTGTGATTTGCATAATTTTTTACCCTCTAGATATCTAATGGTTCAAAACCACCCATGAGTCGTTTATAATATTCAGATTTCTTTTTAAGTTTGTCATGTGTGTAAAATAAAATATCTTTTTCTTTTGCAATAAGTGAGAAATCTAAAATACCAACAGCGTTACTAATTGTTCGTAATCTATGTGCGATGACCATTGTCACGGCATCTTGTGCAAGCGTGCTAATCATGTCAGTAATTGCCCGTTCGCTAATCTCATCAAGACTACTTGTTGGTTCATCGATTAAAATCAGAGCTGGCTTAAAATACGATGCCCGCAGATAAAGATTGGCAAAATTGAGCCGTTGGCGTTGTCCGCCAGAAAGATTAAGCCCGCCTTCGCCAATAAACGTATCAAGCCCATTTTTTACTTCAAAGAGATTCCATAAGCCGACTTTTTGTAAGATATCTGTTAATTGCTCGTCTGAGTAGGCATATTTTTTCGGATTACGTTTTTTGTCGTATTTTTCGACAGGAAGACCAAAAAGAAGATTATATCGCAATGTTCCGCGAACACTTGTGGCAACTTGGCCCTGTAGGGCTATCAACTGTTGACGGGCTGAATCGTCGATGTGGTAAATATCTATATCGTTAATTAATACGTCACCAGATGTTGGTTTTAGTTGTCCGCCAAGAAGCAAGATAAGCGTACTTTTACCAATTCCAGAAGGGCCAATAATCCCATAAAGATTGTGTTCTTTGTTTTTGGCAACGTTTAAAATTAAGTTGTGATCATCAAATATTTTTGCCGTTGGGGTATAATCAAAAAATAAGTTTTTAGCCATTATTGAGATATTATTTTGTTTTACCGAGAGATCTAAAACACATTGGTCAATGGCAGGCTTAAGAACAGGGAATGTTTGTTGTCCGAAGTTTTGTATGTACGTGAATAAATCTTGAATGCGCGTTATAGACCTCATAATGTATCGAATCGGTCGTTCGATTCGAACGACTTTGTATGTGCCGCGCAAGTACGAAAGCACAAGGGATACTCCTATTGGGATGCTCATGTTTCCGTATTGTATAGCTGTAAAAATATAATAACTGAGAATAAATAGGCTACATAAGTACGTTAACTTTATGCTTTCGTAAAATAAATTAAACGAGAACCATAGGTTTCCTTCTTTTCGTATTAAACGAGATGTTTTGCGTTTTAGTCTATTGTTTAATTGATTGCTTGAAAAAGTAGTACGAATAAGATGAATTTGTGCTAGATTTTCAACACTAACGTTGCGAAACTTATCATCAGCTTTAATTACTTTTTTTTCTTGCGGCTGAATAGAAAAAAACGTAATAAGTATCGTGAGTATCATGATAAGTGCCAAAAATGCAGATGCTATAATTCCCAGCTTCCAGCTATAAAACGATAGTGAGATAATAACAGTTATGATTCCTACTATTGTTTCAAGAAGGTCGAGATAGCAGGCGTCGAGAAATTCTTCATATGTTCGGGATGCTCGTTCGATCTTGCCTAAAATAGTTCCGCTTGAGCGTCGGGCATGATAAATAGGATCGACTTTTAAGAACCATTGATGAGCGCCATAGCGGGTGCTATGCATTGCTCGTAGCTCAAGAGTTGCGAGTGATACTCTAGAAAAATATTCAAGAATATAAAGAAGGGCCCAGATTCCAAAGAAATACAAAAGATATTCGAGTTGATTTTGTGCAAAAATCCATCCAATAAAAATAACAGATAAGGGGCGAAAGATATTAACAAGTGTTTCGATAACAAAGCTAAAGATAAAGAAAAATTTTTGCTGGATAACAACGTGCCACCAGGGCTTTTCAAAGTCTATTGGTAGTAGCGTTAAATTACTTTTGAGATACTCGAATAGAGAAAAACTTTTTTTATTCACAACCCCACCCCTTTTCCTAAATACTTATCGTTACGCTATTCACGTAACTAGTCTAAAAAAAAGGGCGATAGAATCACAAGAGTTTTTGATAATCAAGAATATTGGGGGTATTTTTTTGGATTATACGTATGTATGGCCCACTTTTTACTTTCCCAAATTGATATCAAAAAGCGCTTCGCTGGGCATTGAGCTTCTGTGTACCCGTATTTTGAGCTTAATTGCTTTAAAGCCTCTTTTTTGTTTTTGTGTTGCTTATACAAAAACCATAACGCAGCGGCTTCTCCTGTGCGATTTGTTCCATTATAGCAGTGGATTAGTATAGGTGTTTTTTCTGTGTCGTATGCGTCTAAGAGTTTTAAAAGATTCTCTTTTGATGGTAATGTCCGTGCTTGCATAGGGATACTTACGAGTTTGACGTTATGTTCTTGGGTGACCCGTTGTTCTGTCTTGAACCATCGAGATTTTTTGTTTTCCCCTCGCAAATTTATAATAGTCTTGATTTTATATTTTTGTATGTATTTCCTGAGTTTTTTTTCAGACAATTGTCCTGATCGATAGAGTTTCTTTTCTTCGACCGGGTGAAAGTTGCTATTTTTTTTTTGTGATTGTTTTTTCTGGGTGCATGACTTTGTTTTGATTGTGTTTGCTGCATTTATAACTATGGTGTACATACACGACAAAAAAATAAAATAAATTATTTTTTTTTTCATATATTTTTTTTCTCGTAATATTAGTGCTCGAGTTCTTTTGCAATATGTTCGATTTCTTTGAAAAAATCATCGACGTCTTTTTTTGTCATATCACTATACACAAACATTGGTCTGAGAACGAGTTTGTTGTTGACAATTGTTTGATTAGCCATCCATTTTCCAGCAGTAAGTAGTCGTTCTCGTAAGGTAAAGTTAAATGAATTGATCTCGACAGGATTATTACCGGTTTTAAGAAAATCTGGAAGATAATAAAAGCATACTGGTAAAAATTGTACAGGGCATGCAAGAACAAGATTGACATGTGATAAAATTTTTTGTTCAGCATATTTGGCAAGATCAACAAGGTGGTCAATGCGTCGAGTATAGCCATTCTCGCCATAGTATTTCCAATCAAGCCATAGTTTAAGTGCATCAACCCGTCGTCCACATTGCATTGACATAGCTCTTAAGTTATAACATGGTTCGGCATCATAATCGTATCTGTTTTTACAATTATGGAGACTTAAATGATAATCTTCTTTTTTTACATGATTTATACTTTTTAAAATACCCGGTTTGTTAAACAAAATAGTTGAGCACATTAATGGGATAGATATAACCTTATGAAAATCCCACGTTACAGAATCTGCTTGTTCTATGCCTTGCAGTCGATACCGTTGTTTTTTTGAAAAAAGGCAACATCCTCCAAATGCAGCATCGACATGACACCATAAGTCATATTTTTTTGCTATGCGTGCAACATCTTGGATAGAATCAAAAGCTCCAAGGACAGTTGTTCCTGCCGCTGCGGCAACAAAAAATGGTTTTAATCCTTTGTCTAAAGCACACAAGATTTCTTTTTCTAGTTCAGGGACAAGCATTTTCCCTTGAGCATCAGATTTTATTTTTATAAGATTGTTCATTCCTAAGCCTAAAAGATTGAGACTTCTGACAAAAGAATAATGTGCTTGATCAGAAACAAATGCAACCAATTTTTGTGGTGATTCATACACGCCTGTGTTTTTAGCTTCAGGTAACGCTTTTTGCCGTGCAGCAAAAAGTGCAATTAAATTGGCATTACTTCCTCCGGTAACGAAGATTCCTTCTCCTTGTGTAAATCCAACAAGAGAACATAACTTTTGTATAAGTTCTTTTTCAATCAGAGTTGCTACTGGGGCGCATTCATACGTATACATCGGTGCGTTTGTTAATGCAGTAATAACCTCACCCCAAAATGCGGGGACTGATACTCCGGCAAATGTTTGATTGCAAAATCGTTTGCTGCCGACACGAGTGCCATAGTTAAGATAACAGGAAATAAATTCACGTAATTTTTCTAAAGATTCTCCGTCTGAAGAAATTGAAAAATCTATTTTTTCCCGTAACTCGTCTGGTGATAAAAATTTAGTAATTGGAATGTCAAGGTTGTCATGATCAAGAACATATTGCTTTATGGTTTCTATAAATTCTGGAGCCAGATAGCTTTTAGGATTATGGCCTGTAGCATATAAATATGTATTGCCTGCATATGCCAAGCATAAAAAAGTAAAAACTATTTTATTAAAGTTTATCATGAATTTATCGTGTTTCTTCTGGTGCTACTAGTTTACCATGAATGCTATGGTATCCCAATGGTGTTTTAATTATTTGATTTGTTTTAAGATCATAGACAATATATTCTTTGCATGGATTTGTTGATAGCTGCAAAGATATTACTTGCTTGTCGGTATTATTTATAGCTTGGTGAATTGAAACGGGACCATCAATAGAACCAGCATTTACTTTTTGTGTCGTGAGTTTTTTCAGAAGTGATTGTGCGCCGGTAGCTTCTTTTTGATAGTTTATGATACTTAACGTTCCTAGTTCTATTCTAAAAAAGCATTTTTCTCCATCATGATTAATAATAGCACTATGTTGCCCTGGATTAAAGCACATAAGTGTAAGCTCAAATGCAGGGTCTTTGTGTATAAGATTTCTTGTGTAGCGAGCGTTAGAAAAAAATGTATAAGGCTCTAACAGATCTAAAGAAAAAGAATTTTTTTGAAGAATTTTAAAAATTTCTTTTTCTGGAAAGTCATGATATGAAAGCTTATTTATTTTTTCAACAAATTCACTCATTGCTATGCTTGGTTCAATAACGTATCCGCCTTTTTTCTTGTTACTCTCTGCCATTTTTTTTCCTTTATTTTTTTTAACCCTATGGTTCTTATGTGTTTTAAGACTCTATTATAGTAGTTTACATGAATTTTGTTGCAAATTAAATCTTTTTTATCATACTGTCCTTCATGTTGTAAATAATAGTTTCTTTAAAAAAAGAGGGCTTTGCCTGTATGAATAATATTGATTTGTTGCAAAAAGCACGTGAGACTATGAAGCATGCGTATTCAAAATATTCAAATTTTCAGGTAGGGGCTGCTCTTTTGACAAAAGATGGTCGAGTATACACTGGGTGTAATATCGAAAATTCTTCTTACGGGGCTGCTATTTGTGCTGAACGTGTAGCTTTTGTTAAAGCAATTTCTGAAGGGGCTCGAGATTTTCAAGCTCTTGCTTTGACAAGTTCTAATGGCAAAGATGTTTATCCATGTGGAATTTGCCGGCAATTTATGTCAGAATTTGGGCTTGATTTAAAAATTATAGTCGAAGATAACGATACATATAAAGAACACGTACTTAAAGATTTATTGCCTGCAGCGTTTACGTCGTTTTAAGATTATTTTCGAAAACACTGTAATATTTTCCAATGATCGATAATTTTTCAAGAAGAGCTTTATCATGTGTGAGTTCTTCTTGAATTGTCTTTTGTGCCATATTGTTGACCATTGGAGCGCTTAATGCGATACGCAAAATATTTAGTTCTTTTTCGCTATCAGCAAGTTTAACCGGTTGCCCGATGAGAAATTTTTGAGACAAAATATTTTTTTCGTGACTGGTTGCTTCAGGTGGTAAATTTTGTGAAAGATCTTTGGTAAGCCATAAATGCACTTTTTTTATGTCTTGATTTGTTAGTTTGTGTGTATGGTTTTTTGGCTTAAAAAGAATTGGGATGATCGTATTTTTCCCGGCGAGCATAATCGTGTTATCTGGAGTGTAAAAATTAGGACCATGATCTTCAAGTAATTCTATATGTTCTGTTTGTAGTGCTAATTTTTTAACGCCATGCGCCCAGTCTTGTATGATAGTATCAGTGTGCTTAGATTCAAGAGTGTTAAACATGTGCATGTTATGTAAAGCAACGGTCCAGCGTAATAATAACCCGGCGTTTTTCCAACCAGGAAGTTTTTGAGCAAGGCTTGTTAACTTTGGAGTAATATCGCTTTGGGTTAGATAGTCGCCAAAGCCCTCTGGAACAGTAAGATTATTATCTTTAAATTCGTGAGATTCGTTTTCTGGGAGTAAAACAGCTCCGCAGAAAGAAGTTCCCGCAAAAAACTTTGAGCCAGTAATAAAGACACAGAAATCGTTATCAAGATATTCTTGGAGCATGCTTTTTTTGCATCGTATTTGTGCTGCATCTACGACAATAATAAGTGATTGCCCATATCTCTCTTTCATGCGTTTGGTAAATGCTAACGTCGGCGTAGCATACCCTGTTTTTGATGCGTCAACAAAGTGTAAAATTGCGATTTGATTTTTTTGTGTTATCGCTTCGTCAAGAATTTTTTTAATTTTTTCTTCAAGTTCTTTTTCGTTCTCAAGTTTTCCAGAGTGTTTATTTCGTCCGGGTAGTTCGAGCATTTCTATTGCGTGCTCTGGAACACCATTAATTAACGATTTATTGGGCACAGTAGAGCCGCGAGGAACAAGCGGGCTAAAATGTTTGCACGAAGCAGCAAGTGCGCTGCCACTGCCGACTTCTCCTGCTGCTGTAACTATATTTAGTATGTGTGGGTAATTGTGGTTGCTTATTTTTTTGTTTTGTTGCTTGTCATATCGGGCAAGAGCAAGAAGATTAAATACTATTTCTGAAGTCGTACCTGATGGTGTAACAATAACATGCGTATCAGATGAAAGATCTAATTCGCGTGTGATATTTGTGCGTACTTTATGCATACATGACGTAAACATATGATTAAGTTTATTTTCTATCGTTGCAACAATAAGGTCATTGCGAAGCTTTTCTGTTTTGTAAAACGCTTCATGTGTTGGAAACGATGTTGTACTGCTTGAGCGTGAGATTATATCGTTTGTAGGAATAGGTGCTGTTAAGTACTTATTTACTTTTTTTTCTGGACATACTAGTAACCTATCGTCACCACCATGTGTCATTAAAATATGGGTGGGTATCGCAAGAAACAGAGCTGGTGTTGCTAGGTTTATTGCTTGATCGATAGAATTTTTAATATCACGGTTATTATCTTGATAATCTGTGCACAGATAAGAACCTAACATGTGCGCAATTTGTATGTGTGAAGCGTCATGTGTAACAAGCTTTTCGTAATCACATAATAACGTATATTCTCTTTCAGATTCGTTTTTGATAATCGTTTTGTATTGTTCTTTTTTTGTTGTATCCCAGGTGTTCCAAAAATACAAAGAAAAGTGCTTTGCCAGAATTTCACATGCTAAATGTTTGACGAGTGTTTTCTCAGAAGTTTTTTGTGTAAGCGTTGCAAATTGCAGAGCATATGCCATGTCAATGGAAGTATTAAGTGTGTTCGTGGGCGTTTTGCTATGAATTTTCACGTGCCCATTTTCACATTTCGGTGAAAAATATTCTATGTGATTAACAATATCAATAGCTATGTTTGGCGTTATAAAGCCTTGTAGTGCTGGTTCTGAAACAGTAAAATCTGTTATCCAGGGGTTAGAAAAAAGATTTGTATTCATGATAATCAATAATAATACTATTATTCCGTTTAGTTTATGTGTTGTTTTCATTTACTTTTTTAGTGTAAAAAAAATTAGCGAGTTACGCGTCTTCTTTTACATTATTATAGTTTTCTTGTTTTGTGAATTTTATTTTGTGTATCATGTTAAAAGAAAAATATTTATATGTTTTTTTATCTTCTTTGGGAGGGTGTTATGAGCTGAGAAAAAAATCTCGGGATCTTTTCGAGAGTATTTAATGGTATTGTTGGGTCGATAATAATAGGAGTTTATAATGAAGAAGTTGTCTGTAATTTTAGCTTTAGTGTGCTTATTGCATGTTCCTGCGATTTTTTCTTTAGGATCTTTTGATTGTGAAGTTTCTTTGTCAGAGCTTGAACAGTCACGAGCCGATGAGGCTCTTAAGCATAATATTCCAGCAGATTCAACGTTTTTGATTGTTGATTTTAAGTTTTCTAAACATAAAAAACTTAAAATTCTTGAATTTGGGAATGGAACATATGCTGGTTTTAAAGTTTTGGATCATATGTGTGGACCAGGAAAAGTGTGGGCTGGATTGTGGCGGCACTTAAGAAATTTTAATATCCCGATATGGTATGTTGGTAACTATAGAGCGCGTCCAACAATTGTTGCATGGAATACGTTTTTGGGTCTTGGTGGGAAATATGCTAGAACTTTAACGGCGTTGGAAAAAGATTACAGCTTTAAACGATTAGCGCGTAAAGAATTAAAGCCATTACGAAAAATAGAAGACTATAAAGGGATCATTGTTTTAAAATGCTATAGACCATCAGAAAAAACTCTTGAAAAATTTAAAAAGAAATATCCCGGCTTTCTTTTGTTAAGTCAGGAAACAGACAAATATGTTAAAGACAAAAACGAAACCGATGCATTGTTTGATACAGACAAGTTAAAGAAATTTAGACCAAAGTCGTGTATTTATCCACGTAAATATCATGCAAAATTAGCAGAACAAGTAATCAATGACTTAAAGTGCAAATGGTATGTTATCAAGCCTATTTTTTGTGGTCGGGGTAATGGGATCTTGTTTGAACATAAGCGAGATCTAGACAAAGTTTTTAAGTTAATCTTAAAAGATTACAATAATAATTTACAGTGTGATAACACGTTTGATTTCAGACCAAATAATCCAATGACATATCAATATTGGAAGTATGATAGAAACTCAGATTTTCTTGTAGAAGAATTTGTTCCATCAAAGCCTATAGCTGTTCAGGGTAAAAAGTATGATGCAACTATTAGAACAGCCTTTGTCATGGAGTACTCTGGTGGTAAAATTCGTATTAAATTTTTTGATAGTTACTGGAAGCGTCCAATAAAAGGCTTAAAAGATAAAGGGACATTTAGAGAAAAGCACTTGTCTAAACACGCTCCAAATTATTATCAGTCTATTGGATGGCGAATTAACAGCAAAGACTTAGCTGACATGTATAGTGAACTGAAAAAAGTTTTGCCTGATTTTTACATGAACATGTTGCTTGCCAATCAAAAGTAATAATATTAGTGCAATAATACGTTACAAAAAGAGGTCCCTAGAAATTTCTAGGGACCTCTTTTCCTGTAAAAAATTTAAAAATTTTACGCAAACGCTTTGCGTTCGTTAATTATCGTTATCATTTTTTTGTATAGCTTTGGCATAAATTTATTTAAAACTTTTCTTAAATCTTGCATGTCTTCATCTGAAACGGGCTCAGGGATAGTTCCTTTTGATTTTAGTATTTCAGTTATGCACGCATTATCAGAAAGAGATTTTAATGGTATTTTCCAAAAGGCATCGAAGTGTGTGATATTTATTTTCCCATTATTGTAATCGAGCATAAAAACAGCGCGCATTGTTGCATCATATTTTTTCCCATGTCTTGTGATATGTTTTGATGCACAGTATTCTTCAACAAGAAATGGCTCAGGGTTGCTTTTATGCTTGTCCCAATATTCGTATAGTTCGTTCATGTACTTTTTATGTTTTCTAAGTTTTTTATGTTTCTTGTGCAATAGTATACGTTGTAAGGTTATATCAAGAAGATTCTTCTCAACGATAATAATGCCACGGCCTTTAAAGTTACTTAATGGTTTTATAACGTAATGCTTACTGTTTATTGTTTCGTGTATTTTCTTGGCTAAATTTTTGTCATATTTTTTTTTGCAAATAATAAACTTAGGCTTATACTGCGCGAACTCGGGATCTTGAAAGAGCATATCCGTAAAATATTTATTGTTTACATATGGAGCAATTGCTGTGTTGAGAACTAAAAAATTAGGGTTTTGCCGCCTAAACTGTTGGAATTTAAGTGCCGATGCATCAAAGTGTCGGCACATTAAAGCGCCGTCAAAGTCTTTAAAATTTCGAAACTTTTTCTTTTTATGTTTGCGTCTATATTTTTTTTGTTGAAAATATGGGCTCTGTTTAAAGCATGCAAAGTTAGGGGCATGATAGCTTTTTATTTTGCAGAAGTCTTTGTATGCAATATCTTGTCTCCAATAGTTTGTTCTCAAGTGGCCTATATAGCATGGAGTGATATCCAGATGCTTGAAATAATCCCAGACAAATGTCCACATAGTTCCCTGGCCGTGCATAGTATCGTGGCCTTTATAACGGGATCGAGTGCCTTCTCCAAATTCACAAATTTTCACTTCGCCTTTTTTGTACTTTAGATCAGCGATAAAAAAAGAAATATCGTGTGATATAGGATAGACGTTTTCTCGTTTTTGCACAAAATTTCGCAAGAGTGCTTTTTCGTAAGTGCTTGTATTATATCCATAGGGCATGGTTATGACATATGTGAGTAAAATGCTTGCCAGAATTTTTTTTTGAGACTTCATGCTTTTTCTCCTTTTTTTTTATCACATTTTTTTCTATCACAACGCTTAAAGTGTATACTTTTTTATGATAATCAGGCAAATATTTTTTGTGTTGTTCTGTATTATGTCGTTACAATAACGGGAATATTGTTTTCGAAGTTTGGTTTTGGCGTAACAGGAATAAAGCGATTTCTTTTTTTGATTCTTTTTTCAAGCTGTTTTGTTTTTGCTTCTAGTATAGAAAAGGCATGTTTTGCGGTTGCGTTTTGCAGATCAAGTGTTGGATTAATTTCTGTGATTTCAAAGCAGCATATTTTAGGAGATTTGGCTAATTCGACAATAAGATTTTGAGCTTCACAATTGGTGATCCCATGAGAGACAGGGGTTCCTGTGCCTTGAGAGATCGTTGGGTCAAGACTGTCGATATCAAACGAGACGTATATTAAGTCGCATTTGTTAAGCATGCGCAATGCTTGGCGGGCAATAAACTTAGGGCCGTAATGTCTGATGTTATCGACTGTAAAATTTTTTATCCCATATTGTGCCCGTAAGAAATCTTCTTCAGGTTCTCGTACACACATGTATATTAAATCTTGAGGCATAATTTTAGGAGCGATATTTCCAATGGTTTTAAGTTTTTCCCATAAAGCTAGAGTTTCTTTATTGGGAGCGTTAATCGCGTTTGGTTTGTTATCGATAGCCAAAGCTGTTGCCAGGGGCATGCCGTGTACGTTTCCTGAGGGGGTTGTATAGGGAGAATGTATATCTGCATGCGCGTCGATCCAAATAACACCAAGGCGCTTGTTAGGATACGCATTTTTAATGCCTGCAATAGTGCCTCCAGCAATACTATGATCCCCTGATATTACTATGGGGAAATTTTTTTCTTGGGTGAGCGTGTAAGAAATCTGGGTGCTTAATTTTTCATAGATCGAGACAATAGATACTATATTTTTAGCATGTAGATGTTTCGTTTGAGATGGGCATGGGGTGCTGTTAATGCTTATTGTTTTTGTTTGATAATTTTTGAAATAAGCGCTCTGTGCTTGTTCTGCGGCGCTTTGAAGGGCCACATATCCCATACAGGCACCAGGTGTTTTTGCTCCAAGGTCAAACGGTATGTTTATGAGGGTGATATATTTTTGTGACAGAGACATTGTTTTAGGATATAAATTTTTAGTAAATCAAAGTTATAAAAAGTGCACACTCAGTTACTTATAATAGTAACGTGCGTTATATCATAGCATCAGAATTTAGATTTGCAAGATGTTTCGTATTGTTTTTACGAGTGCTTAAAACCGCAAAATTATGAAAATCATAAAGTAATGGCGTGCGATATGTTTTTATTTCAAAGTTTTCTTTTTGATTTGTCCGAAGTATATTTTGAGTTTTGAGTTGTGCCAACTGTGTAAACGTTTGTATGCTTGGCATATATGTATCATGTGCTTGTGCTGGGATATTTGCAAAGTCTCGTCTGTTATTTTCGTACCAAATATTATCACGATTATAAAATTTTTGCATGAGCTTAAAAAGTTTATTTACGATATTTTTGTGTTTTCCTGTTTCTTCGTGTATATGTGTTGCAAATAAAAGCATAGTCGCATAATCTTCTAAGAATGCTTCTTGTTGACATGTAATTCCTAGGCAACTGTGAATTAGATGATTTTTCTTGTAATGTTCGTGTAAGAGCTTTTCAAATAATCGTAGCGCGATATCTTTACTTTTTTCTATTCCTGTTGCACGATACGCTTGCAATAGGGCTATTCCCAAAATAGCGTTCCAGCTTGTGATAATTGTTTTATCAATAAATGGTTGTTGGCGTGTTAGTCGACTGTGTAATAATTTATTTTCTATGGCTGGCTCAAATGTGAGTTCTTTTTTTATCAGGTGTATTTTGTTCTCGATATTTTCTGTTATGTCATATGTTTTTTTGAGCTTTGATAGTTCTTGTACTGTAAGTATTGCTTCGAGTTCTTGTTTGGTCCAAAGATAATATTCGCCATTGTTATTATTTGTGTATGCAGCGTGTCCCGCGTAAAATAAGCCATTATGTTCAAATGTATCTTTTAAACATGACAGAATATTTTGTATGATCGTTTTGTACGCCTGCTTTTGTAATACTTTGTGTCCCATACTATAAACCCATAGCATGAGTGCTTGGTCGTAGAGCATTTTTTCAAAGTGTGGCTTTGTCCATGTTCTGTCTGTGCAATAGCGATAGAATCCCCCTTGTATGTGATCATGTAGGCCGTGTTGTGCTATGCTGTCAAGTGTTTTTTCGAGTATTTTTCGAGCGGTTTGTGTGTGTGTGTTGTTTGTATTTTTTTCTTTATCTTGTGTTAAATATTCTGAGAGAAACAAAAGTGTACTATAGGGTGGGAACTTCATGCTTGTGCCAAAGCCCCCATGCTCGGGATCAAAATTTTTTACAAGTATTTTTAGAGCTTTATTGAGCTCGATATTGTCTAAACTTTTTTGCGAAGTTTTGTGTTCTTCAAGTGTATATTGTTTTGGTATAAATTTTGGGATTTTATCTTTGTGTTTGTCATAATTTTTTTTTGCTTGCATGAGTAATTTTAAAAATATTTGTGTGTTATTTTCTTCTTTGAGAGGCACATACGTGATAGCAAAAAATGGCTTTTGATCTGGAGTTATGATTACGTTAAGCGGCCAGCCAGAAGCTCCTTGTGTTTCTTGCATATATGCTGTTGCATAGTGAGCAATATCTGGCCTTTGTTCACGGTCTATTTTTACTGAAACAAAATGTTTGTTCAAATAATCTGCAATAGCATTATCGTTAAATACTTCTTGGGACATGCTATAACACCAGTAACACTGAGCATAGCCTATAGATACAAAAAGAAGCTTGTTATGTTTGTGTGCGTAATCGAGTGTATTTTGATCCCATGTTTGCCAAAAAATTTTGTTGTGCGCATGCTGACGCAAATAGGGGGAGCATGCTTTGTCCATATTATTACGGGAAAATTTGCGCGTTTGTGCTTGTTTCTTGAAAAAGAATATTCCTGTAATTATCATGGCGATAGTGAGTATGAGAAATACGATCATACTTATGTTTTTATATTTTTTTATGTATCGAAAGATCATGTTATCGTCTCCCGGTTTGTGATAAAATATTTTTTCGAGACAGAGTGTATTATTGTATATGTTACAGAAAAAAGAGGACAGGATGAAAGAAGTTCGAAAAGGCATGTTGTTTGTACTGTGTTTGGGAGTAATTTTTTGTTCTAGCGTTGGTTATAGCATGCAACGTGAAGCACATGAGAAAAGAAGAGAAAATATAATCATGCGGGCACCTGTTAAAGGGTGTTGTGGTTGCTTAAAAAGATTTTTTACTCGCCATTGTAGATCTGGTCGAAAATACAGAAATATAATTTTTGACTTAGGTGGCGTTATGTATGATGTTCGAGCAGCTCTGTTTAGTTTTTTTCATGGGAACATAGGGCAAGCATCTCGCTATGCCCCTTATTTAGCACACGAATATTGGACAGATTCTTTTCAAGGAAAGTCGACATTTGCTCAAGATGCAGCCAAGCTTAATGTTAGTAAGTTTATGCGAGATGTTTTTGTTATGCTGTATAAAAGATTGCATGACGTTATGCCCGTGCATAAAAAAGTACTTGAGATTTTTTATGAATTAAAAATACGGGGGTATAGGATTTATTTTTTGTCGAATCTTCAAGAAGAGCTTTATCAACGGTTAGAAAAACGAGATGAATTTTTTGCATGCGCGAATGGGGTTGTTGTTTCAGGGGTTGTAGGGATGAGTAAGCCAAATAGAGATATCTATGATTATTTGCTTACAACATATAAATTAAACCCAGAAGAGTGTTTGTTTATTGATGATTCTCGAGAAAATATTGTCAGGGGAAATATGTTGGGGATTGATGGTATTGTATGTCAAAATCAAGATATGTTAGGTCAAACGTTACAAAGTATTATGGTATTACATTAGAGGAGATCTATTATGGCTGCCCCAGTTGTTCACATTGTTCTCGCGATAGCTTTTTTAAGTGGTCCTGCGCAGAATGTGCGCGTTAATGAAAAAGAATTTATTTTGGGAACGAGTTTTTCTGATATTCGATATATAGCAAGGGGGGTCAAGCGTGAAGTAACGCATATTCCACGCGTTAAGTTTAAAGATGTGTATGGTCAACTAAAAGCCGGAAACTCTTTTTGGGCGGGTGTGCTTTTTCATAGTCTTGTTGATGAGATGCGTGAATGGTATATGACTGAAATGGTTAAGAAAAAACGTTGTTGCTTATGTTGTCGTTGGCCATGGGGGAAGCGGGGGGTATATTCTTATGTGCCCGAAAGCATTTGGATTGCACATTGTTTGAAATTTAATGAAGATATAAGGTTGCAGGCAAGACTTTCTGAGCAAGCTAGGAAGAGAATCGTTGCTTATTTTTCAGATGAAGTGCCACTGGTTGAGCGTGTGTTTGCAGAGCAGATTGGAATTCCGAAGCTTGAGGTCTTAGGTGTCATTACAAGATGGCATAAAATGATTCGGGAATATTGTTCAAACGAGCTAACAGATAGGTCGATTGAGCAATTTGTTGGGTATGTTATTCCCAAAAAAGATCTTCGAGTGAAGATTATGAGCCTTTTAGAAACTGTTAAGCATGTCCCAGAGCTTGAAGATATAGTGTCTAATTTTTATGATTTTATGAGATGGCGTATGGCGCAAGAAAAATTTGAAGATAGACAAGAAAGAAAGAGAAGAACGTCGATATTAGTTCAAGGTCATGAGCAAGTAATTCACGAACATGCAAGTTAGCATGTTTGAGTAAAATGTTTTTATGCCCGGCTTTGCGTATAGCTTTGCCGGGCGGGGTTTTGCGGGATTCTTCTTTGGAAGGGGCGACAATTATGCTTGGATTAGTTGCGCATATTCTTTTTGCTATTGTTTTTTTAAGTATTGTTCCTGAAGATACGTTTGAAGACGAAAAATTTATTTTAGGTGTAGCGTTTCCTAATATTTGTTACGAGTATGGTATTGATCGAAGTCGAATGCACTTTTCGAATGTTTCGTTAAAAGATATTTATAGCAAAGAGTCGTCTTTTGGCGCGGGCGTTTTTTTTCATGGCTTTGTTAATAGATGGCGAACATGGTACATGCGTAATTGTGTAGACGAGAAGCGTTTTTGTTATTGTGTTACTTCTCGTCCAGGTATTCCTGGGGCTTATTCATATGTGCCGAAAACAAAAAAAATTGCAGGTTCTATTGTGCCTAAAAGTGATTATTGCTTAAAGTTTAGTGAAGATACACATCTTTGGAGGAAGTTCTTTTTTGTAATTGGTAATATTGATTGGGGAATGATAGCTGATTGCTTGTGGAAGCTTAACGTTTTTGAAGAAGAACTGCTATGTGCGCAGAAACTTGGTCTAAGAAAAGAGCATATTGTTGCTTGGCGAAAGAAAATTAAAGATTATTTTTTGTATCCAGATATTAATACAGTTGAGCTGTTTATAAAAAATAGTGTAACAAAAAATCTAAAAGAACAAGCCCATCTGATAAGAATTGCTCATAATGTTATGAGCGACAAGCGACTTAAAAAAATTGCTTACGATTTTTTTTATGATTTTTATTTTTTTATGGACGAAGAAGTTCGAAACATAATAAAAAGCAAGAAAAAAGTACGGTGATTGTTTTATACGCTTGTTGGCGGGGTTATCTTACTCTATGATCAGATTATTGTCAGTAAGATGTTTGTTTGTTTTGCCAACATAGAGTGCAACAGAAATCCAAAAGCCTATAATCCCAAGAGAGATAAGTGGAGCGAAGAAGAGCATGCTTTGTATGTTTGTGAAAAACGTATTAACGACAGAGCCCAGTGCTTTTGCAGACCTGCTGCCAAACATATCGATCCAACTTTTTGTTTTAAATTTGATATTTTTGCTTGTTGGAATATACATAATTTCTTTGCATGGGATATTAAGGGCGTAGCTAAGACCTTTAATAATAACAGCGGCTACAAAGAAAATCCACAGGCTTGGGAGGGCCCAAACTTTTATCATGACGATACCAACAATAGTCGGATAAGCGACTAAGCAAAAAGTTAATCCAAATTTTCTGATTAAAAAACTGGTGCCGATTAATGCAAATGAGAGTGCGAGACTATTGGTTGCCAGGCCAAAATAGCCCATAAATTGAGTTACTTGTTCTGCTACTGGATATGTACTGTCAGCTAAAAAGATCATTTGATATTCAACGATCGTTGCAATAATTTCAAACAACGTTGCAACTCCTAAGATACCCAATAAGTATCTTTTTGAAAGAAGAAGCTTAAGACCTTCAAGGGGTCCAGTTTTTTGCTTTTCAGGAATATGTGTTTCAGCGGCACAGGGGTAAACGAGAATAAAAATTTTGACAAGAACGGGAATGATTAAGATCGCTGCACTGACAAGAAATGTTAGAAATACGATGCCAAGCTCAGGGGCTTTGGTTGCGATAAATGGGCCGAGTATCGTGCCAATTTGTGCGCCTGAAATAATAAGCGCGTAGCCGTGCTTTGCTGATTTTGTATCTGTGTTACTAATAACGAATGACCAAAAGAGAGCAACAAGCAAAGATGCAAAGCTTTCGATAAATAGATAGATGATCCAGCCTATTATTCTGGTTGGGCTAGGATGTGTATTTGCGAGCCCGATAGTTGGGTGAGCAAGAGCGAATGCTGCGAGAAAGAAAATAATACTGTAACATGCACAGATGACATAAAATAATTTTTGCTTTTCAAACATGTCAACGAGTTTAGAGTATCCCAAGACAAGCGGGATAATAAAACCAAAAGAAGCAATTTTGACGTAGGGTAAATAAAATCGGCCGACTACTTTGACAAAAATGCTTTCTTTAAGGGGCTTCATGAGCCAGTATATACCTACGATGAAAAGTAGTGTGAGTGAAAGCATGCCGAATTTTTTGAAGTCTTCTATTGATAAATCTTTCCAAAGAATTGATTTTAGTTTTTTTAATATGTTTTTTATCACGGGGTTCCCCATTAATACTCACCTTTATTATGTTTAAAAAGACACACGTTTATAATAAAAGAGCTGTGAATAAATAGCCAGGTTTATGTGATATTTGTGGCAAAAAAGGGTTCTCTTATTATTTATGATTTAAAAAATCGTTAATTTTCTTTTTTGCTGCCGAAAAATCAAAGATTTTTTTATCTTCGATAAGATAAACATGATCGAATATATTTTTGGCAAATGGCATGTCATGACTGCTGATAACGATTGTTATGCCAGTTTTGCATAACTTTTTTAAAATCACTTGAAGTGCTTGCGTGCTTTGCGGGTCAAGCGCTGATGTTGGCTCATCAAACAAAAGTATTTTCGGCTCCAGACACAACGCACGGGCGATCGCGACTCTTTGCTTTTGTCCCCCAGAAAGACTTTTGGGGTAACTATTTTTTTTTGATTCTATGTTTAAGCTTGCGAGTATTGCAAGTGATTTTTTTTGAGCGTCAGCGTGCGATATCCCAAGTGTTTTTGTCATGGGGTGTACACAGTTTTGCAAAACTGTCATATGTGGAAAAAGATTAAAGTGTTGTGCTACAAAGCCAATATATTTTGCTCGTTTTTTGCCTGAAAGATCTTTAATATTAGTATCGTGAAGCTTTATTGTTCCAGTGTAATTATTACAAAGATTGGCTAAACAGTTAAGTAACGATGTTTTGCCTGCGCCACTTTTGCCAATCAAAAAAGTAATGTTATTTTTTTGAATGCAAAACGATATGGTATCAAGTATTATGTTCGTATCATATTTTAGTGTTATATTTTTCCCGTTAATCATAGCTTAAGCTCCCTTCGATTTTTTTTGAAATAATATTTATCGCGGTTGTCATCGAGAAATATAAACCTGTGATAATAAGATAAATCGGCATAGGAGCAAGTGTTTGCGCGTTAATATTTGTTCCGATTCTTGTTATCTCAAGAAGCCCGATGGTTGATAAAATAGATGTTTCTTTGGTAATAACGACAAGTTCGTTGGTCAGAGAAGCAAGAGTATTTTTAAGTGTTTGAGGCAAAATAATATACACAAGTGTTTGTAGCTTGTTATAGCCCAAAACATAACATGCGTTCCATTGGCCATTATCTATGGTATTAATGCCACCTCTGATTATCTCGCAAACGTATGCTGTTGAGTTGCCGCCAAGGGTAATAACGCCTGCAATAAATGGTGAAAGATTTATTCCAATAATATCTGGTAAAGCATAGTAGACAATAAGCACTTGAATATACACGGGGGTCCCTCTGATAATAAGTACGTATATGTTTATTATCTGTGAAAGTACCAAGATCTTTGTTTTTTGCGCAGTACATATGCCTAAGAGTAACCCAAGAGTGATGCTTATTATAATCGCGAAAAAAGCGATTTTTAGCGTCATCAGTGCCCCTTGCAATAAGAGGGGCATTGATGACATGATAAGATGTGTGATTGTTTGGCTAGTCATTGTTTTCTCCTGTTTTTTCTTCCCCGAACCATTTTTTTGTAAGTTTTTTTAGCGTTTTGTCTTGTTTGAGTGTCTTGATAATACTCGTAACGTGTTGCGTTAGTTTTGTATTTTCTTTTTTGATCCCGATGCCGTGCCCAAGGCTTTTGTATTTTTCGCCTGCCGGAAGATTAAGTGCATGTAATTCGGGATGTTTTTTTTTGAGTTCGTTTATGACAATGGGTTCAAGAACGCATGCCAATGATTTGCCGTATTTTATTTCCATGATTAAATCGATAATATTGGTTAAATATTTGATATCGAGAAAATCAAATTGTGCAATAAATTCTGCTTGCAGTTGTCCCGCTTGAACGCACACTGTTTTGTTTGTATGTGTTTTGATGTCGTCAAGACACGTGATATTTTTTGGAACGTTACCCCAAAAAACAAGGGGGTATGTTGTTAAAGTATCACCATGATAATGAACCATAGATATTTTTTTTTGCTTGCTTGGTGTTATTGATATGCCTGCAATTGCAAGATCTATTTTGTTTTGCTGTAATGCTATAATAAGCGCATCAAAAGCCATATCTTTTACGATAAGTTTTGCGTTCATTTTGTGAGCGATTGCTTGAGCAACGTCTATATCAAAGCCAACGATTTTTCCTGTTGGATCAATAAGTTCATAGGGTGGAAAGCCTGAGTTTGTTCCAACAGTAAGTGTTTTTTGATAAACGTTTTTGCTTGTTGGTGATGAACATGCAGCAAAAAAGATAAGTAATGTGACGTACGTGTAGCATATATAGTTTTTAAGATAACAAGTAAACATGATAAGCCTTTCTGTTTTTTAAAAAACAAAATTTATATTTTAAAATAATAGTGTGTAGCACTCAATAGTATGGGTGCTAAAAAAAATTAAAACGTTAACACGTTATGTACGTGTTTAAAAAAATAGAAAAAATAAAATTGGGGAAATAAAGAATTTAATTAACGCCGGATCCGGCGTTTTGGGCGATTTAATTGAAAAGAAAGTGTTGCATAGAGATTCTCAGATACTATGCTGGTAGAGTAGAGATTATACGATAGAGCGAGTACTGCTGTACTATCTACCGGGAACGGTATGTATAATGAGATTGACGTCTCATGTGCGGTTTTCATGATATGATCCTCCAAAAAACCATAAAAATATAATAACACGATAATTTTATCGTAGCATATAAAATTCACATAGTCAATTGGGTTTTAAAATTGCTCGATCATACGAAGAGTGTTGTTTTTGTTTACATTAAAACAGTAAGCCGAGTTTATCAGCTATTATTGTAAGTAGATATGAAATAGAAAGTGCTATAAGTGGTGCTATCACCCATACGGAAAATATTTTTTTTACTGATTTGTGATCAATATTTTTCCATCCGACTTTAGATATTCCAAGTGCAATAATTGCTCCTGCATTTACTTGAACAAGAGATGTTGGAATACCTCTTGTAACTGAGGCTAAAAGAAGTAGCGTTGCGGTAATTATTGAAACTAAGGTTGCTCCTAGAGGGCCAAAATGAACAATTTCTTTGCCTGTTGTTTTCATAACATTGCATCCAAAAAAAGAACTACCAATGCCAAAGCAAGGAGCGATAATTAATGTTGTAAGAATCATGATGAGAACAAAATCGGGTCCATTTGTAGGAATCGCAAGTTTATTGGAAATCATAGAGACCATAGGGCCGGCTGCATTGGCGACGTTATTAGATCCTATAGCAAATGCAACGTAACATGAAGCAAGAACAATGACTACTTTTAACAAAAAATGATTGTATATTTTTCCGATTTTATCAGGATTTCTTTTTTTTATTGGATTGTAGATATATTTTCCAATAAAAAGGGTCGAAAAAAAAGCTATGATTGGCAATAGAAACCATACAGGGATTATTTCAAAAAAAAGCTTATTTGTTTGTAACATGTTAAAGTAAATTGCTGGGCCGATCAAGGCAAAGATTGCTGACTGACTTGTTGATTGAGGTACTCGCAAAAGATTTGCGAGTAAAAGAGAAAGAGAAATAGAAAGAAGGATGATCGTTGTTAAAGGCAAACTCATGAGATGTGCTGGCAAAACTCCTTTGCTCATTGTTACGATTACTTTTTTCCCCGCAAAAATTGCTCCTAAAAAAACAAAGATCGTAAATAGTCCTGGAATAAACTTTTTTTGTATAATATTTGAACCGTAAGCACAGGAAAAAGATGGGGCAGTTCCACTTCCTCCCATATTAAAAGCAAGGAACATAGCCACAGAGAATGGGATTAAATATATAGAAAACATTGGTGAAAACATACGACGACTCCTTCTTTTAATATTTTTAACTCATGTTACGTAGAGCACCGATATTTTAATCTAGCAGCTTGCGGGACTTTTTACAAAAAAAGAGGGCCCGAATTTTCGGGCCCTTCGTTTAAATTATCTTATTCGATGATCTTATTCGATAATCTTATTTTCAGCTTGAAGTCGATTAAATTGATTGCCAACTTTAGAAGCGATGAACAACCAGAAGATGACAATAGTAAGCGAGATGCCTGTTCCGAACATAAGTAATGTTGGAAGTGCTGCGCCAAGAGATCCCGTGACAACGGCACCTGCGCCCTTAGCTGTTCTGTTCCCAAATGCATCAATCCAGCTTTTAGCTTTAAATTTAACGTCTTTACTTGTTGGGATGTACATAACTTCTTTTGTTGGGTTATTTAATGTGTAACTTAAGCCTTTAAAGATAACGACAGCTACGAAGAATGCCCACATTAAGATAAAGTTGCTTGCTCCTGTTATGTAAAAAGCAAATAGTGTTGCAATCGTAATACCAATCGTTGTCGGAAATGCGATCAAACAAAATCTCAAGCCAAATTTACGCATAAAGAAGCTTGTTCCAAGAAGCGCAAATGTTAATGAGAGAACTCCAACGGAAAAACCGTTCCATGCTTTGAACCATGCAAACGCTGCACCAGCGTCAAGGCTTGCAGGATAGATTCTGTCAATACACATACCCATTTGAAACTCGACTATTGTATTTATAATCTCGTACATAGTTGTTACGACTAAAAGTCCAGCAATATATGGCTTGCTTATGATTAAGCGTAACCCTTCAAGCATTCCTGTTTTTGGTTTATTTGTTGCTTGTGCTTCTTGTTCTGTTTGCATTGGAACAGATGAGACATAAAGCTTAACAAAAAATGGGATAAGACAGATTAAGAGTCCGCCGATACCAAATAGTGTGCCGATACCAATGGCTTTAACATATTTTGCAACGACAAGCGTTCCTATGAGTAAGCCAACTTGTCCACTTGCAACAACCATACCGTAGCCGCGCTTGGCAGAGTCGGTTGTTGTTGTACTGGCAACAAATGACCAGAAAAGTGCGACGATAATAGAACCAAAGCTTTCTAGAAAGCAATATGTAAACCAGCCTAAAAATTTACCAGGGATAAAAGAAAACATGCCTGAAAGAGCTGATGGAGAAGCTATTGTTGTTGCGGCACCAGAGCCTGTTTGCTGGGCAATAAAGTAGGCGATGATTAAGAACGTAATCCCATAAAAGGTCGTAAGCGAATAGAATAGGGTTTTTCTTTTGAGTATGCTAATTAACTTGTTGTAAAAGAGAACAGCACATATGACAAAAACAAGTGATACCATTTTTGCATATGGTTGATACTTATATCCAACGAGCATGGCAAATTGAGCATCTTTCATGACACGCAATGTCCAGTAGGCACCGATAATAAGAAAGAATATTGCGGATAAAATTCCGAATTTTTTCATTTCGTCAGATGTTAAATCACCCCAAAAAAATCGAACTAAATTTGTCAGCATTTTCGATAGTCCTTTCACATGAAAAAAATATATAAAAAATAAAAATACGTTATTTTAAATTATTTTTATAAATTACTACTACATCGATAATATGTCCTTTCGGTATAGCTAATTTTCTTGATACATACCCCTAATATTTTCTCAGTATGTAAAGGAAATTTGTAGAATGGAAGAAAGTGAAATAATTATAGACAAAACCACCATCTAAAATGCCTTTACACTCTAGATTATCGCAAATTTGCCTAGAGTTCAATAATTATTATTTTATTCTCTATTCGATAATATTGCCTTTGTCTATAAGTTTTTTATTTTTCCGACTGACAAATAGAGCGGCAGTTATCCAGATTCCAATTATGCCCAAGGAAATAAGAGAACCATACATAATTGGATTCGCAAGTTTTATAACAAATGTTTTAATCCCTGACCCGGTAGCTTTAGCAGATCGACTACCGAACATATCGATGAAGCCTTTTGTTTTAAACTTAACGTCTTTACTTGTTGGAATATACATGATTTCTTTGCATGGATTGTTTAATGCATAGCTTAATGCTTTAATAGTCACCATTGATCCAAAAAGTATCCATAACAGAGGAAATGCCCAAGCATTAAGAACAACAAAAATAATAGAAATAGGATAGGCAACAAGACAGAATTGCAAACCGAATGTTCTAATAAAGAAACTTGTGCCAAAAAGAGCAAGAATAAAAGTTATTCCGTTTGTCGTTAAGCCATAAGTTCCGAAGAAAGAAGTTAATTGTTCAGGTTGTCCCTTAAAGGCATCACCTGCTAGAAATTTAAATTGAAGGTCAAGAATTGTACCAACGATTTCGTAAAGTACTGAGATGCCAAGAATGCCAAGGAGATAAGGACGCGTAAAAAGAAGTTTTATTCCTTCAATAGGACTTGTTTTTTTCTTTTGCTTAAACTCTGTTGATGATTCTGCAGTAGTTGGGAAAATGGTAATAAATAATTTTACCAGAAGGGGAATTGTTGTAATTCCTACTACAGCTATTATCATGAGGTTTGGCAAGCCAAATCTTCCTGCCGCCATAGCAAGAGAGGGCCCAGCCATAGATCCAATTTGGGCTCCGAAAATGATTAATCCATAACCACGTTTTGCCGACGCTGTTTTTGTGCTACTTGCAACGAAAGACCAGAAGAGCGTGACGAGTATCGATCCAAAACTTTCAATAGCAACATAAATAAACCAACCCAATATTCTATCTTTGCTTGGAACAGTATTTGCTAAACCAATTGTTGGATGTGTCAATAAGTATGCGATTATTGCAAAAATAATTGAGTAAAAAGAACAAAGAACATAAAAGAGTTTTTGTTTTTCTACTAAGTCGATTAACTTTGCATACAAAAGAACAAGAGGAATAATAAAACCGAAAGATATAATTTTAGCTAATGGAAGATAGTTTTTGCCGGTGATACTAATAAAGAGGCTGTCTTTGAGTGGCCGTAGGAGCCAGTAGGAGCCAATGATGAAGAGGAATGTTAGGGCTAGGAGTGCAAAACGTTTAAATTCTTGTTCTGACAAATTTCCCCATAGGGTATGTTTAATTTTTTTAGATAGATTCAATATGTTCATAGTACCCCAACTAGAATTGAAAAAATAAAAATAAAAAAAATAATTACAACTTGGTATGTAAAGGAAATTTATAGAAGAGACCGATTACTTTAATTGAAATGTTCGGCAAATCCAGTATTTCAAGTGCCTTTACACTTTAGGTTATAGCAAATTTATCGAGAGTTCAATTAATTGTTATTTTATTTTGTTGGAATAAAGTGAGAAGTTTTGATTTTGGGCAAAGTAAAAAGTTTAAGAAATATTATCGTAAACTTAAACGAAAAATAACTAGCTATTCGATAATCTCTTTATTTAAAACGGTTTTTCTGAATTTATTTCCTAGTGCGTTGGATAACATAACCCAGATACTTATTATGCTTAACGAGATTCCCCCTATAACATAGACAAATGGCCCAAATGATCGATTAATTATCGATGCTGTTGCTTTGGCGAATCTAAAACCAAACATATCAGCCCATGCTTTAGATTTGTATTTGATATTTTTTGATGTAGGAATATAAAGTACTTCTTTGGCTGGTTGGTTAAATGCGTAATTAATGCCCTTGGCGATAAGCATAACGTAAAATACAGCCTGTAATGTTGGATTAAGCAAATAAACAACAATAGAGCTGCCCAGCAAAACAGGAAATGCGATGATGCAAAATTTGATGCCAAAGCGGCGTTGAAAAAAAGATGTTCCAACAAGCCCAAATAAGCATGCAATGCTTTGTGCGTAAAGGCCATAGTCAAATAAGAATTTTGTTCGAGCTCCTGGGTCCAGATAGGTTGTTTCGACCAGAAAAAGCATCTGGTAATTCATAACGGTTGAAATGAGCTCATGAAAAAAGATAATCAAAAATATGCCGCCAACATATGGCCGTGTGACAATTACTTTAAGACCGTCAAGAAAACCGACGGATTCTTTTTTATCTTGATTTCCTGAGATCTTTTCTTCATAGCTGGTAAGGTTTTCTTTATCGACGGTTTTTTGTAAAAGAAACGTGACAAAAGCAATTGCAAAAAACATAGCAATTGATATAGATGCGATCAATGGAACCCGCTGCGCATAAAGCGTTGTGTCTGCTGCCAGACGGTTAGCGAGTAAGATACAGGAGAACCCACCAAATTGGGCGCCAAAAACAATCATTCCGTACCCCTTTTTAGCAGACTCAGGGGTAGTAACATCGTTTACAAAAGACCAATAAAGTGAAACCATAAGTGAGATATAGCTTTCAACAAAGAGAAAAAAGAGCCAGCCAATGTATCGATTGGGGGCTGTTATGGTATTTGAGAGCCCAATTGTTGGGTGTAAAAAATACCAAACAAATACGACCCCAAGGGTTCCATAGATGCTAATAAGAAAATATACGATTTTTTCTTTTGATGCATAATCGACAAGCTTTGAGTATCCAAGCACAAGAGGGAAGAACAGCGTAAGAGATAAAAGCTTCGCTGTTGGGATATATGTTCGGCCAACGATATTAATAAAGATGCTGTCTTTTAATATTTTTAGAGGCCAGTATGAGCCGATTAAGAAGAAGAAGCCGAGCGCGAGCAGGGCGAATTTTTTGAGTTCTTCTCCTTGCAAGTCCCCCCATAATGTTCGAATAATTTTATTGCTCATGATAGTTTTTTATCCCTAAATGTTTAGTTATGACAACATGTGTCATAATTTATGAAAAAACTATTCTACTTGCGTAGAAAGATATAGTCAATGGGAATCTGTGTTTTTGTTAATTTAGCTCATATTCGCACTTTTAGAATGAGCTCGAATGTGTAATATGCTCAAAATGGCGATATTTAAACTAAGACCCACACATAGAGAAATAAGTGCGTTAACAGGTACGCTGAGCTTATATGCCAGAATTCCTGACACCAAAAATGCAATGGCTGTTGAAAAAATCGTTGGGATAGAAAAGCTATACTGCGTTTTGACCAAATCTATATGATGTGCTCCTGCGCTTGTTGAAGACATAAGCATCGTATCAGAAATAGGGGACAGATGATTGCCCGTTACCGAACCTGAGACGATCGCCCCAAGTAATGGATAGATTATTGGGAGCATAGTAAGTGTTACTGGTGCTTGGAGATGTAAGAGTGATATTGTCATGGGTAATGCTATTGGAATAAGTAGCCCTATGCTTCCCCATGCTGAACCAATACTTGATGCTGTGAACATGGCAGCCAGAAAAAACATAACAGGAAGTAAGTGTACGTTTAGATGTCCGAGTAATAAACTTGCCAAGTAGTTCCCTGTGCCAAGATCATAGCGCAAAAGATTACTTAGTGTCCAAATTAAAATAAGAATAGCAACTGATGGTCCCATGACCTGAAGACCCTCCAGGCAAATCTGTGGCAATTGAGCGAGTGTTAATGTTTTGCGTGCGAGTAAAAACAAGAAACCGACGATAAGTGTAATAACAGCACTATTAAAAAGTGCGGCAGCGGTGTTTGCTGTTTGTAATGCTGTGACAATAGTGTTTGGTCCGCCAAAGAAAGTGTGATTGCCAAAGTACAAAATATTTATGATAACTGATCCAAAGAGCGTTATAATTGGAACAAGAAAGTCGAGCATAGAGCTTTGAGCGATCGCTTGGTCAGAAAGTTCTTTTGTCCGTCGGGTGACAGGGCTTTTGCCTGCAAATAAATTTCCTGTTTCTTGTGCGATTTTTTCATGTTTGCGTATAATCCCAAAAGATATATTTCTT
>CAZFHP010000005.1:0-42265 GCA_964519365.1 uncultured Pseudomonadota bacterium
AGCATTGTGAGAAAATCTAAGTATAATCCCATCCTAAAGTACTGTTCAAAATCAAGCTCTAGAGCAAGTTTAATAGGAAAAGCCCATGCCCCATCGTTACCTAACGATAAAGCCAGCGCTTCGTTTTCGTCTTTATGGCTCGCAATAGGAAACAGCGTCCCGATGCTCGCAAACAAAGAAAGTACTTTTATCGGCCCTTCTTGCTGAGCCAAACGTCGCTGCCATGAAAGCTCAAGTACTGGATCGGCAAACCCTGATTTTGACCAGTTATTAAACGAAAGTCCCCCTAAATCTTTGGCCTGCTGATTAAGATTTTTAACAAAATTCGAAATAGCGATTCCTGGGCCAAAATACGCTTGAGACATAACACTCACATTAAACTCTGAGATCTGCTTACTCTTGAGAGGAAGATAGCAACTGACAAAAAAATTTCCTGGGATTAACTTTTGTGGAATACGAGCGCTGGTAAAAAATGTTACATCAACTTCTTCAAACTGTCCCTTTAAAGAAGCATGGCCACTTTTGCCATCATCCGTCAGTGATTGAGCTCCACCAGGCACGCCAGGAAGAACCAACGCGTCTACTTTTTGCTTAACATCTCCTATTGGATTTTTCAGCATAGCAACTGCAGACTGTGTGTCTTCGTATAACGCAAAAATACTTCGACGCTCTCCTGTAAGATTTAACCCCGTTCTTCGTTGTCCAGATTCTACTCGCGCTGTACAAATAATAAATGGGACGTTATCTATATATTCTTGTTTCTTTTTTTCATCATGATTAAATCGCTGTGGCCTCGGGGGTAATAATCGAAAAAACGGATCGTTTTGGATAAAAAAATTAGTTGGCGCAAACGCTCCTACATAACTTTGTTTAAAAAAAGAAAATACAAATATTATGCAACCGAAAAAAATAGAAATACTTTTTATTTTGTTCATTACACCCTCATCTTTTTACGACCTCGTCTTTTTATGCCCGCATTTTTATGCCTCGTTTTTTCTGACTTTAAATCAGGCACCATATATAGTATACTAAAATCTTGTTTAGTGTAGTGCGTATAATTCATAAAGTGAAGAGAATAGGAGATAAGTGTGAAAAAAATTATTCTAGGTCTAAATCTCTTGATTATAATAAGCTTGTCGTCATGTTATTCAAATCATAAAAACAAAAAAAAACAGGATATCGCCATGAAATTATCTGAAGCTCCAAAAACTATCGAAAAGCATCACGAAATCGCAATTCGTTATAACGACCAACTTCCTGATCTTTGGAATAAACTAAAACCAGAAGAACGTGTATTCGTTTATTATATTTGGCGTGCAAGTTTACCCGGCAATCATATTGCAGCTGATCAAATTCATCGACATGCTCACGATATAGCCGATATTTTTCAAATAATTTATAAAAACAAAGATCAGCTTTTAAAAGATTCAAAAATGGGCACCCTTGCAACAATCAACATGACAGAATTTATAAACGAAACAAAAACGTTTCTTGTTTATCTCTGGACAAATCATGGGCAATACTTTCAATGGGAACATGCAAATTCTAAACGTACGCCTGAGCGCATTGGACTCAAAACTCTTACTCCTGAAAATATTATAGCTGTTTTAGAGTATCTTGATATACCTAATGCTCAAAAAAAAATCGAAGCACTATCAAAAACACTTTTTGACCAAACGTTTGAACCAACGACGACGGTTGCTAATAACATCGAACAAAGCGCTGTTAATATTTATTCCCCTGATTTTATGACACATGATTATGAACAACTAACACCTGAAGAACAAAGCAAAATTAACTCGTTTTTTTATGTCGACACAAAAGATAACAAACGTGTGCCAAAAACACTCTCGTATTCAACACAAGAAAAATATAGCAAAGAACTTTCAGTCTCAGCACACTGGCTCAAAAAAGCTTATCAGCATGCCCAAAAGCATCCCAATTTTTTTGACAAGCATATCACGCAAAGCCTAGAATATTTAATCCAGTTTTTAGAAACAGGCGACGAAGAATTCTTCAAAAAACATTCAATTGAATGGCTTAAAAATTCAAGTACGATCGATTATAATTTCGGATTTATCGAAACCTATTTTGATCCAAAATCACATCGTGGAGCATTTCAGGCAGAAGCAACAATAAAAAGTATCGACATCTCAAAACTCAATAATTTCTTACCAGCCATCGAAAGTAATTTACCGTTGCCAAAAGAGTTTAAACGAGAAAGACTAGACTCAGAAACATCTTTTGCTTCAAATACATCTGTTCCTAATGCTTCGATAAACAATAAAGTCTTTGGTACTGGCGGGCTTGGCCCGATGTTTATCACTGCTGCTTACTGTTTGCCAAATTACGAAGATATTCGTTCTAAATACGGCTCTAAACAAATTATCTATCCAGCCGCAAAAAAATTAATGATGCTTGTTAATCCTGACCTAGGACGTAAACTTTTTTATCTCAAAAAAGATGCGCTATGGCTAGAGCAACATGATCCAGATCATGAGCTAGCTAATGTCATTTGGAATGTTCACTGTATTTTACACGAAACTATTGGGCACGGAAGCGGCAAGCTTGCAACACATACATTTGTTCCAGGCGACAAACTAACGATTGCCAACAAAACACATGATATCGGCGATACAATCGATGTAAAGCCTACAACTGTAAGCGAATTCTTACTTGGTTATGAAAACGCAATCGAAGAATTACGTGCAGAAATTATCGCGTTATACGTGAGTATTTTTCATATCGACAAACTTCTTGAATGCGATCTTTTTGGACAATGGGCGCAAAAACTTACACCCGAGCAACTTGTTGAACAATTTATTTTAGGGATGGCAAACACAGGACTGAGAAGAATTTTACAACAAACTGATGGGGCAACAGAAATTACCGGTGCACACGCGCATGCTAACTGTACCATCATGTATTACTTAATTGATCATGGGACAATAGAACTCGTCGAAGAACAAGTAACAGCTCCCGATAAAACAGGAAAAGACAAGCAACATACTGTGTTAGGATTACGCGTAAAAGATTTAGAAAAAACAAAACAAGTTGTCACTGATCTTATGATTTTAGCACAACATATTAAGTCAACGGGTGATGGCCTTAAAGCTCGTGATTTAATTGAAACATACGGTCGACCATTGCGCAATCCAGAACATATGAAAATTTTAAAAGAAAATCAAAAAACAATTGTCGGAGAACTTAAAACAACCGCTGTTTTAAGCCCATTATTTACACCTGTTTGTGATAACGATAATCATGTTATTGATATTAGCGCCAACTGGCCAGAAGATATTTTTGACATGTATGATGAACAAGGAAAAATCGAATTTTCGTTAACATAAAAACGATGGAAAAAGGCGATGCATAATGCATCGCCTCAAAAATTATTTCGAAACAGAAGACACATCAGCACCAACAGATTCTAGAAACGTCAAAAACCGTTCATTCCCATACTTCTTTGCAAAATAAGCTGAAGACTGACCGAAACAATCATACATATTAACAATATCAACACCCTCTTCAGTATATTGAATAAGCAATGTCGCAATTCTCTCTTCAGTATATGAGTCTTTAAGACATCGCCTTGCTAAAAGATGCATCGGTGTCTCAAGACCAAACCTACCCCTAATATCAGCAACAGCACCCAGTTTTGGATTGGGATCATGAAGCAACGCTTCAACAATCTTTACCCAACCATTCCAAACAGCATGATGCAATAACGCCCAGCTATTTTTATCTTTAAGATTTACATCAAATGGTAAACTCTTATCACGAAAATCCTTACAATAAATTTGCAAAAGCTGAAACAACCCTTTCATATCACCTTTATCCATAAAATATAGTAATCGCTTGTTGCAAAAAGATCTGGCTTCTTTTTTGCTTCTTACTACTCTTTTCGGTTTTGCAAACTTTATTATTTTTCTTCTTGGCCCATTATCTAACGCTCTTTTTTTCCCAGGTGAAACTAAGTGTTGAGATTGGCTCTTTTTTTGCTTGCGAACATTACCATCAACACAAGAAAAAGCTTCTCTTGCTCTTCTTTTATGAGCCATTTTCATGCCATATGCATTGTAAGCAAAAACAAACACCGATAAAAACAGAATTACTTTGACGATAAAAGTTTTGGAATTTTTCATAGAAACCTCCATTAAATTTGTATAATTAAAAAATAGCATAAATACATATGCGCAATATCTGAAGATTTCTCACTAGAACCTTATTCTTTTTGTAATTATACCATATGCATACAATAAGTCAATTACTTGCCCCAAAAGACCCGCCCCTAGCACTCTTTTTTAAAAAAGTCTTTAAAATGCCCCAATTTCAAAGCCAAAACAAAATTACTTGCAGAAAGCAACAACGAAAATCTATCTTTTCTTTAGAAAAACACAAAAAACTGTAAAATAGTTTGGAGGGGGCGAAGCCCATGAAAAACTTTTCGCACAAAAAAATAATAAATCTTATCGTACTTATATTTTTACTGTGTAACACTAACACACTACAAAGCATGATGTACTATATCCCACGAGAAACCGTCTGGCACCTACGACCACATGAACATGACCCTCATGAAGCCTATCATAGCTACAAAGAAAGCACGTGTTTTTTTTGTGCCATCATACAGAATAAAATAGACTATGTTCGCGCTGTTATGGCAAGATATGGACCGACTATCGTTAACAAACCAGATGACTTTGGAAATACACCATTACATTATGCCACAGACTATAACCGTCAAGAAATCATGCGTCTTCTTTTTAAACACAAAGCTATGCCAAATAAAAGAAATATTTTAGGCTATGCCCCGTTACATATGGCATGCCTTAGGAATCATTTTAAGGCCACTCAAATTTTACTTGAAAATCATGCTAATCCCAATATCACAAACTTTAATACCGGCGAAACGCCATTACACTGCATAGACTGTAAAACTCTGGCGATTGCAAAATGTACCAAAATACTCGAACTATTTCTCAAATACAAAGCTGATCCTAAAAAGAAAAATCGACAAGAAGAAGTTCCTGAAATTGCAAAAATTGTTCTGGGGGAAATGTTTTTCGATATAGAAGATGCTCTACTTGTTACTCCAGCCCCAAGACTCCCCAGAAAAAGGCTTCAGCCTCCGCCTGCGCCAACACCAAGACCAACCCCTTGGCCAAAAACGTTCTCCAAAACCATAATAGATCATGAACACGTAAGGCTCGATTTTGAAAATTTTACGCTACAAAAAAAAATTGCCCCTAAAGACACAACAAAAAAACATACTCCTAAGTCATCGCACAAAAAAAGAAAATATTACTTTCAAGAAAGCGCTACCCAAGAAAAGCCTCCAGTAAAAGATACTTCTCACGAAGAAGACGACGAATATGGCCATTGTGGATGTAGTTCGTGTATTTTATTGTAGAGCCCATATCTAACAAGGCACTTTGAAAACAATAAAAAAAGCACTTGCAATTATTTCAAAACCATTTACAATAATACTATTAGAATTTAAATATTAATTCTTTGTCACTCTTAAGTATTCTAGATAAAAATGGAGGCATTTTATGAATTTTTTCAAAAAAATAGATTTAAAAGTTAAAGCATTCGTCCTCTTAGGCATTTGCTTAAGTTATGGTTTATCATTACATGGCATGAAGGCACATGGCAGGAGGACCCTTAGCAAAACTCCGCGAGAAACAGTCGTTTTACCACCCTATGTACAAGTATTCCCAGCTAATGTTAAAATGCCCGCCTCACGAGCAATACAAGCGAACGAAAAACTATTCGCTCTTACATTACAAGATATGATGCCACCAGCCCATCAACTATTTCGCCTAGTTCAAAGAAACGTCTCTGTAGAAATCGTTAAAGACCTAATCAAAGACGAAGCCCAATCAACAATCTATGATGAACACGGGAATACCCCCCTTCATTGGGCTGTCAAAAATCATAATCCTATTGTTATCATTCTTTTGCTTCAAAATAATGCTAATCCAAATGCTCTTAACAAAAACAAACAAACACCTTTTGACTTCCTCCTTAGCCACAAACATTTTTTTCGCCCCGATGATTTCAGGCCTATTTATTCTCAATTTATAAAATATGGGGCAATTCCTACGCCAACGCCAAAATCTATCGACATGAAAGAAATGTCTATCCCTGGAGAATGTAATCGGACACCAACTCCAAAGCCAACTCCAGAACCAGCACCAGAACGTCAATACAATACAGAAGAAGATAGCCCACAATTAAGAATCAGGGATGTTAATCCCAAAAATCTAGAAACAATAGATTCTGGGGATAAGATATGTACATGTATTCTGTTATAACGAACGAGCTATTCCCAAAGCACTAAACACAGGGTAACGTAATGCCCCGTTGTTTCATGTATTTACCCTTACGGTCAGCATACGAAACTTCACACGCTTCTTGTGATTCAAAAAATATTACTTGTGCTATTCCCTCGTTTGCATAAACCATAGCGGGTAATGGCGTCGTGTTTGAAATTTCAAGCGTTACATGTCCTTCCCATTCAGGCTCAAACGGCGTAACGTTAACAATAATCCCACAACGAGCATACGTAGACTTACCCAAACAGATTGTCAAAACACTACGGGGTATACGAAAGTACTCGACGCTGCGAGCAAGCGCAAATGAATTCGGAGGCACAACGCATATGTCGCCTTTGATATCGACAAAAGAATTTTCTTTGAATTTTTTTGGATCAATAATTGAATTGTAAATATTCGTAAAAACTTTAAACTCGTTTGACACACGAATGTCATAGCCATAACTTGAAAGCCCATAACTGACAACTTGCTTTGTGTTATCGCTTGGAATTTCTTGTTGTACTGATGTTCCAGCACGAACTTGCCCATCACAAAATGGTTCAATCATGCCATACTCTTTGACCATTTTACGAATCCAAGCATCTGCTTTTATACTCATAGGAAAAACCCCTTTTATTTTGATACGTATATTTTACTTATCGTTTTTATTCTCTTCACGAGCATGCATAAGTGCTTGCCACGAAACAGGAAAATCATTCAGCACTAACTGCTCAATAAGCTTTGCATAATCTTGAATCTCTTTTTGTGCCGTCGGATGTAATCGTAAATTTACCAAACGAGCATATGCAGCAAGACTAGCCGTTTCAACAAACTCTGTGTACATAGACTGAGGCAAAATCATGCGTGCTTGCTCTGGACAAACACCTTTATCAAGAAGCTCTTTGTAATACGCGAGTGATTCTTTGCAATAATCTGACATTTGTTTAACAAGTGTCGTATTATCTTCGACAGGCTCTTTTGAAGATCCCTGCTTAATATTTTCATCACGCTTTCGTAAAATATTTGGAACAAACATCTGTGGATCATCAAAAACATATCGCCTGGAAACTTCGTTGCGAGCAAAACCAATAACATGACGATACCATTCTCGGGCAACAAATATTGGCATTTTAATTCTAAAACGCAACTGCGGATGGAAAAATGGCGTGATATGATCATGCGACGCAAGATAGCGAATAAGCTTTTTATCGCGTTCGTTTAATTTATATGCAACAACCCCACCCCCTTCTTGATCCGGAATCGGCTCCATATGTGATTCTTTTGAAAACGAAACACGAGCCGCATTAACAACCGTCAAGTCATCCCCAAACACTTCAAGCAGCTCGACATAGCCGATATTGTCTTCAACAAAAAATTTGTTTTTCATAGGAGTCTCACTACATAATTCGCAATTTTTTTACACAAACTTTTTACAAACGTTACACATTCACACTGTAACACAAAACACTAACACTTCAAGAACTGTTCTTGATATTACTTTAATCTTATTTTTTGATAGACTATTGCTCATGTGTTTATAAATGTATGGATAATCGTTGGGTCTACAAATTTGGGAGTATCTCATGAACACAATAAACAAGCGCTATAAATTTTTATTCTTGTCTCTTATGGGTATTTTTATGCTTCTTTGTACAATTATTCCTGGGCTAAAAACAGGATTTAGTTTTATTTGGGGATCACAAAAATTCTCGTTTAATATACTTAACATGATCGCGCCCCTAATTGGTTCTATGTGTAATTTCACACAGTCAGGATTACTTATTATGCTCTTGTTTGGATTTAAATGGGCTCTAAAAAGTTTGCCCATAACGTACGGCATACCAACGCTTTTTGCGACATTCAGTTGGTCAGCTAGTTGGTCAACTCAAACACACGCATACAAAAAAACAAATTTTTTATTGCACGTCATGCTCCCGACTATCTGCATGATTTTGTTCGCAATACACCCCATTGGTAAACACGCTTTTTTATATGCGTGTTATTGGTTTGTTCCCATGATAGTATACGCGATCAAACGAAAATACTTGATATCCAATATTTTTCTAACAGCACTTTCAAGTACATTTATTGCTCATGCAATGGGCAGTATAATCTGGCTATACACAATCCCTATGACAGCACAACAATGGCTCGGGCTTATTCCTATTGTTGCGGTTGAACGACTCACATTTGCTTCTGGATGTGTAATCGTTTACAAAGCGCTATCACGTATAACGATTATGTTAAGTTCTTTAAAAAAATCTACAAACACACAAAATCAAACAAATACATAATAAATGCTCGAGATAGAAATCGGCGCACACCACTTCATGTTGCCGTAATACAGAACAATATAGCTGCAACACAGCATCTTGTTAAAATTTGCCCCAATATTAATATCGATGCAAAAGATCATTATGGCATGCGTCCAGTAGATTATGCTCGTTACTATAAGTACCGAGTTATAGCAATAGCTCTCAGAAAAGAACATTTAAAACGCCACAAACGACGCAACCAACACAAACGTCACAAGAAAAATTCTGTTCGCAAAAAACAAAGCTCTTAAGTTGCTTGTCCAACGCGGCCAACCCGTATGCGAACCATCTTGTCTGTATTAAAATACTTGGCACATGTGCTATTTAGTTCAGCAATACTCATACTTTGAATACGTTTAAGAACATTGTCATAGTAATCAAAGCCTAAGCCAAAAACCTCTAGCGTACACATAACTTCTGCAACCGAAGCATTAGTTGAAATCGCATCGATTAACGTTTTTAAATAGAGTTGACGTGCAGCACTCACTTCTTCTTGAGTAACACCATCTCGAGCCATGCCGTCAATCAGGGCACGCATCTTCTGCTCAACAAGAGCAACTTTGTCCGGGCTCAAAATAGCACCAACATAATCAAACCCATGCTCATGACCTGCCCCAGCAGCCCATGCCCCAAAGGCATCATAAAAAAGACCTGATCGTTGCCGCAATTGAAAAATACGCGAGCCAAGAGAATGGAACCCAATATAATTCAATAACTTAAGTGGAATTAAATCTGGATGCTCAATTGTCACAGGAGACGGCTGCCCCATCGCCAAAACAACTTGATCTCGTAACATAAATGTATCTATTTTTGCTTGCGAATCAAAAACACTTTCTGGATATTCTATGGTAATACGCTCGCCAGTATTTACCCATTGACCAAAAACGCCTTTGATTATCTTCTCCATTGTATTGATATCAAAGTCTCCAGCAATACTCAAAATCATATTTTCTGGATTTATATACTTTTCATGTAAAGTTTTTAAATCACGAGGAGACAATTGTTCAAGCTCATCAAGCGCTTGTTCAAAGCTCCAACCAAATGGATGATCTTTATACACGCTACGTCTTAGCTCACGAACAGCTACTTGTATAGGGTCATCTTTACTGCGCATAAAAGAATCAATTTCTATCGCCCGCACTTTCTCAAGGGCACGTGATTCAAAAACTGGATTACATAAAACATATAAAAAACGCTCAAATATTTTTTTCACATCAGAGCTTAACAATGACAAATGACCACCACTTTTTCCAAAACTATAATCAACACCATAAAATTCAAAAAAATCAACGTTATCTTGCTTGCTATAGCCATCGCTTTTTTCGATCAACATATCCATCATAACACCAAGAGGAATCCCCTCTTTTGCTGATGAAAAATAAAAATAATCTTTAAATTTGCAGCTTACACTAAGTAAAGGCAAAGAACGATTTTGACGAAAAAGCACTGTCAATCCATTATCCAAAACAAATTTCTTATCAGGTTTTGGGAATACAAAATCAAGAGGTTCTGGCTCTGAAATAGTAAGCGCCAACTTTGGTGACTCAACAGGAACGGTACGCTTATATTTGCTCAAAATTTTCTTATCAAGCTCATCAGACTCTCGTTTTATTTGTTCACTTAGTTCGCGTTTACTTTCAGGCATTGGCAAAACTTCAATCTGATTCATTAAAAACGGATCAAGACAATCTTGAATAAAATCTTGCACATGACTAGATTGTATTTCAACAAATTTATTAACACGATTAAACACGGCATATTCATCACCTGTTGCAAAATATGAAGTTAGCCATTCATATGTAAAATTTGTAAAACGTTGTAACCGTTGGAAAAACCGTTTCCCTTGAGACTTAGTAATATACTCAAGTTCTTTGTCGTCAAAACCGTACTCTATCACTTTGGCCAACTCTTGCTCAATAACACATCGACACTCAGTGCTTTTACCAGAAACAGGTTCAACTAAAACAAGAAAAATTCCTGACTCCATAAATTTTTGTGCATAAACGCAAACATCAGACGCTACTTTATGCTCGTCAACAAGCGCCCGATACAAACGACTTCCTTCGCCATCACCAAGCAAGCTTGCCGCAGCAGTCGCCACAACTTCATGCTCACTCTTTTTTCCAGGAATTCGCCAATAAAAACCAAGCTGCTCTGTTGCAACATCTTCATAAAAACGCGTATGTTGTGTTTCTAAACTATCATGTAAAACAGGAAACGATTGAATCATACTTTCTGATTCACTTGTTATATCTTCAAACTGTTCTTTTGCCAAAGCAATAACTTCCTCTGGATTAACGTCTCCAATAACAAAAAGAACCGCTCTGTCTGGATGATAATGCTTTTTGTAAAACCGATGAAGATTTTCAGAAGATAAATTCAAAAGATCTTCTTTATACCCGATAACAGGATAATGATACGGATGATTAGCCGGATACAAAAGGGATTTAATTTTTTCAAGCATCATGGACACATAATCATCTTTGTACATCTTAAGCTCTTGTATAACTGCCTTTAATTCTGAAGCTAGATGTTGCCCATCAAAACGAGCATTTTGCATGCAATCTGCAAGAATTTCTACAAACGGTTTCCAATTGTTTTTGTTGGTCTCAAAGTAATAACTCGTAACATCCATAGATGTAAATGCATTATACGAAGCACCATATTTACGGGCAATGACATCTAGATCAGATTCTGATAGTTGCTGTGTTCCCTTAAAGATCATATGTTCTATTAAGTGCGCAAGTCCACGTTCTCCTGCGTCTTCAACATATGAGCCAACGTTATACGCAATTTGAACAAGAACCTTAGGAACAGACGTGTTTTTTAAAACTAAAACTGTCATCCCGTTATCAAGAACAACTTTTTTCACACCATCTGTCGAAATAGTAAAGTCAGGTTTTGTTCGCAAATAAGACACACTTTCTCCTTTGTAGTAATGACAACGTGCAAAAACAACAATCAATGTTATACTAAACGTTAACATTGCACAAACAATAAGTTTAGTTGGAATAATAAATTTCATATTCTACTCCAGAAAATAAAAAATTTTATGTTACGCTTTTTACATTATATTAGGATATCATGAAAATACTTATCATGCGAGTGTCAGCAATCGGCGATGTTATACACACGCTGCCTGCATTATATTTACTAAAAAACTCGTTACAAACAGCAAATATCCCATGTACTATTACATGGGTTGTTCAAAAAAAAGCCGCGTCCCTTTTAGCGAATCAGCCGTTTATTGATAACGTTGTCGTGTTACCCGATAAATTTTTATGGCCAAAAAACTGGGGCCAAACATATTCAATTATACAAAAATTACGTAAAAACACATGGGACGCAATTATTGACTTTCAGGGAATTTTAAAAACGTCTACGTTGTTATCATTTCTGTCTGGAATAAAATATGGTTTTGCAACAAATCATGCTCGAAGCAACATAACGACTCTTTTTACAAAAAAACATGTTACCCCCGTGTATAAAAATATTATTCAAAAAAACTTAGCACTCACATCATATGTTGCTCAAGATCTAGCCAATATACAATCACATCTGAGCACACCAGAACTTCACAAGCACATACATTTTTTTATTCCTGAAAACAATAAATCGCTCGTTAATAATTGGCTCGAAAAAAATAAAAACACAGAAAATTTTAGCACTCGTTATATTATGCTCGCACCAAATACAACATGGGAATCAAAACATTGGCCATATGACTATTGGCAGAAACTTATACAAAAACTAACACACTCCCAAGAGCTTCAAGAACAAAATATTTCGTGTGTTTTAACAGGAAGTCAGTTTGGCAATCAAGCTCGTGATCTTGCGCAATTTATTACACAACAAAATCTCCCCGTTCTGATCACCCCAAAGTGGGACTTACAAACACTTGCATATTTCATACAAAAAGTATCGTTGCTTATTGCACCTGACACGGGGCTTTTACATTTAGCAGATTTTTTAGGCACAACAACCATTGGGATATTTGGCCCAACACACGCATCTAAACACGGGCCATTTTTAACACAAAAAAATATTCAAAACGCTTTTCAAATTACATGTCCGCACGTTTATGCAAAAAGCCATAACGAGCAACCATGTATGCACAAGCTAACACCTGAAATGCTTCTCTCTCGCATCGTAGAAAACATAAGAATTTTATAAATTTGCCAATATACGTTATGCTTGTGTACACTACTGGTAAGTAATTTTAAGAGAGGAACAAAAAAATGATACCCGTTATATTTTTATTATTCGTATGTTTATGTTCAAGTACATATACACACGCTAAAAAAACACACGCTAAAAAAAATATTTTTTTTACGCCACAAACGCGTCACTTAAACAAAACTAAAAATTCGCAAACTCCTACAACACGTACGCAATTAAGTTTGCATCGAGCAATCAAACTAGCACACAAATATAAGCCAGACCTACAAGCATATAAACATAAAATACGGTCGAGTAAAATAAACGAAAAGCTTGCATGGTCTGATTATTATCCTGTCATAACATTAGAGTCTAACACTAGCCAATCAAAGGACCAAAGTTCACCACATACGGTAACGACACTAGGAGCTCGCCAGCTTATTTATGATTTTGCCGGGCCACAAAAAAAATCAAAACAAGCAGCAAAGCATACACAGGTGATGAAGTTTCAGCAACAAGCGAAAAGAAATAATACTCGGCTTGCGGTAGAACAAGCGTTTCTTGATTGCTGGAAACTTCAACAGCAATATATGACAATCAAAGCATTACAAAAAGCATCTCGAACGACATTAAATGCCGCGTTAAACAAAAATAGCGCACAATTGAGCGACAAAAAAGATTGGCTCAAAGACTTAGAGCTTCATGCTAACGATCTGGCAACAATAAGTAATTACGACGACGCAATAGCAATCTTCCAAGATCTATTATTATTTCTCATGGGCAACAGCACCAAGATACAGCTAAACCCAAAAGACCAGAAAAAAAATATCGTTACAAAGCTTACATGGGATTACACAAAAAAAATCAAACTTCAGGTTTTAGATTTTTATTATCAGCAGGCAATAAAATCTCGACCCGAAATAAAAGAACAGCAAAAATATATTGAAATTCAAGAAGACGAAATGAGTATTGTCGCAAATACACGTCTGCCTAAATTATCAGCTCACGCAAACACAGGATATACAACGGGAGAGTCAAGAGGCAGATATACTGTTGGCGCAACAATAAGTTGGAATATCTTTGATGGCCTTAAAAGCAATTACTTAACAGACCAAGCACATGCAAAAAAATTAGAAGCTATACTTAACAAGCAACAAGTCATACAATCGATCAAAAAAGAAGTCGAACAAACATATCATGAACTAAATCAAGAACTAACAAAACTTAACGCTCAAAAATTTAGATACGTTCGAACTAAAAACGACTATGTGCTCGCTTGCAAACGTTTTAAAATTGGCGACATCTCTGCTGTTGAACGCGATCAAGCAGAATATTTGTGGCGATCAGAACAGATAAAGTGGATCAATCAAAAAGTAGCAACCTATGCAAAAAACTACGAATTATTACATAGGTGTGGCTATTCTGACAAAATTATAGTATAATTATTTTTTACAGGGGAATTTTAGGTATAGTAGTAATACCGTGATCAAATCTTATATGTTCCCATTTTGGATATCCCTTGGGTTTTACGCATATTACATGCGTATTTATAGTTATCAGGAGTAACGTATGTTTCTCATTGTATTAATGCATACGCTCTACGGATGCACATTTACTATCAGTAAAATTCTTATAAAACATGCCCCTCCAATCTTTGTTATTGGGGTACGCATGATTATTGCCGGAATTATCTTGTCGCTTTATGCAAATCTTTTCTCTAAAAGCAAAAATACACTAGACCGAACATCTTTATTTTACATACTCCAGATAGCTATCTTTGGGATCTATTTTCCGTATGTACTACGCTATTGGGCTTTACAATACTTGCCCGTGACAAAAACCGCTCTGATATATAATATTTCTCCATTTGCGGCATACTTCTTTTCGTATCTCTTTTTTAAAGAAAAAGTCACATTCAAAAAATGGCTGGGGCTTATTATTGGTTTTGCCGGGATCATTCCCATGCTTGTTGCTCATAGCCCCTCAGAAGCCACCATCCATGGCTTTGCTTTTTTGTCATGGGCAGAAATCGCAATGCTCGTTTCAGTTTCCTGCTTTAGTTATGGCTGGGTCATCATGAAAAAACTTGTCTTACATAAAGACATTTCTCCCGCAAAAATTAACGGTTTTAATATGCTCATAGGTGGCACACTTGCACTGGGCACAGCGTCTATACTTGAAGCCAAACCAGTTATTGAAGCGCCTCTTTCTTTTGGCATCTGGCTAGCAATTATTATTTTAATCACCAATCTTATTTGTTACAATCTGTACGCTATACTTTTAAAACAATACTCAGCAACACTTATTGCCCTTGCAGGCTTGCTCGCTCCAGTATCAGCAGCAATCACTAGCTGGCTTTATTTCGGCGAAACACTCTCTTGGGACTTATATCTTTCTGGCGTACTTGTTCTTATAGGCTTTCTCTTGTTTTATCTAGAAGAGCTTAAAATCGAAAAGGAAGCAGAACAAGAAGACCCAGAAAAATACGAAGAAATCTCTGAATAATATACTATATTTTCTTGCGATACTTACTTTTGACAAAGCCCCTTACATAAGTACACTATTATACGAATATAATCTTACATAATAGCTATAAAGGGAGAGTATGGTTGTTCAAAAACGTATGTATCGTTTTGCTGTCTGTGCGGTTTTTACAAGCATAACGCTTGTATATATCCCGTCGGGATTATCCAAAGCACCAGAAGAAAAAAAACAAGTGCGTGTATATATAGACATGGTCGGAGATCTGTTTCATGCGGGACATGTTAATGCAATTAAAAACGCTCGCACATTTGGGGACTATCTAATCGTCGGACTTTGTGGCGACAACGATTGTGCAAGCTACAAACGACGTCCCATTTTAAATATAGACGAACGCGTCATGGCTGCAAAAGCCTGCGAATTTGTTGATGAAGTTATTCCAAACGCTCCAATGAAAGCAACAAAAGAATTTATCGCAAAACATAACATCGATATAATTGTACATGGCGATGATTTTGACAAAGAAAAAATGCAAAAATATTATGGTGATGCTATAGAGCTAGGAATCTTAAGAATCGTACCCTATACTCCTGGCATTTCTACAAGTGAAATTATCCAAAGAATTTTGTCCCGAGCTGAAGAATTAAGTACAAAAATTCATAAATCTGTCAAAAGCTAACGCTTTCTCTTTCTCCTAAGATATAACGCCGTAATGGGGTTACAACTTAACAATCGCCAAATAATAAGTATAAAAGCTTTATAAACAGGCTTGGTGAGAATTACGTGCTTTGCATAATCAGTACACGAAACAGGGTAGATGCACACAAGATTCATGAATCCAAAAATTGGTCTGATTATATCAAGCAGGGCTATTAAAAATCTTTGGTAAAGCTTCATGGGTATACTTACGGAAAACATGACATTAGAAAATCTTTAAGCTCGTCAAACGTTAAGCTTAATGCTTGTTCATAACCAAACAAAATAGAGATCACAGGTTTTTGATATAATTTTTGGGTATAAAAAATAGATTTAATGCGACGCCTAAAAAGATTTCGCTTGTGCGCTTTGCCTGACTTACGTGGAACAACAATTAAGAGCTTTCCATAAGAAAGCTCTTCTTGTGTATCACTTTGCAAAATCTTAAGTCCCGGCCCTCGTTTAGCTATCTTTACTAAATCAAATGCCCCATCAACTTCTTTTTTTGAAAACGAAAAAAGCTTTGCAAATTTTATCATTTATTTTTACGAAGCTGTTTTGACGAAATTAACAGAACTAAACTTTATCACAGGCTTAGACAGCAAGGCGCTTGCGCCCTTTTGCTCGGCGACGATTAAGAATCTTGCGACCATCTTTTGTTGCCATACGTTTACGAAAACCGTGTTTACGTTTTCGCTTCTTATTACTTGGCCTATACGTCATTGACATAATTGCTCCTACAAATTAAGTACGAAATTTAATTTTTCATGGGAAAGCTTTATTCTAGCGAATAATTCACACAGACGCAAGCTCAAAAATATCGCGAACACATAGATACCACCCCTAAGCAATCGATAATCACGCTAGGCAAGCATATTCCTAGGGTTTAAAGAATTTACCAACTATTTTTGCCAGCTCTACAAAAAACTTATCTGGACGTTTAAAATCAAACTGTAATTCAATATTATTGAGCTTTCGGCCCAAAACGACGGCATCGAGCGTAAACTTTGGCAAAAGGCCCTTGGTAAAGAACGCATTAACGCTCATATCAATCGTCGCACGTTTCACATTGAAAACACGTGCGCCCACTTTTGCAACAAATTTACCAGCTTCAGCTAAACCTATCGACGTTTGTTTAAGCCCTTCTAAAATCCCTTTTGCTGTTTCTCGAGAGGCAATAAGCGTTGCCTTTGCTGTTTCAAGACCCGCAAGTTCTGTTCCATCTTTGGTAATAAAAGCTGCTTCTTTAATAGTCGCAGGATCAAATGCCATTTCTTCAGCTGCTCTTAAAATTCCCTGGGCTGCTTTAAGTGCTCCAAGCGCAACCCCTTTTGCTGTTTCTAACGCTGCTATTTGAGCCGCATATCCTGTTTTTTTACCCACATATACAACCCCCTTGGCAACAGCTTTGCCAGCTACAGCAAAACCTTTACCAATCGTCTGACCGGCTTTTTTAAACGCACGACCAATGCTTCTAAAAAATCCCCATGCCAACAACGGATTTTCATGTTGCATGGCTAAAACATCATAATATAGTTCTAGATCATGCTTAAAGCTCTGTATTTCTGAAAATAAATCTTCTTGGGAGTATATATCTTGTGAAACACACGCTTTTTGCAAGTCATGAGCTGTATTAAAATAAGATAGACCAGTATCAAGCGTGTCTATATACAATCGATCATGGACAAGCGACGTATACAAAAGAGACTTATACGCTGGGTCAGCAAGCTGGGCCGTAAGTTTTTTCTTAAGCTCTCGTATTTTTTTATCAAGCGAACGAATTTTATTTTCTTCTCCTTTAACTTTTGCTCGAGCCCCTGCAACATCTTTTTTTGCCTCTTTGTTTTTTCGGGCAAGCGTTTTCTTGTTTTTATCTATTTTATCTTTACGCTCTCGTATATGTCTATCAAGCTTTGCTATATCTTTATTAATCTTGTCAACATCGTTCTGTGCTTTGGTCAAATCTCTCTTTGCTGCATCTTTAAACTTTTCCATACCCTTAATGATTTGCCTCTCGACATAATCAAAAAAATCGTTTTCAAATTCGCCTTTAATACGAAAATCGATACCTTTCCCCGATCCAGATGAAATTCCCGTTAATTTTGTTTTTATCCGCCCGCCAAACATTTTTTTGAGCGTCATAAACTTTATTCCTTTACTCCCAATACGTACTTCTGTTTGGTCTTTGCTCCCTAAAAGCTCCATAAGCCCAGACATAAACAGCTCTTGTTTGTCTGCGTTAAGTGCCAACTTAAACGTTGGCCCATCATCAGGCGTGCCGTATTTTTCATCCATCCCAGCACCAGTGATATTCAAAAACTCGCCTAATTTTATTTGTGAAACCGTTGCAGCCGCTTCTATTCCCGACGTGTCAACATTAATGTCTACCATTGCATACTTATTAAAAATCTTAATCTTGCCCTGCAACGTAATCCCTTGCTCAAATGGAATCTCGCCAATTGTTGTATCCATCGTTGCTACTTTTAGCTTAACATCTTTAAAGCTAATATCTTCTAATGGGCCTTTTGGTATTTTCACCCCTGCGACACTTGCTACTTCTAGCCACCAAACAAACAAATCTGCAATATCAAATGCATTAATCTCACCTAACAAAACATTATCACCATCATCAGAAAGCTTTGTTGCTATTCTTACTTTTTTACTTCCCAGATTAAGACGCCCGGTAAACCCAACACCTGATGGTCGAATGAACGGTGGTGCAGGCAAAAGGGCTGCCCCCATCTCAAAAGCAACATCACCTATTGCCAAACCATTAATACCCAACGGGTCTTCCCACATACCTTCCATCGTTGCAACTATTTCAACCGATGGTGCTTTGGGATCAACTTCTAACTCAAACTTTGCGGTAAATAACGTATCTTCTTTTTGTTTGGGTAATTGGGCGCGCAATTGTGATTTTATTGACATGCTTAGCTTTGCTGGCTTTTCATAATTCACGAGCAAAAATATATTTTCAAGCGTCGCGCTTTTGGATAACTTCACACGCGTTGGAATAGCAATAGTTAGGCCGATACCTTTTTTGCTAAAGCTTCCGGCAACCGTAAGTTCATCCGGGGCCCCACGTAAAAACATTTTTGCGCCTTTAAATATTCCCGCCGAAAGATCAGTCGTCGCCAAAAACGACATCCCGGCAGGAATCTTCATCCCTGTTTCAATATCCTGATAATTTCCCGAGGCAAACGCCAAGCTCATACCTGAAAAGTCAATATTTTCAAACGGTGTACCCTTAATCATAGATACACTGTCAGCAAGAGACCACTGCTCGCTTGGCTGAGCTTTTACAACAACAGCATCTTTTGTTTTAATTAATTTAGCTTCAGCCTCAAAACCTGATATTTTTGTTTTGCCTGAGATTTGCAAATTACTTTTACTATCCAAACGAAACTCAAGATCGCCAATAGCCAAGTCTTTTGCAATAGGCATACTCCCAAGACCAGGCACGTTATCAAACGGCTTAATCATTTCCCCAGCAACTGCAGAACCAACAAACTGAAATATTCGTTTGCCTTTATTCGGCCCCTCTTTGGGCTTATACGTTTCAAGGCGCGCTTCAATATCAATTTGATCAAGCACCGTACTGCTTCCAACAATTGCAACACTATTATTTTCACGAGAATACCGTAACGATGCATCGTCAATCTTAATAATATCTTTAAAATTAAACGTCTTTTTCAGCTCCCCTTCAAACGTTTGAAATTTTCCATCTTTAAGCTCAGCTTTAAGTTGGGCACCTATTTCGCCAACAGGATTTGGGAGCTTTACACTTACATCACCCCCAAGCGCGATAAGCGTGTGTAATTTCTCGTCTTCTTCTTGTTCTTCACGAGTAATTTTTAAAAACGGGTCTGTAATCGTAAAAAACTTTGGAACTAATGGGATATCTGCGTCAAACTCTATCGAAAGTTCACTTTCTCCATCTTTTTCGATTGTCCCAGCTAAATACAGCTGTGAAAGATCTCCCGGCACATCTAAGTTCATCTCTGACAGGTCAACCTCAGCTTCTATTTGTGTACGCACAGGCTCGTCTTTTTTAAAGATATTAAACACACGCAGCTGCCCCATCGCAAGCGTAATCGCATCAAACGGGGTTTTATCCGGCGCCTTATCGTCCTTTTTCAAAATCGACGACAAACGCACATCTTCGATATCAAGGCCCATAAATTGCTCATCGTCTTCTAGCCCAATCGTAAGCATGACATCTTCTTTTTCTGGATCTATTAACGATATTCTGGTAAAAAGCTTTTTAGCCCCCGGACCAATGCTCAGGTATAATTTTTGAAAATTAACTTTTTTCCAAGGAGAAACGGGAACAGTAAATGGCTTTTCAAGCGACAAGCTAAACAGTACATCTTCGCCCGGAATAAATCGCTCTAACGCTAACGTTGCTTTTTTATCAAATAATTGCGCTTCAGACGTAATACGCAAGCCAGACTCACGAGATAACGTTACAACTGGAGACTCAAGCTTTAACCCCCCTAACTGTAACGTCTTTTGCTCTTTGAGAGAGCCCTTCAAATCAAACGTTTGTGCTTCTGTATCAATAGAGCCCCTTAAGACAAATTCTGCAAAATGAGGAATTTTAAACGTAAATTCATGAACCCCTGGCTCCAGCTTAGAATCTTCTTCTTCGCTTTCTTCGCTCGCTTCTTCATCTTCTAACGTTTTGTCTGGATCTTTTTCTGAAACTTCTTGAGATTCGCCCGGTTCATCCTGAGTAGCCCGATCATTCCCGGATCGAGTCCGGGACAAGCTCTGAGTAGCCGCGTCGAAGCTTTTAGCGTAGACGGGCGTATCGAAGGGCTCTTCTTGAGAATATAATACATACGTGGGAATAGAAAACAACATGAAAGCCAGCACGATAAATCGTGCTCGAAAGACATAAAAGTAGCATAAGAACCTGCTTTTCACGACACAGTCCCTTCCCCAATTGAAAAATATACCCAAATCACGCATCTGCGCGATACTTATACGTTACGTATCTTGTATATTTAGTCTGGCATACTCACATTGGGAAAAGCAATATGTTTTCAAATATAAATATTATCTATTGATAGACCTATTCTTACAAACTAGCAAAAGAAATCTTTTATTCTCGCCAGCCTCCTAGGCCCACGTCAAAAGCACGTCTTACGAAATAACACATATGCTTTGACATCTACTTTCACACGTACTTCTGCATCGACTCCTACAGATCCAGGATCGTGCTTGCTCTTCAGCCTCTTCTTCCTCTTTTTGACGGGCTTCTTGTAATTGCTCAATAATACTCCGTGGATCAAAACCACAGTCAGGATTTACATCCATAACAGTTTTGCCTTGCTTGTTCGGTAAAAACGCACCCCGACATCGAGTAAAAATTGCATTTGCCACTACTTTATATCCTCCTGCAACAGCCAACAATAACGGGGTATCTCTATTTTCATTTTGAGCATAAACAACATCGTAAAGCACTAGATTATATCGACGAACCTGCATTTGTTCTTCTAACCAATCAAGAAGCATATTCACAATTGTTTTACTCCCCAAGCGTGCAGCTATATGCAATGCAGCATCGCCCTCTGTGTTTTTATCACTAACAAGATGATCAAACCATACAATTCCATTGCTTCTTCGTATCTTTTCTTGACCTGGTTTTTTCAAGATCGATTTTCTTTGTCTTTGCTCTGTCTCAGATTGTATTGCTTTTGATTTATGCGCAAGCAATACTCGAACAATATCATCACGACGCCATCGAGTAGCAACATGTAATGCCGTATCACCCGTTATAGTACTTTTAGCATGAATATCAGCGCCAGACGCTAACAACAATGATACTACGGCTGGATCAGCATTAGCCCCTCCAGAAGCTGCAATTAATGGGGTTGCGCCAAAAAACATATCTTGACTATTTATATCAGCCAAATCAGGACCATTAAGAAGCTCTTCTACTTGCGTTAAATCTCCAGCTCTTGCAGCCATATGTAATGGCGTAGAGCCAGAATAATAAAGGCTGCTTAACATGGCCTGTGTCTCGCATGAAACTAAAAACATGCTTGCAAAAGATAAAACGATAAATTTTAACATAAAATTCTTACGATTTTTGAGAACCGTCATGATAACCTCCTAAAATATTTTCTTACACCAACTTAAACTTTATTGCATAAAACAAACGTCGCCACCATGGATTCTGTCTTATTGCTTCTTCAACTATTTATCTATATAGATTTTCAAAATCCTAATAATCTCTTGAATTTTACGCACCCGTTCCTCTGCTATTTTCTTTGTCTCCAATAAATTTAGATACCATGACATATCACCTGAAGACTCAGCTTTTACCATCTGTTCATTCAAAGACGTAATTAAGCCAGGATGTTCTGCTAATCTTTTTTGTGCCAACATTAACGGAGTACGTTCCGAGCTATCTTTTGCAAAAGCACATGCACAATTGCCATTTAGGTGTTCTAAGATAATCTCTATGTCTCCAAAATATGCGGCTTTAAGAAATTCATTTTTGCCTAGTGGGCATCGATCTATATTGAATCTTATCTCGCGCTCGCGCTTACGCACGTCAAACCATCTTCTAACTCGCTTTTCCCGCATTTCTTGGTGTAACCCCGACCGGTGGCCATAACGACGATTTTGCTTCATCGCAAACATATCACATGAAACAAAAAACGTACTCACGAAAGATAAAACGATAAATTTTAACATAAAATTCTTACGATTTTTGAGCACAATCATGATAACCTCCAATTTTAAAAGCTTTTTAAACTTTTACTTTTATATTTTTTACAGTGAGTCAATTATAACATATAATTAAAGATATCGCAATCGCCCGAATAAATACTTGTTTTCACAAATATTTACACAAAACCCCCGCCCCTAAAAGCAAACCGTCAGTGCATAAGCATGTAAAGCACGTAATTTAGGGTCTTTTCGCGCAAAGCAACTTGTTTGAGCATCCCGGAATTAATAGGAACGTTAACCAACTCAAAATTATCAAACGTCGGCCTGAAATATACAAATTCACGCAGGCGATTATTATTAAACAGATGCAAGTAATTCTGCATATCTTTTGTGTCCACTTTGATATTATCTTTGTATGCTATTTGATCAATAATAATCTCTTCTTTGAGTTGCTTCTCTGCCAATAACTCTATATTCGTCTGAAAGTCTTTTTGGGATTTATACACATGATAATCTGGCTGTTGCATAAGTGTCTGCAAAATAGTCTCTTGCCGCCTGAGCATCAAATGCTTGGCAACTTCAAACCGATGCTTTGTTAAAAAAAGATGAAACATCTCTTCGATTATCGCCTTTCGTTGAGACTGGTCATTACGATATGAAAAAACTTCCATAAGCTTTGTATGAATAGACGATTTATTTTTGAGTTTAAACATCGTTTTAAGATGATCCAGCGACATAACCCGCCCTTTTACAATTGCCTTAACTTTAATCAAAAAATTATAGCGATAATTTTCAAAATCACCATCCTGGTCATCACTTTCTAAATTATTAGAAATAAGAATGTCGTTTAGTTTTTTACCCAAAAACAAATCTTGCAAAGGGTTTATTACCTCTTCATTTTTGACTTTTATCCAAAAAGAACTCGTAAGTTTTTTTTCAAGTGGCATATTGTTCTTATCAAGCAACGTTGCAGAAAAACAAACCCAGTCTTCTTCTTCAATAAGATCCATCTTTTGTTTTTTAGGAGAAACTGCCTTTTGAGAAATAAATTGCGTTACTTGCTTATCAAGATCTTTATATTGCTTTCGCTTCGGAGGTTTAAACAAAAAGTTTTTCCATTCTTTAAGCTCTAATGGTTTGGCGACAGAAATGTCAAAAACATACCGAACAACATAATCATTTAAAACAATTGTCTGCTTAAGGCGAGGATCATTTGCCATAGGAATTTTTCTCGCAACCACTTCATCAACAAGATAATCCAAAACAACATGTCGGAAAAGATAGCTTTTTAGTTTACAACTAAGGGCATTTTTAAAATTCTCTTCGATATAAGCAGAAGGAACATCTCTACGGGCTAAACCATCTAATTTCTTTCTCTTAAAAAGCTCAATCGTTTGATTATGAACCGTTTTTGACACATCAGGAAAAACATCAATAGTAACGCCATAAAGGTGTGATGACAATAGGGATACTTCAAATAAAAGACCTGAACTCGAGGTCTCATTTGTCTCATCAAGAGAAGAATTTTTTGCTGAAACAGCACTTGTAGAACTTATAGAACTAGGCTCTAAACGATTCTCCATGATAATTTCCCCTTTTTTTAAAAAACATATTTTATTTTAGCGTACTTAGTATACCTGAAAAAAAGAAGGAAAGGTCAAGAAATATTTTCATGCAATTTAAAATTATGGTGCAAGAGGGGGGACTCGAACCCCCAATCTCTTTCGAGAACTGGCTCCTAAGGCCAGCGCGTCTACCAATTTCGCCACCCTTGCAAAACGAAAAAAGCCCGTAGGCGAAGATAGCCATGCCATACGAAGCTTTAGCGAAGTATGGTGGGTCGCCAGGGACTCGAACCCTGAACCTGCAGATTAAGAGTCTGTTGCTCTACCAATTGAGCTAGCAACCCACGCACAATTACAATCATAATATCATAGATTAACATGACAAACAAGAAGAAAATATAAATTACACACAACCCCCGAAAAGACTGGCTCAAGGGTCTTTAACCCCTAAAAACACGATACTTGCATATGACTCTATTTTTAAGCGATACTTATAATGTTACAAATAATATTAAGGGGTTCTGTAAAAAATATTGTTCTTTTTTTTAGGGGGAGAAAATCATGAAAAAATTTACCAAACTATTTTCACGTACACGCTTTATATTATTTTTTATGCTTTTAACGATAAGATCATGTTTTTGTATGTATGAAGCTAAACGACAAACACGAACCATGCCACCATTAGGTCTTTCTGCAGAAGTAAGAAACAATCGGTGCTGCAAATATCTTCGCGTATGTGCCATAAGCAAATGTTGTATTAGCCCTACAATTATTTATAACGTTCTTGATCCAACAAAACCTGGAGAAATTCTTGGCCAAGAGTCTGACCAAACACTTGCAAAATTCGAACAATTACTTCATACGCTCAAAGAACAAGACCCTGCTGCGTTTGAAAATCTTTTTGAAGCATGTTCCCCTTTAAATAGAGAGCTAACTCCTACAACAATACGCATACTCGCACAGAAGCATAAAACTCTAGACAAACGCTTACGAAACAATCCAGACGTAGGACGAAGCCTTGTGCGTGTATTTACACACAAAGAAACGACCCGAACAATCACTGGCATACAAATATACATACAGATCAAGTCGTTTAACAGCATAAAAGCAGTGCTTAATATTCCAGAAGAAAACTCCGATGATACCCCAGAACACGCACTAAAGTATGATCGAAGCTGCCCGCTTGGTGAAATGTGCGTACTATTGTAATTACTCTTCTATAACATTAGATAACATACGATGATAGCTTATCGCAAAGTGATGTGCATAATCACGAATCGCAATAAGTACCTGCGCAGCATATGTTTTTTGATCTAAAACTTTGCCCCGGGGAAAGTTTTGTAAAAAAATAGTCTCTTCACGTTTTGCTAAACTCACAAACGTTACGTCGGGAAACAAATCTTGCACAGCGTTAAGTTGCCCCTTCCCGCCATCGATAAGAATTACATCAGGAAAATCGTTTTTATTTTCCTGACTTTTATAACGACGTGAAACTATTTCGCGCAAACTTGCATAGTCGTCTTGTTTCTTTACTGTTTTAATTTTAAAACGACGAAACTTATTTTTATCAGGCTGGCCATCTGTAAAACGCACACACGAACCGACTAAAAAGAACCCTTGCTTATGAGAAACATCAAAGCAATCAATCGTATGTATCTCGTGCTTTGTTTGCAATAAGCGTTTAAGCGCTTTAGGTAACGCTATATGCTTGGCAAGTTCTTGTTCTGCCTGAATAAGCGCCATACGCATAACACCTGTATTATACGAATCAAGAACTCGATCATCACGCGCCTGCTCTTCTGTACATACAGCGATAATAGAAACGGGAAGCTCGCGTTTATGCCATGCTTTAAGAAAATCTTCGAGTAATTTTTTCTCATGATATGGAATATTAAAATTAACAACAATCGCTACAGGCGCCTGATAAGCGCGATAGTAACTAACAAAATACTCTCGGCACAGATCTTCTATATGCTCATGCTCAGCAAACGAAAGATAAAAAACACGCTTCTTTTTTAGAATATTATCCCGCTCAGAAAATAAAAAAAGAGCTTTTCTATCACGCGTTAAAACCCATACGTCTTTTTTTATACGAGTATCAATAAGCGATGGCTTTGTTTCAAGAACATTAAAGACAGACTCAAACGCTTGAAAATATTTATGAAAATCACGCGCTTTTTCAAATTCCTGTTTGCTATTGCAAAGATCTATCTGTTTTTTGAGATACGCAAGAAATTTTTTATGCCCCTGTGCTAACGATTTTCTTGCTAATTCAAGACGATCAAGATATGCTTGCTTGTCAAAATCAGGACGGCATGAACCAGAGCATATACCCATATGATAATACAAACACCCATTGTCTATTTTTTTCTTGCAAAGTTTTAACCTAAACGTCTTGACTAAAAAATCAAAAACTTTTCGTGCAGGCGTTTTTTCAATAAACGGTCCAAAATAGACGCCCTTACGTTTACGATTACGAACAAGCTTAACTTCAGGAAGCTTGCCCATAGTAATCATGATATATAAAAATGGCTGCCCGCCCTTGAAAATAATATTATGCTTGGGACTATAACTCTGAATTAAACGCGCTTCAAGAATAAGCGCTTCAAGCTCTGTTGCTGTTGGAATATGGTCAAGAGAATAACTTGAATCTATAATCGTCGCAGCTTTAACGTCTGTTTTTTTATGAACAAGATAACTTGAAACACGTTTTTTTAAGTTTTTTGCCTTGCCAATGTAAATAACATGCCCATACTCATCTTTAAACAAATAGACGCCAGAAGACGTCGGTAAATTTTTTATCTGCTTCGCAAGTGTATCCATACATGTGAGCATAACAAATATGGAAAAAATTTCACAAAACAAAAAAATAAACTAAATTATTTATTTTCGTAAAAAAACAGGTATAGTTACAGTATTAATCGTAATTGTCTGTTTTGTTAATATATCGCCCATTAAAAAATAGAAGAAAGAATTATGCTTCACAAACTCAAAACCCCTCTTGTTGTAATCGTTATTGTCGGCATGACACTCTGGACAGCTCATTCTATTGTAACGTACTTTACCCACAGCGCTCAGCCTATAATTATGCTGAATGGCCTGGGCGAACGTCAATCGTTTAAAAATACAATCGAATGCTCTCTTGAAGCAAATAATACGTATAAAATTGCAACTACAGAACTTTGGCTAGATGGCAAAAAATTCGATGCGAGTATTCCAGCAAAAATCAATACCAAAAAATTTACCTACCCAATTAATATCGATACAAAAAATCTCCCCGACGGCAAGCATACGTTTAAAATTACGGCTATAGACGCCAGCTACAACAATAATCAAATTACACAAACATATGATTTTTACGTCGACAATGTCCCCCTAAAAGCAGCATTTGTCGACTCTGTACATAAAGTAGACCAAGGCAAAACATTACACGTTAAACTTCAAACAAATAAAACAATTAAAGATGCAACAATATCTTTTTTAGGCAAAGCATACGAATGCTATCAAGCGAGCCCAACATCTTATTTGTACGAATGTTTCATTCCTATTAGCTGCGAAGAAAATCCAAGCGACCAAGCATTACTAGCTACTGTACAAGATGCTGCACATAACACAATTCAGTTAACAGGACGAGCCCAGATTGCAACGTTTGAATTTAAAAAACAACGGTCTAAAATAAACGTCAGTTCTCGCAAGCTTGAAGAAGAAAAAGAAATTAGCATGCATGAAAAAATTCTTGAACAAGCAATTGGCAAATGGTCTAACGATTCTGTTAAGAAAAAGCTTTGGGCAGGAGCTTTTGAACTACCAACACAGCTTCAACGTATTTCAACACCGCATGGTGAAATTCGCGTAACCCCTGAACGTGGTCGCTATATGCATAATGGCGTCGATTTGGTAAACCGACCAAAAAGTGTTGTGTGGGCTAGCCAGAATGGCAAGATTATTATCAAAGAACGATATCTTTTAACAGGAAATACAGTTGTTATCGATCACGGCCTTGGGATAACAACACTCTATGCACACCTTGATAGTTTTGCAGATATCGAAATTGGCGACATGATCAAAAAAGGCAATCCTATCGGCAAACTCGGCATGACCGGTTATGCTGATGGATATCACTTACACTGGGAACTTCGTGTGAATAACGTTCCTGTTGATCCAATGGAATGGACAAAGAACGTTTATTAAATTCATACACGTTCTTTTAATTCGATAGTTTCGATTGACAAGAGCTTTTGGTATATTTAAAAATCCGTTCGCCCTGAGGAGTCTCGTCGTAGCCGTAGGCGAAGACGGACGTCTCGAAGGGTTGCCTTAGCCTTGGCATAGGCTGGAAGCTATTGGCACGGAAAAATCAATACCCCAATGGTTCATGCTCATGTTTTAGAGCATATGGAACCAAAATTGGAGATAAAATTCTATTTAGTGCTCGCCCAAGCTCTCTAGAAATCTCTTGCTTATTCGTACATCGAAGCTCGACACAAATAGCATCAACAACTTGGTCAAAAGCATGCATGAAATTGCAAAGCACAATTTCATTCTTTTTTCTGAAATAACCCTTATCATGACAAACACATACATGACCTTTTGTAGAATAACAAGCCGCTGCATGCGCTAACACAAACTCTCTAACTTCTTCACACAAACACATATCTCTTCGCTCTCCCAAGCACTTGTTTAATAAAATACGAGCATGAGCTTCATACACACAATCACTGCTAGATGACACCATCATGGCAGAACTTTTTAAACCAAACGTTCCACCCATTACTATCATAAGACACCAAACAAATCTTAGGTTCTTCATATTGTTCCCTTTCTAAACACACGCCAAATAAACTTTATCGCCCTCTAGACTATCGAGGACTATTAAAATAGCAAGAAGATCTCGGGAAATAATCACAAACTACGTTTAACCTGGGATCGATAATTCTGATCACAAGAAAACCTCTTGCCCGTCGATTAATTGAAAAATCCGTTCTCCCTGAGGAGCGAACGGAGAATGGAGAAGGGTTCAAAAATTAACTTGACTTAAAACACTATATCTTGTTCAGACAAGCTACTTCACCAACGTCGCTTTTCTTAACGTAGCAACAAAACCCGCAAGCGCCGCCCTATCTTTTTCATTAGGCAACGCCGTCGTATCTTTCGCCACTTCGCTTGTTCGTCGCAATAAAGCCCCAAACGATTTTTCAGCAAAAATTTTGATTAACTTAGCTTCAAGATCCTTATCGTTAATAAGCAAGTGATACGTAACTATTACTCGTTTCTCCAAATGTTTAGCTGTCCCTTGTTTCACATCTCCTGCATCTGGTGAAATAGCAGCGCTCCAAAACGTCGATACTTTTCTCCCATCATCAACCTTAAATTTAGCGTTATCAGGAGAATCGGCTTCATGAAAATGAACATCTTGCTTGGTTAAATTATCAAAAGCTATTGAGCCTGAATTTGTTACCCCATCCCTTTGAAAAACCCCCATTAAAACGTCTGATTGAAACGTTTTGATAACATCAAATACAGGAGCAAGAAACCCATGAAAAAGCATGTTGTAGGTTTTATCAATAGGATCAGCCTTTTGATTTTCAACAACACCTGTCGCCGTTGCATGAAAATAAAAATTAATCGATTTACTTTGAAGATCAGAACTAAAATCTGCTTTATTAGAACGAATGCTCAATTGTGAAGTAATCTCACGGACAAGACCCCTCGGAGCAAGGGCCACAACCATTTCAGACAACATCGCAACAAGAAATTTTCGCATACGAAAATTATACTCATTCCCCTCATTATAGTAACCAATAGCAGGAACCTCTCCAAAAAGGTTAACTGTCACATTATAAACCTTTACATTTAAGTTCTTGCTATCATCAAACGTCCATTGATAATCACCACCGAATCCTGCTCTATCAAATATTATGGATCGTGGCCAATCTATCTTCGTCGGAAATTTTGCGCCCATTGAATACGTAAGCCAACTCAATCGTTCTTTGACCCCTATTAATCGTTGTGACAAAAGTACGAGCTTATTTTTAAGCACGACTAAGCTTGAACGCAAGCCCGTAAGTTTAGTTTTTAATGCTTCAAGCTTTTCAGAAACCCCGTTAGCAACGCACGACTGCGTCGTAAAAACAGGGCTCACAAAAAGTATAGAAATACTTACGATAAGCACATGTGACACATGTGGCTTGAAAGCCAACTTCATAACGCTCTCCCGCTATATTTTTATTTCGATAAAACTTTTATTTCGACAAATAAACTCCAAATTCTGGTCAAAGATCTCGCAATGCACGTGGGCGTTCTATCATCGGAGCTTTTCTTGCTAAAATCTTAAAAATAGCTTTTGTAAAATTTGTTTCTACGACTCGTTTAATTTTATCTCGTTCTACTTTTGATAAGCTTCGTTTTTTTTGCGCTTGCTCACGCTTTATTTCTACCTCAGAAAGATTCATGATTTTTCTGTAAAATGCATTGCGAAATTTAAACATATTCCAATCAAGCGTATGCACACAAATCTTTTTATTGCCCCGGACATTGGCTGGTTCTAAAAGCCCATGCTTATACTTTGTCAAAAACGCAAAAACAAACGTTTGCATGCTTCGTATGCAACAGGTTTTACCCCCTACGGGTACAAAACGATCTAATAATTCGTTTGCATGTCGGGAATAAGAACGTTCATCCAAACGTTCATCAATTGATTGCTCAAGTTTCGCCAGAGCTTGATCTAGCTCTTCATACGATCTAAATAACATGGGATAGCTTTCTGAGAAACAAAAAACTATCCCAAATAATAAACTCACAAAAAGAATACGATAATTATACGTGTTCATACGCCCCCCTTATCGTAAAAAACAAAGAACTTTTAATGCATACTTACATGCACATTAAATTACAGTTTCTTGAGAAAGTTACTTACACTCTCTGCAGCTTTTTGGACTTCGTTAAGTGTCTTTTTAACCGTTGGATCTTCACTTATCTTTTTTATTTTTTCTTCTGCTACTTCTAGAGTCTTTTCAAGTTTCTCTGTAACATTTGATTCTTCTATCTTCTTTTCAACTTTTTTTAACATGTTTTTAACAGCCGGATCATCAAAAGTTTTGATAGCCGTTTCTTGCACATCGTGTGCTATATTCTTAAGCTTTTCGACTGTTTTTTCATCGACGTTAAGAACTTGCTTGGCTTTTTCACATGCTGCATTAACTTGTGGCTCTATCGCTTCTTTGTAAATAATTTCAATATTTCGCCCATGTTCTTGAACAACGTTTTTTAGCGCGTCTTGTTTTTCAGGAGTTACTACTTTTGTTACTTCTTTTTTTACTTTTTGGTACGCATCAACTGCTTTATCGACAAGTTTATCAAACTTTTGAGCGACGTGTTTGTTTTCGGCAACCTGATCTTTTAATATTTTCGCGCTTTCTTTATACACTCCCGTACATTCATGAAGCACTTTTGTACCTTCATGAAGAGCTGTTGCACCATGATTTACAAGATCGATACTTCCTTCTATTGCTGGCTTAATGTATCCATGTGAAATAAAAGAGCTCAACAAAACACATGCCAAAATCTTGCTTGAATTCATAAAGATGCCTTTCTTATAAATTTAACACGAATTACTCATAGCTTGGAACAGTATACGGATGCTCACCTAAAAAACAAGCCTATACGTGATAATCTATATTTTTATTGATATTGCAGGAGAGAAAAAAGCTCTTCAAACGAGACAACACCCTGCTGAACTTTAAAGATTCCATCATAAAATAACGTTTGCATATTTTCTTGAATCGCTTGCTCTCGAATAGCATGTGCTGGCGCTTTACGCATAATAAGCTCACGAATCGTATCGCTAATAACAAGCAGCTCAAAAATCCCGATGCGCCCTTTATACCCAAGATTAAAGCACTCAGAACACCCCTTGGCTTTAAACGTATGAGTAATAGTATTATACCCAAATCGTTTTAGAAAATCTTTTTCTTGTGTGTTAAGTGCTTCTTTTTGTTTACATGCCGAGCATAACCGGCGAGCCAAACGCTGGGCAAGCACCCCGGCAACAGATGCGTTAATCAAAAACGGCTCAACCCCCATATCACATAATCGTGTAATAGCCCCCGGAGCATCGTTTGTATGAAGCGTGCTTAACACAAGATGCCCTGTAAGCGCAGCTTCTATTGCTATCTGGGCTGTTTCGCGATCACGAATTTCCCCAATCATAATAATATCTGGATCCTGACGCAACATAGATCGCAACCCATTTTTAAACGTAAAGCCCGTTTTGATATTAACCTGGCTTTGGGTTATATCACGCAAATCATACTCAACAGGGTCTTCCATCGTAACAATATTTTTTTCACGACTATTTAATCCAGAAAGAATCGCATATAACGACGTTGTTTTTCCCGAGCCCGTTGGCCCTGTTACCAAGAAAAAACCATACGGCATTTTAACAAGACGATTAATCGATTCATATGTTTGACTATGCATGCCCAACGATTCAAGTTCAAGAAGATTATGAGCACGATCAAGAATACGGACAACCATTTTCTCGCCATAAATTGATGGAAATGTCGACACCCGAAAATCTATAGGCTCGTGTGACTCACGATTATCGTAATTAACACAAACGTTAAATTTCCCATCTTGGGGCAATCTTTTTTGTGCAATATCTAAAGAGGAAAGTACTTTTATACGAGAAAGCACCTGAGAAACTAATACTTGCTTAATCGGCGCTTGATCATACAAAATCCCATCGATACGATAACGAACGGTTAACACATCTGCGTCTGGTTGAAAATGAATATCTGATGCATGAACATCTAATGCTTTATACAAAATTGAATCAACAAGATCTATAATTGGATCTTCTAAAGCATTTGCTTTAAGTTTTTCTTCTGTACTTAAAAGAAGATAACTATTGTCTCGCTTTGACACAACAATCAACCAAGCTTATACCCAATAAGAAACCCAACAGATGAAGCAACAAACAATAATATATTCTGTTTGATCCAATTAAAAGCCGTATTCATAAGCGCATTCAAATCTTCTGTTACCCCCATGCCTGCTGTCTTTTTAAGGGCAACCCAATCAATCGTTATAAGAGCATTGTACTCCATGATCTTAATCGCAATAATTGCAACGATAATACAGCCGAACAAAAATTTAAAGTACTTTTTAAATAAAAAGCCAACAGAAAAAAAAATGCCAAAATAAACAGCTGCTTGAACAGCTTCGGCTGAAGAACCCCCGACTTTTGCGGACCAACTTTTGATATCCAACGTTGCCCAAAAATTTTTAACCGATTCGATATAAGAATTAAGCGTATCTGCAAGTACCATTTTTGCCTCCCGTTTTTTCACACATATTTTCTTAAGATAAGACCAACCTATATTTTCATATTAGCAAATAAATAAAAATAATTACCAGAAGAAGAAAAATAAATCTCGATAATAAGTATAACTTAGTTAAAAGCGCACAGAATACAAAACAGGCGGAAACGCTCAACACATTCCCGCCTGTTTTTTGAGATAAAAGTAAAGTAGTCTTACTTAACTAAATCTTTTAATCTCTTTCCTGCTTTAAATTTTGGAACTTTTTTTGCAGGAATTGTCATCTTTTTACCTGTTGCTGGGTTAATTCCTACACGAGCTTTACGCTTCATGGTAGAAAATGTTCCAAAGCCTGTTAGAACGACTGTTTTATTTTTTTTCAAGGCGGTTTCTACGCCTTTTATAACCGATTCTAACGCAGCTTTACAAGCAGTTTTAGGTAATTTTGTGTCTTTTGCCATGTATTCAATCAAAGCAGCTTTGTTCATGCCGTCTCCTCATCCAACGATCAGGTTTAATCCAAATAAAATACACAATATAAAGTCACCACAAGCACTATTACACACACTATGATTATTCATCAAATAATTTTTGTCAAGTATTCTTTTGCAAAAAATGGTGCCGAGGGCCGGACTCGAACCGGCACAGGTTAAAAACCCGAGGGATTTTAAGTCCCTTGCGTCTACCAATTCCGCCACCCCGGCACATTATTTTATTTCTAGATTTTTATTTCTAGATTTTTATTTTTAACCATCTTTTGGAGGCGGCACCCGGAATTGAACCGGGGATGGAGGTTTTGCAGACCTCTGCCTTACCACTTGGCTATGCCGCCCATTTTTTTCAAAATACTATTTCAAAGACAAAACATTCAAAAAAAGCACGCTCTTTCTTGATCACATATTATTTTATCATGATCGCACAAAGAAACAAACGTACCTGATAAATTAACCGGGCATGTAGAATCGATATCTACCATAACAAATTTCCCAATTAAATCATCTTTGCCACTAAAGAGAACTCTTACGTTCCCCTCAGTCCTTGCTAAGAGTTTACCATTTGTTAGACGTTTTTCAACTAAAGATTTTAATCTCTTTCCAATAAGCAAAGAATTCCGCTCAAGAGATATCTCTTTTTGGCGTTTTTGTAACGCTTGCAAGCGCATAGTTTTTTCTTCCTGCATACATACATCTTGCTCTAATAATTTTAGGGCTCGCGTATACTTTCGTGGCGAATAAATAAACGAATACACAAAATCGAACCTTACAAGTTCCATAAGCTCTCGCGTTTGTTGATAATCTTCTTTTGTTTCCCCAGGAAACCCAACAATAATATCAGTAGATATCGTCACATGAGCAATGCGATCACGAAGCCAATTAATTTGTTCCAAATATCTCTCACGCGTATAATTTCGATTCATGAGCTCTAATATTTTATTAGAACCAGACTGAACAGGAAAATGCACATAAGGGACAATACGATCTTTATGTTCAGCAATAACGTCAAAAAGCTCAACAGTCATATCTTGTGGGTGCGGACTGATCCAACGCACCCAAAAATTCCCATCCAGTTTCGCTACGCGTTTTAATAATTGAGCAAAGTTTTGCCCTTGAACAGGATCTTTATATGAATTAACGTTTTGCCCAACAAGCGTTATTTCTTTTGCCCCAAGAGCAACATCACGCGTAACTTTTTCGATAATCTCGTCTGACGAAAAGCTTATTTCGCGCCCCCGTGTAAACGGCACTATACAATATGTACAATACTTATTACACCCGGTCATGATATTAATAAACGAACGTCTAAGCTCTGGCTCTTCTGGCTTGTCTTGTTTTAACACAAACGCCCGCGCTGGATTAATCCCATATGTTTTTTTAACAAGCTTTTTTCGCGTTACGATACTTTGTATGTCCCGATCTTGCCCAGACACTCTTGCGTTACTTTGTACTTGTGAACTTTGTGTTTGCGTATTTCCTGCAAAGACTTGCTTCGTCGTTTCAAGCTTAACAACAAGATCAGTCAAATACGCACAAAACGTATCAATATCGTCACGAGCCCCGTAAACAAAGCTCACATGATCAAAACGCTCGTAAATCTCTTGTTTTTTATAACTGGCAACGCAGCCGATAACACCTATTTTCACATAGGGCTTCTCGCGCTTACAATCAGCCAATCGACCTACATACGAAAAGAGCTTTTGTTCTGCTTTGTCTCGAATAGCACACGTGTTAATAATCACGACATCTGCCTGTTCTTCGACACTTACGCGCAAACAGCCCAACGATATTAAGTACTTCGAAACTTCTTCAGAGTCAGCAACGTTTGCCTGACAACCATAAGTCTTAAAGAAAAATGTAATCATGTGAAAATTAATTCCCCCAACAAAATCCAAAATTTATGGAGCGGGAAACGGGATTCGAACCCGCGACCCTTGCCTTGGGAAGGCAATGCTCTACCACTGAGCTAATCCCGCTCAATCAGGTCTATACTTACATTCACGTAATTTAAGACTATCATGAAGTCCACACGTGTCAATGGAAAAAAGTAATAAAATATGCTATACGTTAAATTATGCACTAAAAGCAAAAAATCGAAAAAATGAAAGGACCCGGGATGAAAAAGCAAAAATATCAACCCAACTTTCTCGTTAATGAAAGCGGGAAAACGATTGCTGTTCAACTTGACATTAAAATATACGAAGCACTCCTCGAAGAGCTAGAAGATATCTATGACGCGAAACGAGCTGAAAAAATTATCGAGAAAAAAGAAAAAACGTATACAATCGACGAATTAGAGAAATCACTCTTAAAAAAGAAGTAACCAGAAATAATAATGGTACACCCACCCTGCACAGAATATACAATTATATTCTCTAGCGATGCAAAAAAAGATCTCAAAAAACTTGATCCACAAAAAATTTCAAAAGTTTTTGAAAAAACAAGACAGTTAATTTCTTCGAATACAGAACATTTAAACATCAAAAAAATTCGCTCAAAAGTCTTATTATATCGTTTACGAATGGGTAATTATCGAATAATTTACCAACTTGAACATGAAAAAATTATCGTGCATATTGTTGCTATTGGTCATAGAAAAGATATTTACACAAACTTACTCCGACGCATAAAAAATCACGAAAGGCACACATGGCTATTAAAACAGGCCTCGTAGGGCTTCCAAACGTTGGCAAATCAACGCTTTTTAACGCACTTACAAAATCAAGTATTCCAGCAGCAAACTATCCATTCTGTACTGTCGACCCCCATGTCGCTGTCACGAGTGTCCCTGACGAAAGATTAGATAAGCTCGCAAAAATATTTGACTCTGAGAAAGTAATCCCAACAATCGTTCAGTTTGTCGACATAGCTGGTTTAGTAAAAGGCGCCAGTGAGGGCGAAGGGCTTGGGAATCAGTTTTTGGGAAACATAATGGAAGTCGATCTTGTTTTACACGTCTTACGATGCTTCGAAGATAGCGACATCACACACGTTCACGACGATGTCGACCCAATAAGAGACTTCGATATTATCTGTACAGAGCTTATGCTCAAAGATTTAGAATCAGCCAACAAACGTTTAGAAAAGCTTGAGGGCTCTTTAAAAAGCGCCAAAAACAAACAAGCCAGCGTGCAACAAATAAAAGAATGGGAAAACGAGAAAGCCTATATCATAAAGATGCAAGACGCGCTAAACTCTTTTGATCTTGATCGAGTCCAAAAACTTTATAAGCAAGCACAAGAAGATAACATAGCGCACATTCCATTTTTGTCAGGCAAGAAGCATCTTATAATCGCCAATCTTTCAGAAGACGATTACGCAAATAAAAACTACGAAAATAATATTTATTTCAAGCAATTAATCGAAAAATTTGGCCAAAACAAAGTTATTCCCGTTTCTGCAAAAATAGAATCTGAACTGGCACAAATGGCAGACGAAGATGCCAAAGAACTCATGCAAGACTTGGGCCTAACAGAAAAGGGCCTCAATAGTATTATTGCCCAAGCGTATAACAATTTGGGATTAATTACTTTTTTCACATGCGGCCCCAAAGAAGCGCATGCCTGGAGTATCAAAAAAGAAACACCCGTTCCTCAAGCCGCTGGCACTATTCACACAGACCTTGAACGTGGGTTTATTTGTGCTGAAGTCTATAGCTGCCAAGAAATCTTTGACGCAGGCAGCGAACTGGCTATTAAAAATTCAGGAAAATTACGTACCGAAGGCAAAGAGTATGTCGTACAAGATGGCGATTTATTACACGTTCGATTTAACGTGTAAACAAAACCAAATTTAAAACTTAAAAATTAAGAAAGGGATAGAGAAATGAAATCATCAATATTAAACACTCTAACGCCTCAATATATTATCGATACTGAAGGCAAAAAAAAAAGTGTCGTATTGGATCTAAAAACGTTTACATCAATGATCGAAGAATTAGAAGAACTCCATGATATCATGGAAGCAGAACAAATATTAGACATGGGCAAAGAAGGAGAAGGCCGAACAATTGAAGAAATTGAAGAATCTGCAAACAAAAAAGATTAACCATGATCCATCCTAGTCTTGAAAACTACTCAATAATTTTTTCAAAACGGGCTGACAAATATTTCGATACGCTTGATAAAAAAATCAAGCAACAAGTTCTCAAAAAAATACGCCTGCTGCAAACAAATTGTGAAAAGCTAGACATCAAAAAGCTCAAATCTCGTCACACTTTGTATCGGTTAAGAGTCGGCAATCTCCGTGCTATATATTCGATTAAGTATGATCGCATCGTTATTTATGTCGTTGCTATCGGTCATAGAAAAAATGTTTATCGAAACTTAAATTTTGCATAAACCGTAAAAAAAAAGATGAAACAAAAAAAACTTTTCCTACTCTCTCTTCTCTTGTTCTCGTTTATTATTCGCTTAATTTTTTTTACGATTTTCCTCAAAAATAACCCGTGCCAATTACAATTTGATTCTAAGCATTATCATGAGCTTGCGCTTAACATTGCCAATAACAAAGGGGTTACCAATATCGATGGGACGCCCCACTTTTATAGATTACCCGGCTATTCGTTTTTCTTAGCCCTGTTTTATAAATTATTTAACGCAAGCGTATACAAAACGATTCTCGCACAAATAGCCCTCGCGTCGTTTATTCCCATACTTGTATTCTTTCTTGCACGCGTACTCTTTCCCACACAAATAGCTATCGCTACTCTTGCGTCTATTATTGCAGTCATACACCCAGGGTTTATAATTTACTCAGGGCTTGTTATGAGCGAAACGCTTTTTGTGTTTTTGTTTCTCTTGTTTTTGATCTTTTTTTTCAGGTACACGCTAGCAAAAGCACACGATACACCAGGCACACACACTCATTACAGAAAAGCACGCACAAAACACAACAACACACACATACTTATACTTGCAGGACTTACTCTGGGAGCTCTTACGCTCGTACGTCCCGTTGGGCAATTTATTTTATTGCTCTCGTGTTGCATCACGCTTTTTATGCCAATAAATTTTAGAACAAATTTTGCACACAAAATCTGGAACACAATAAAATATAACGCAAAACACATACTCTTATTTATTATCAGCTGGCTTATTCCAGTAAGCTTATGGCTTGTACGAAACTATCTCTTAACAGGCTATATCTTTTTTGTTTCTTTCACAGGGCCACATCTTTTAAATCACGTTGCAATTAGATTAGCCCAAGAAAATAATAATCTCACATATCAAGAAGCACGCGAACACGTATATCAAGAACGCGATCATGCTATCGCGCAACAAGAAAAAGAACGCGCAAAAAAAAGTTCCAAAAAACTATCGTTTTTATCTCATCTTGAAGAACGCTTTATCGAACAAACTATCGCCATAAAGCACATGAAACAAAATATCGTTACGACAGGTAAGCTTTTTGTAAGCAATATTCTCAAGAGTATCTTTGCGCTATACTCGTCGGAGCTTTTATTTATTGACTCCGGGGGCCAGCTGCCCCACTATAAAGACAAGCGCACGATACTTTCTCGCATAAAAAGGTTTTTATTCCCATCTGTCAAAAATAAGGGAGTTATTTTTGTCATTTATTGGGAGATTATGCTCTTTTTACTACTTCTGCTTGGCTTTTTTTGTATATTTGTAGATACTTGCCTTATGTTAAGACAAGCGCCTTTATTGACAATAATACAAAGTGTTTTGTTTATCGGGCTTTTAATCGGGCTCTCCGCGGCTTGCGGATATGCTCGCTTTAGATTGCCCGTCGAACCACTGATTATTATTCTTGCATGTTCGTTTTGGACTCATGTATTATCGTTAATAAAACGCCCTGTGTCATAATTGTTTGACTTAGTTTTACTAATATTTACTTAAAATCGTTTAGGAGGCCCTCATGTTTATTCGTAAAAAATATTTGTTCGCAAAATTACGTATGTTACTTACAATCACACTTGTTCTAGCGCATACACCTCATCAGCCAGTTAAGGCAATGGCAAAGCTTACAGAGTTCTTTAAAAAATTAAATTGCTCGTGCTCATGTAACTGTTGTGATGCAGCAGAGCCAGAAGTAAGATCTGTTTACGTTAAAAGCAAGCCAACAGATCCATTCGAAGCATTTACACAAGAAAGAATCGAAAAACTTTACACAAACACAAAACCGAGAGGCGCCGTCCAAAGACAAGTAATTCGCGAAGCTATAGAATCTCTAAAAAAACGTTATCCCAAAGAACCCCCAGAAGATTCTAAAAAATTAGCGTTTATTTTTGACATCGATGATACGATAATTACAAGACATGATAACAGAAAAATAGAACCGACATTTACGCTTTACTGTTTTTTACTCGTACATTTTAAAGAATATATTCGACAAGATAAATTTCATATTTTCTTTTTAACCGCACGCACAGAAGGCGAAAAGTTTGGCACCCAACGACGCTTGAACTATATGAAATATACAACACATCTGGAAGACCCAGTAACTCTCGGGCGCTATATGATTCTAAAACCAGAAACAAAAAGAGGCCACCAGCGAAGCTTTAGTTGGGGTGAAGGAGAAGAACCAACAGCTCTCTGGAAATGCCAAAAGTGCGCAGAATTAGTTCTCGCTGGATATCAGATTGCCGGCTTTATCGACGACCAGCAAAGCAACATCGAATCATTCAGGAAAAGATATCCCGAAAGCCTAGGTATTTGTCTGCCTAATGAATTTACTCGCCATAGAAGAAGCCTGTCAAGCCCGCTATGAAAAAATAACACGTAACTTTTTGAGTTTATCTAAACTTTCAGGCAACTGTGTAAGCTTATTATCCTGTAAAAATAAACGTCCAAGCTTCGTAAGCTTGCAAATACTTTCAGGTAAGCACACAAGCTCGTTACAACTAAGATCAAGCCAGTAAAGATTCTCACACGAGCCTATAGTTTCAGGAAGTTTAGATAAACTATTATTACACGCATCGCAGCGATAAAGCTTTTTTAAATTTCCAATATTTTCAGGAAGTTTTTCAAGCTTATTATAACTTACGTCAAGCTTTTCAAGATTCTCCAGAGAGCTCACGCTCTCGGGAATAGACGTAAGATTATTATGCGAAAGATTAACATTAGAAAGAAACTTTATTAAACTTATATTCTCTGGAATCTCAGTTAAAAAATTATCGCTTAGATCTAAATTCTTAGCCTGCAGGCCAACAAAAACTTCTATCCCGTCAATTGACCGTAAAAATAATCCTGAAAGGTCGATATGCGAGTTATACACAAAAAGCCCCCTGACATAACTCACGTCATGAAGCGTTAACGTTAACGTAATCTTTTGCTCATCTGGAGTCTCATACGACATAACACTTTTATCTTTTGTCGCCAGAAAGTAATGCTTTTTCAACGTAATACGAGCTTTTTCTGACAATGGGTAGTGTGGGTTTAAAAGCGTTTTAACGTCAACATGCTTGTGTACTCGCTTGATATACTCTCGTGCAAGCGCATGCGCAATAATACTTTTATCAAACGTATGAGCAAGCTCATACAAATCCCAAAATTCTTTATCGTTTGACGCTAAAGATAAATTCGAAAGTTTTTTAACAATATCACATGCCAATTCTTTACCATGCTCTTTACGCTCATGCTGCACATACGTGACAAACTTTTCTATTGTACTTAACGTAAGATCGTCTAGGCATATACCAGAACAACAAGAAGAAAAAATAAAACTTGAAACAAAAAATAAATATAAAAATACACAAGTATTTTTGAGACTCACTCCATATCCTTTTTAGCAAACGCTTAATTGAAACCCCATAGCATAAAGCAGAGAACCGAGGGAACTTAACGCAGGGTTTCCCTTTTTAGATAACATGCGATATTAGGCTTTCTCTTCTTAATTTTGATCGTCTGGCAAGTTCTGCTATCGAACCTTGTGCCTCTGCAACATTTTTAAGAAAACTAAGAAAAAGCTTTTGCTATTCTTCTAAGGCCTTTTCCTTGTCGCTGTCTGATAAATCACAATTTTATATTCAATCATAATACTAATATCATAGCAAAGTGTATCTTAAATGCAACACCCATACTTTTATTTAACCTGCTTGTATTTTGGGTTTCGATGTTTTGGAGGGGAGCCTCGCTTTTTTTGTGTTTTGAAACGTTTTGATTCGTCGTATGCATCTGTTGTCTGAACCACGATTGGCCAGGATAAGATGGATTAAGAAGATTCTTTAGGTGTAATATTGAATAACAAGAAAATATTTTTTTGTTATTC
>CAZFHP010000006.1:0-41726 GCA_964519365.1 uncultured Pseudomonadota bacterium
AACAGAAGTAAATCAAACAGAATTTTTACTTTTAAACAAAGGGAATGCAACAAAACATCATGGGGTTACGGGACAATTTGAAGTATGCTTAGAGGCGGTTCGTTTGTGGCGGGGATTGTGTGCTAAATTAGCGTATCAATTTATTAAGCATCAAACAGATCGTTTAACGACGTCAGATCCTAATTTTAATAACGACATTATTAATACGGCTCGTAGCCTAAATGGCTGGGAAGCACATAATGCAATGCTGAGTATTGGATATGATTTTTCTACGTTTGGAAATAGCAAAAATAATAGTGGGCAAAGATCTCGTGCAGAAAGAATTTGGAAGTCCCTTGCCCCACAGTTTAGCTTATTTTATAAATTCCCAATTTATGGTAAAGCGATTATTGATTCCCATACGTTTGGGGCGCAATTGGGATTAAGTTTTTAGTTAGCCCAAGATCCAATCAGGTCTGATACACCAATATGTTGCTAATTGCTCCGCGACATTTTGGGTAAACCTATCAGAGAATGCCCATTTTATTCCCTGCCAAGCATCAACGACTGCGTGTTTTTCTGGAAATACATAACTTGTTTTATGGGAAAATCTTTTTGCGCTGAATTGTTTTTTTGCATTTGTTTTTATTTGAGCGAAATCTAATTCTTTTAGGTCGGTTGTTATGTCTCTATCTTCGATAAGTTGGGCGAGTGTTTTTGCGTCCCATCTTTCTTTGCCAAGTTTTGCGATCCAATAGTCTTCTTCGGGCTTATAAACTTTCCATAATCCTGCAAATTCACTTGTTCTGTCTGCCCCTTGTTTACAATGACCCAGGACGGGGCCTCTTCTTGCCTTAAATATTTCCAGCACGTGTATTACTTGTTCTTGTGTCAGTAATTTTTGTCCACGTGTTGAAATTTTGTAAAATCTTATCCCTAATGCACGTGCAATTGTTTCTTCTTTTTGCATCCAGTCGAGACCTTCTCCCCAGGCACGGTTTTCATTGTCGTTTCGAAATCTAATGATTGTTGTTATGCCATAACGACGAATGTACTCAGGCAATAATTGTGGGTCAATTTGATTTGACCGATAACATTGTTCTTCTTCTACTGGATAAAAATTTGTATTTGTTCGGGCATACCAATAAGTTTGCCAACACCATGCATCTTCAGATGGAATAGCAGGAAGCATTTTAGGCTTATGTCGTTTGCTTTGTTTTTGTTCTATTTTTCTTTCTGGTCTGCGTTTTGCCGCGTTGAGATTTAGATTACACGTTAAGAGTGTCAGCATGACAGAAAACGCAAGAAGTTTTTTTGAGTTTTTCATAAGAATCCCCCATTCAAATTGAAACAATTATACTTTTACATCTTATGGTAGAGCTTAGCAAAGTGCGCAAAATGCGTCAAACGTTCTTTCCCCGGGCTTATCTTGTAATTCTTTTGTTATTAAAAATATGCGGTTTTTTGCGTGTTTTTGCTTTTCCCCTGATTTCTATTAGATTTTGTGTGAGGCTTGATATGTTAATTCACAATGTACTTTTTTTTCTTGTGAGTGTTTTGCTGAATACATCGTTATTGTTTCCCAATTATTCTTGTGTTGATTTAAATTTTAATTCAGAGCAAGAATTCCATTCCCATCGATCGATATGGGACAATCGAAATATCTATTCGCATAATAATTATTCACAAGAAGCTCGAGATAATCTTGTAAATAATATTTACCAAAAGAAGCATGCAATAGAAATTGTTCAAAAGATGTCTTTGTCTGAAATGGTAAACGCTTTTAGCCATATAGATTCACGAAATCTTTTTGAGCATTATCATCTTTATCATATTGTGAATTATCGAGATTATATTTGTTCTCTTCCCGGCTATGACGATTTTATACAGGAGCTTAACTATAAGCTTGAACATGATCATAGTTTCAGAAAAAGTCTTCGATATTTATATGGGTTTGATGGTAAATATGGCTTTAAAGATTTTGTTCGTTGGGAAGCTCAAAGAATAAGAGACAAGCAAGTTGAACAAGTTAAACAAGAAACGTATCGTCAAGAATTATTACACAAGCAGTATTTAGAAGAAAAACGTATTAAACGAGAAGCTCAGGAGTATGCCTTGCAGCTTGAGAATGTTCAGGAGTTAGATGCACTAAGTGCAAGGTTTGCAGGGCAACAAAAACAAGGACAACATTTTTGTGACCAAGAACTTTTAGAGCGTTATGCTCAAAGAATATGTGCGTTAAATGAAACGATAAAAAATAACGGACAATTATTTGATTATTCAAAAAAAGTTGCGCATTTTAATTTTACAGATCCCTATAGATATGTGTTTAAACATTGTTGCGGGACGGTACTTGATAAGCAACTACATAGAGAGTTATGTGATACGCGAACAAGAGCAACAAAGTTCTTGTCTTATCATAACGAAAATTTTCAAATTCATGATTTGTGTGCTATTGTCAATTATTTTACAGCATTAGCTAAAGAAGAACGAAATCCTATTATTGCATTTAATCTCTCTGATTTCTCGTATTATTTGGTACAAGCGGCACAAGGTTTTGGGTACGCAACAGAAATTATTTTTAAGGGGACAGCTCGAGGTGTCACAAATCTTGTTAAGCATAATCTTGCTTTTTGCCAGGCATTAGTAACGCATCCTGTAGATGATATTGTAAAGCCTTTAGCTCAAGCTGGAATTGCTTTGGGGCAAGCTTTATATAAAACAGTGTGTTTGGTTAAAAAAGACCCTGGTGCTTGTTCAGAAAAAATTCTTTCGTTAACAAAAAACCTGTGTAGTGAAGTTACTAACGATCCAGAAAAAGCTTTTTCAACAGTTATAGAATTGTTTTTGTCGTTTAAAGCAACGTCTATGCTTAAGCTTCATAATATTCAAGGGTTAACTCGTTTTTTTTCGCAACAAGAACGTGTTGTTCGATGTTTACGGGGGGCATCAGAGATTGTTGAAAAAATTACTGTTCCCATAAAGCATGTTGTTTCAGAAGCTGCGAGTCTTGTTTCTATTGGCCTTGAGAATGGTAAAACAGCTTTGAAAAATCTCATAAACGTTGTTAAAGAGCAGCCAGAAGTTGTTGCGATAAGTGATATTGCTGCATTGAAGTTGGGGCCAGAGTGTTATAAGGATGCTGCGAAATTATCTAAAAAAATAAAGAATTCCTTTGATTTTTTTGGTTTGAAAATACGTAATATTGGGGATGATATTCTCGATAAAATGGAACTAATTGGAGGGCATACGCTACAAAAACACGTAAGCTTGTCTGATCAATACCTTATCAATAGGGCGCGATATGAAGATATTGTTGCAGTGACAACATTTACAAATAAGCGTATTGCTATAAATGCAGTTAAGCAAAATTTAAGAAACAATATAGATCAAATTAAGGAATGGTTTTTTAAGAGTGATCGAGATATTAAGATGTTTGAGTGTTCTCACAAATATCCAGTAGGAAGAGGTGTTTTGCGTAAGAAAAAAAATATTGTGAGAGATTTAAAAAAAACGACAATGATATTAATAAAAGATGATAAGAGTGAGTATGGATTTAAGATCTTAACATGTTTTCCTTCTATCAAAAAGTAAAGAGAGATTTTATGGAAATGATGAAATATTTTTTTGAATGTTGTTTTAATGTAAGTGAGGATTATAGGGATTTAAATTTTGTGATTGAGCGATTTAAAAAGGAAAAAGCAATAACACAAGAAAAATTAATTCAAGAATTACGTTTTATTATAGAAACAAGTCATTATGAGAAAGCTCAAAAATATATCGAAGAATATGGGTTGAGAGAAATGAGTTTAAGTAAAACAAAAGTGTTTATAAAATTTTTATATGACAAGCTTTGTGATATTCCAACAAATGTAACGCCAAATGATTTTTACAAAATTAAATGAGACAATAGTTCGTTACACGAGATTTTGTACATGGCTTTTTTTTCTGGTACTTTTTTTCTCGGGAGTGTTTTTCTGAACTTCAGATTATTATATAAGCTCTGGAATATAGTGCATGTGTGGGGCTTTGTTATTAAATCGGCAAAGAGGCTCGATGTCAATTTTGAATCCCATAGTAAATTCTTCGAGTAATTCTTCAGTTGTTAAAAAACTCATATTGCGATCTTTTTTATTTTCCTGGACGATATTGAGTGGGATATTTACCATTTTTGAGTGTTCATAACAAAGACCAAACTTTTTTGGACAAGCCCATGTTGCCCAGATGCGTTCAAGGCCATTGGGTGATCCATAGTTAAGTTCGTAAAAACAATTGCGAATATCTTCTTTCTTGAATACTGTCATGTCGACAGATGACCAAAACTCCCAATCATAAGGTGCCCCGTTAAACTCCCATGAATAGATTCTTGATTCTATTTCTTTAAGATCTGGTAACGGGAAGTCATTGGTTATAGAAAGTGTATAACATTGTGTGATATTTTTACCAAGACGTAAGTAAAAGCCATATGCGTCAGGTGTTTGCTCTAGAATAGTAACGCATTCATCAAGATCAATATAATCAGTTACTATAATATCATCGACCCCAAATAATATGTGTGTACTTTTTGATTCTTCAAACGTGAGATATAAAAATAGAGGTTTAAAATCAACATAGGGGTTATCTTCGTCTTGTCTAAAAAAACGTACATGAGAAAAATCTTTTTTTAGTGTTTGATATGCCTGATCAAAATCGTCGTTACTTGCTCTGTAAAGCACAAACGTTTGGTTTAAATTCGTGATATATTTGTCTATAGATTCTAAGTATGCTTGCAACTGTAATGGCCGATCATAAGAAAAAATAACCAGATCTGTTGTGTACTTTTTTTCTAAGATTTTACTTTCAAGAGTAAATCCTAAAAGAATAACACACAAAACACAAAATAATTTTTTAAAAACTTTCATGATTATATTCTTTCTGGGTTAAGCGATACAAATTTTTTTCAAGTTTATTATTTTCTTTTTCAATGTCATATTCGCATTCAATTATTTTGCGTGCAATTGCGCACATGTGCTGCCAAGATTCGGGATGAGAGATAAGATAATCTATTTGTTGGGCAATAGCGTTGCTGTCTCGTTCTGGGACCAGTAGTCCCGATACTTTATCGTTAAGCAATTCTGCAGTGCCGCTATGATAGGTACTAATAACAGGTAGTCCCATAGCCATTGCTTCTTTGAGTGTGTTCGGTATGCCCTCTTGGTCTCCATTTTCAGCTGTTACTGAAGGGAGAATAAATATGTGTGATTCGGCGAGTTTTTTTGCAAGTTGTTCATGTGTATGCCAGCCAAGAATTTTTACGTTTTTTTCAAGAGATAAGTTTTTTATAATTGTTTGATATGTTTGTTTGAGTGGTCCTTGCCCAATAAGTGTGTATTCAATATTTGGATATTGTGGGATAAGCTGTGCGATTGCACGAATGGCATACTCGATACCCTTTTTTTCAACAAAACGTCCTGTTGTTATAATTTTTATTGAGGTGTTATCTTTGGCAAGAGATCGGGGTTTGTAAGTAAATTGATTAAGATCAAGGGCTGAGTGATGTACGGTTATTTTTTTTGGATCACATCCAAGAGTTTCAAGCCTGCTTTTAAAATAAGAGCATATGGGTAAAAACAGATCTCCGACGTTTAGTAATTCATCATAAGCATTAGGGTTTTGTCTGAGATAACTGCTTATATCGTAGCCTCTAAAGAAGCATGCAAGCTTACCCGTAAAGCCGTGTTTTTTTACTTCTGCAAACTGCTGTCCGAGTGTGCCGAATTGACACACGATAGCATCGAAATAATTTAAATCGATAGGGATTTCTTTGCAATATGTTTTTTGTTCAAGTTGATACGGTAAAAGTTGTTCAAAAGAGTTTTGTGAGCCTTTTTTGTGAGCAAAAATATGAATATCGTGTCCACGGTCAATTAAACCTGTGATTTGATTTAAAATAAATGTTTCTGATGGTTTAGGAAACGTACTGACTGCAAATAAAATTTTAAGGGGATGTTGTGGGGTGGTGGCGTTACTTTGAGTGATAATTATTTTGCCGAAAATAAAACATGCTAAAAAAAATATTATTTTTTTTAATATGCGATGGTTGTTTATGTTATTATCGATCATGACGTTTCCATTAAGCGATATAAGATTTGTCCAAGTTTATTATTTTCTTTTTCAATGTCATATTCGTTTTCTATTTTTTTTCGTCCAGCTAAACTCATTTGAGCCCAAAGTTCTGGATGAGAAATAAGCGTGTCTATTTGTTGAGCAAGGGCGTTAATATCTCGTTCTGGAACAAGGAAGCCGGAATAGTTGTGCTTTATTAATTCAGGGATTCCACTATGATATGTGCTAATAACAGGGAGTCCGATAGCCATTGCTTCTTTTAAAACAGTTGGAAGACCTTCTTGATCACCATTTTTTGCAGTTATTGATGGGAGAATAAATATATGAGCATCATCTAATTTTGCTGCAAGTTCTTCATGTGTGTGCCATCCTAAAAGCGTAATGTTTTTTTCAACATGTAAATTGGTTATAAGTTTTTGATATGTTTGTTTGTGTGGGCCATCGCCAATTAAGATATATTCAAGATTTGGGTATGTAGGTATAAGTTTTGCTATTGCGTGAATTGCATACTCGATGCCCTTCTTTTCTACAAAGCGAGTCGTTGTTATAATTTTTATTGGTGTATTGTTAGACAAATTATTTGGAATGATTCTTTGTTTGTATGGAAATTGTTCGCGGTCAATCCCCGTATCGTGAACAATTATTTTTTTAGGATCACATCCCAATGTTTCAAGGCGGCTTTTAAAGTAATTACAGACAGGAAGAAAGAGATCTCCGACAGTAAATAAATGATCATAAATGTGGGGATTTTCTTTGATACATCGGCTTAAGTCGTAACCGCGAAAGCAGGTAGCAAGTTTTGCTTGAATACCATATTTTTTAAGTGAGGCTAGTTTTATTCCTTCTGTGCCGAATTGACATAAAATAATATCAAATGAGTTTATATCTTGAGGAAGTTGTGCATAATGGGTTTTTTGTAAAAGATTATGTTTTGAAATGAGATCTGATTGGTACGGAGGCCCTTGATAAAAAGCAAATATATGAACGTCATGGCCGCGGTTAATGAGTCCCGCTATTTGATTTAAAACAAATGTTTCAGAGGCTGCGGGGAATTGACTGACGACTACTAAAATTTTAAGTGTTTTTTTTTCTTGAAGAAATTTGTTTTGAGCTGTTATTGTATTGAAATTAAAGCATAAAAATAGACAGAATAGTCTTAGAAAAAACAAGAAAGAAAACATACTCTCTCCAGTTCTGATCAGAAGATGCTGATTAAAACTAATGGTGGAGGTAAGCGGAGTCGAACCGCTGGCCTCTCGCGTGCAAAGCGAGCGCTCTACCAACTGAGCTATACCCCCGACACTATTTTTAGTTTACCGTATTTTTTCTGTATTTCAATAGGTTTTTTAAAAAACCTGGTGGGCCTAAGTCGACTCGAACGACTGACCTCCCCGTTATCAGCGGGGTGCTCTAACCAACTGAGCTATAGGCCCAACTACTAATGTGCGTTTATTTTACTTTTTTCGTTGCGCGATTTCAAGCTTTTTCTCACATTTTTTTCTGATATTAAAAAAAGAACCCCCCAAATGCGTTATAAATGTATCGCAAAGCATTGATTTGGAGATGATAATGCGCTTTTAAATGGGTGTTTTCTTGACTATATTTCAAGAAATATATTATATTTGTAATTGACGGGCTAAATTGCATATGAATTAGTTAAAAATTACAACGTTATACATACCAAGAAAGGAGATTATGGGAAAAACAATACGATTTGATGCAAAATATCCTAATGAATTAACGAAAGATAAGAAAACAAAAAATAAAAAAACACGTCCGGTTGAAAAGGGGCGGCGTGATAAAGTTTCAAAAAAAAGTAAGCGATACTTAAAAGACAAGTTTTTACAGCGGACATGGCCGATTCCATCAGAAGATCCTAATAAAAAGGGCCAAAAGGTCTAAGAGCTTGTTGTTTTGAGTCTTTTGCTGTAAAATAAGTAGCAATGAAGCATATGGGGCATATGGTAGTGTAATATGCCCCATATTGTTTGATAATCGTAAACCTTTTAATGTAACGACAGAGTTATCATGCTTATTGATGATTTGCTAGCGAAATTAAAGAATATAGAACCTGATCTTGAAATTATCAGAATGTTTTACAAGAATGCTCATATCGAAGAAAAATATAAAGAGCTTCATGCTCAGGTACATACGCCAGATTTTTGGCAACATCCTGATCAGATAGCTATTTCTAAAGAGTATCAAAAAATAAAGACGCTCAAGGGAGATTACGCGGTTCTTTTAACAGCCTACGAAGAAAACAAAGAGCTATTAGAGCTTTTTGCTGATAGCGACGAAGATTTGCAGCGTATTAGTAATGATATTCGTGATTTTTATTCAAAAATAAAAACGTTTAAAATCATGCTTTTGCTTAATAAGCCAGATGACGAAAGAAATTGTTTTTTGAGTATTAACGCTGGTGCTGGGGGAACAGAATCGCAAGATTGGGCTAATATGCTTTTACGGATGTATTTGCGCTTTTGCGAACGACAAAATTTTAAAGTCGATATTCTTGATTATCAAAGTGGAGAAGAAGCGGGGATTAAGTCAGTAACGCTCTATGTCAAAAAACATAACGCAACAGGTTTTTTAAAAACAGAAGCTGGTATTCATAGGTTAGTGCGTATATCGCCATTTGATTCTAACAAGCGTAGGCACACGTCGTTTGCGGCTGTTTCTATTACCACTGAAGTAGCGGATGAAAAAATTGAAATAGACGAAAGCGATTTGAGAATTGATACCTATCGTGCCGGAGGCGCCGGAGGTCAGCATGTTAACAAAACAGACTCTGCGGTGCGTATTACCCATTTGCCAACAGGAATAGTTGTCCAGTGTCAAAATGAACGTTCACAATTACAGAATAAGCAAACAGCCCTTAAGATGCTTAAAGCAAAGCTTATTGAAAAACAAGAAGAAGAAAAGCGAGCTAAAGAAAAAGCTGTTGAAAAAAAGAAAATCGAATGGGGTTCGCAGATTCGTTCATATGTTTTACATCCGTATAAAATGGTCAAAGATCATCGTACTAACTTTGAAAGTCCACAACCAGACTTAGTATTAGACGGCGATTTGATGGGCTTTGTTGAAGCATATTTAGTTGCGTCTGCATCGACTGATTAGCAAAATAAAAAACAAGAACAAAAAAATAATTATGTTTGAATCTATTAACCGTCATACGCGTGATATTCTGAAAAAATCTTGTTCTGTGCATGTTCCCAAAGTTGTTTTAGGCCTTTCTGGAGGCCCGGACTCTGTATTTTTGTTTCATGTTTTAAAAGATTTACATGTATCTGGCAATATTATTTTATTCGCAGCACATCTTGACCATGGCTGGCGAAAAAATTCTCAAGAAGATCGTGATTTTTGTCAGAATATATGCCAGAAGTATGATATTAGATTTATTGCATGTCATGTCCAGAATCTTGACATACGCGTTAAGTATAATGGATCGTTAGAAGAAGTGGGGCGCAAGTTGCGGAGGGCGTTTTTTGAAAGAATATTACGGGAACAAAACGCAGATTTGATAACGCTTGCACATCACCAGCAAGATCAGCAAGAAACATTCTTTTTGCGCTTGTTGCGCGGGAGTTCGCTTGATGGACTTACATGCATGAATACTATTGATGGGTGTTACGTTCGTCCGTTACTGGATGTTTCGAAGCAAACGATTCTTGATTATTTGCATGCTCAAAATATTTCTTATCGTAATGATCCGAGCAATACATCAGAAAAATTTTTGCGTAACAGAATTCGAAAACATATTTTGCCTGCGTTTAAAACTTGTGATAGTCGGTTTGATCAAAAATTTGCAAGCACGCTAGAACATATTAAGACCGAAAACACGTTTTTGTCTGATTTAACACGCGATATGTTTGCAGCTATTTTTAAACGTGATACTGGAAAAAAACGTTTTACAGGTAATTTAAAAGTATTTCGAAATATATCCAAGCCGTTACAGCGCAGGGTTATTCTTTCATGGCTGGTACAAGAAAACGTATCTTTTTGTGTCCGCGTAGGCGTTATTGACGAGATTATACGGTTTTTATCTCATGAACGGGGAGGGACGCATAGATTAACCCCGTCATGGCAAATAACAAAAAAACAGAAGTTCTTTTGTATTACCTCTGATTAACTGGGATTAATAGAACACGGAAACGGGCGTGTTTTGTTTTTGCCGTGACTTTTGCCGTGTTTTTGCGGTACACTAATATAAAAGTACGTATGCGAATAATGTTATGAGAAAGTACTCTTATCGATGAAGTTCTGTAACCGTAATAAAAAGACTATTCTCTCTGACAAGTGTCAGGATAAGCGCAGAAAAAAAAGATCAATTTTTTTTATTGTGTTTTCGGTACTTATTCACGTAATATTATTATATCTTTTTTTTAATCAAGATTTTTACAAGAAGCTTAGTGTATTGCAAAAAAAGCTTCAAGAAAAAAAGCTTTTTGTCGCCAAGCGTCCAGAATTACCTGCGAGTTTGAAACCACGAAAGTCTAGGTTTGGAACGACTGTTTTTTTTGAAGAACCTGAGAAAAAAGTACCTGACAGTTTTCCTAAAGCTTGTACAAAAGAGACCAGGAAAGAGCTCAAGAAAGAGCTTAAGAAAAAAATAGTAAAACAGAAGATAAAACCCGTTAAGCGGGATCTTAAGCGCGTTATAAAACGTCCAGTTAAGCAAAAGCTTAAGCCAAAAAGAAAAATCTTGCCCTCAAAACGCTTCGCAAAAAAGTCTCGTTTTAAAGCTCGTCTTGAAAAAAAACAAAAAGTAATTTCTGAAAAACGTGTGCCTCAAAAAACTATCACAGAAAAAAAAGTACAAGATGTTCGTGAAATAAAAAAGAAGATAACAGAGCGTATAAAAGAAATAGAAAAGAAACAGGCCCAGATTGCTCAAGAACAAGCCCAAGAGCAGGTTCGAGAACGGGACGCTCATGCGTCGCATGTTATTCGGCCTCGAAAAAAACAAATTCCCCAAAAGAAAAGTATTATTGCGTTAACAAAAGGTTTTCTTGAAAACCAAGTGCAGAAGGGTGACGATTGGCTTGAGCGAAAGGGCGATGATAACAAACGCCCGTCGTTTGAAGAGCTCAAATATCTTTCGTATGAACAGCGTGTTAACTGGCAATTACAAGCAGCCTGGAAGCAGTGTTATCAGCACAAGATGCTAGATCCTGCTATGCAGGGTAAGGCTGTTGTTGACTTTGTGTTAAACGAAAATGGTGACCTGCTTTCTTTAAATCTTTTGCAATCAAGTGGCAAAAAAGAGCTTGATGATATAATTCTGGAAAACATTAGACGGGCTGCGCCGTTTGCTCCGTTACCAAAACACTTTGGGTCTAAGACGTATGCAACGGGAAGAGTTATTCGTGTTTGTTCAAGTAGATTTGGCTTTTAGTTGCTATTTTGTCTAATATCTTTCTTTTCGGATTTCTTTTTTTGTATCTTGAATTAAGGGAGTAATTGATCTAATCGTGATTATAACTATGGGGATACGCCGATGGGGGGCAAGGGAATTTCTATAAAAATCGCAGTGTTATGTCTGTGCTTTGTATTCATGGGTAGTTTTTGTGCGCACCATGAGCTTTCTGAGCCATGTAAATCTCCTATGTCTGTACAGCAAGTTATTACGGATCCTGATAATATAACGTTTACGTTAAGCTCGACAGACACATGGAAAGAGTTTGAGCCGAAGCAAAAAAAAGACGTAGGGCTTACTCAAAAAAAGTGGGTATGGACAAACTCTATTGTTTTAAAGAGCAAAGATGCTTTAAAACTTAAGATGCTTATTTTGCAATGGGTTGGAGAAAAGATTGATCACTTATCTGCGTCGCTTTATTATAAGCGCGACAAAGAAGAATGTGTGTTGCCCATAGAAAAAAATCTAGTATGTGATGGTTGCTGGAATAAAAAGAAGCAACAAATTGTTTTTCATGTGAATGAAAAAATCGTTGCAGTTAACACGTATTCGTTAGTTTTAAGCTTTGCTCATACGATTGAAGATATTATTAAGTCAGGGACGTTTGTTATATCGAAACAGTTTGATACACAAAAGAATATTAACGAGTCTTAAAGCTTATATTCGAAAACGTTTAAGCGCCATCGATCATAGGTTTGTGCCGTTGTTAGGATTGCAAAGCAATCATAGGGTAATGATACGCCTTCAGATGCAGACGAAAACGTAAAAACGGGGGTGTAATTGTTAATCAGAAAACCCTGAGAATTTTTTTGGTCATTTATGCTTACAATTTTTTTCCAATGCTCTGGTTCAGACTCTAGATATTTATTTGTATGACAAAACATTTTGAGTCCATATGAATCATGCTGATGCCCTCTAAAAAACGCTTTTAATTCGTTTAATTCTAAAAATCTTTTTGCTGCGCCGATACTAAATGTTCCTGCAGTATAGACTCCCCGGTTGCCCCAAGAAACATCTTTTGGATTTTCGCCATAGTGAAAATCGCTCCATAGAAAGCCATCGCCGTTATCTGTGATTTTTAAAAACTTTGTATCTGATCTTAAGAAATATTTTATTCGTGTTTTTGGATGAATGCCACCGTGACAGCATTGGATGAAATCGATATTTTTTTTGTTGCCAGATCCTACGTATAAAGCCATCGGAAGTAACCTAAAAATATTCGTTGCTTTTCTGACAAGTGTTTTGTTTGAGCGAAACTTTTTGTTAATCTCGGTATAATATCCAAACCGAGAGCTTATCGCTTTGGTTTCATGGTTTCCCCGTAATAAAAACACGTTATCCCAGTTTGCGAGTTTTAATTGAATTAACGTATACCAGACTTCCGCGCTATAACGGCCACGATCGCCATAGTCTCCCGTAAAAACCATGTAGAAGTTTGGCTTGATGCTATTCCAGTTATTATCGAGATATTTTAACGTAACAAGTCGAGAGAGATTTCTTACAAGCGAGTGAACACTTCCGTGTAAATCGCCCATGAAACAGATATTGCTGCCAGCGGGGACGATGATTTTTTGTGCAAACGGATACGCATATTCGCTAATAGTTCTTTCTGATACGCCTAAATCAAAAAACTTTTCAAAAGCTTTGTCGGGTGTTTGGAAGTTTTTGATTGTATGGTTCGCGTGATCTTTTTTTTGCCAAGAGTTTTTGTCAGTAAAATCTTTTTGTTCACTAAATTTTTGAGCAAATGCATCGAGTATATTTTCAAATGTTTTTTCAGCAATGCCTCTATGTGTAATCGCATTGTGGTTTGGAATTAGTTTCCCATGATGCCTGTGAAAAGGCATGCCACGATTATGTTCTGGTAAATTTGTTATGCAATGCTGAGCCCAATCGTCAAATGTTATTTTCGCATTTTTGGCTTTGCTTTGTGATAAAAAGCTAAAAAACGCGGTAAAAATAAATATTGCTTGTTTGAGCGTGCTTAAAGTTTTTGAGGCCATGTCTATAGATTGCTTATTCGTGCTTAGCATTTACACAGTTGCCTGGTTAGCCAACGGCAGCAGGATATTTTTCGACTGGGTCTACTGGTTAACGTGTCTATTTGACTTTTGAGCTCAGGGATTGTTCGTTGTAAAATGACACGACGTTGTTCCCAGTGTTCTACTTGTTCATCGCAGGGATGTTGGTAATAACGATTAAGCGTATGTTGGTTTTCGCATCTATTACAGTTACAAAGACACTTGATTGCCCATGGACAACTCGAATAATGGCAGTTATCGCATTTTTTGTGTGTGCTAAGAAGATCTTGTATAAGATCAAGCTCTTGTTGTAACTTGGCAAGTTTTTCTTTTGACGTGATAATAGTGTGTAGCTTCTGAAAGCGCTTTTTTAGCCTCTGTAAAAACTTTTTGCATGAAAGATCGTTTTGTATGTGTTTTCTTTTACATGGAACACGGGCGCAAAGACAATTGATCAAACGAGAACAGCTTGAGCAATATTTGTATTTTTTAATTTGGGCTGAAAGTGCTTGTCTTGTAGCATATTCTTGAGGCGTTACTTCATATGGGTCTTGAGGTTGCCCAGGATGCGTGCTGTGTCTTTGGTACATCATAGCATTTGTTGTTTCGGGTAAGCACAATACGAGAGATGCGAATAATAAAAGAAGAGAATATTGTTTTTTCACGAGTTTTCCCCTGATAAAATAATGTTCTTTGATTATATTGTATTAAGTATAGAGATTGTGGGAGTTTTGAGTAATTTCGTGATAAATTTCTTGATATTTCTTTAAAACAGTGTCTAGTGAGTATGCTTGAACAAGTTTTAGATTTGCTTTATGCATGTTTTGACGAAGTATAGTATTTCGATATAGCGTTAATAACGCGTGTGCGTATTTTTCGACATTATTAATGGGTACGATTAAGCCGTGAGTATTATGTTCAAGCACTTCGTGTTTTATTTCGCGATTAGTTGTAATAATGGGCAGCCCAAATACAAGGGCTTCAAGAAGCGCGATCGAAAGACCTTCGGTTTGTGAAGAGAGTGCAAAGCAATCAAAGAGCTTATAAAAACGATATGTATCGGGACGTGAGCCCATAAAGATTATAGCGTCAGAAAGATTAAGCTTTTTTGCAAGCGATTCTAAATATTCGCGTTCAGATCCGTCGCCAATAATACAGAGCTTGAGGGTATCTTGCGTGCTTGTTTGTGATTGAGTATAAGGGCTTTGATCTTTTTTTGCTTGCCTGATTGTATCATGTGCGAGCTTAAAAGCTTTAATTAAAATGTCGTATGATTTTATTGGTTCCAGGCGTCCGACGGCGCCAATAACAAAGTCGTTATCGTTTATGTTAAGCTTGTGCCGGGTTAGCTTATTCGTATGAGCTTTTTTCCTAATATTTTCAATATCGATCCCGTTCTTAATAACTGTTAGCTTTGAAAGAGTTTTTTGTTTGTGCTTAATGTTTTTTATTTTTTCGATAACGAACGTTTTGTAAGAATCATGAACAGCGTCTGAGACGGCGATAATTTTATTTGGGATTGTTATGATTTTTTGATCAAGATAATTACGCAAGCGAGAAGAGACGTAGCGACAATTGCCGTGTATTTCGCACATAATGGGTACGTTAAGTTGTTTTGCGACAAGAGATCCCATAAAGTTTGCTGACCAAAGTGACGTGTGTAATATATCGGGCTTATAGCTTTTAATAAGCTTTTTGAGCCTAAAATAAGCAATGGGATCGTAAGATTTTACGATCCCTTTAATATTATGTGTCTTGATATTTAGTTTGTTTATTTTTGTTTTATTTGGCCCGTCATAAAAATAGGCGACTCGATGTTCGTGTTTATGTTCGATATTGTTGTTTTTTGTTTGTGTAACTTTTGTTAAAAAGTTTACAAGCGCGGCTTCGGCGCCACCAATTTTTAGGCTTGTGATTATGTGTAGAATTTTCACGAGAAGCCTGGTTCTTTAGTCCCCTAAATCTGTTGAACCGCTGCCCATCTCATCGTCTTTATCAAAAAACGTTTGGAGTTTTTTGCTGCGTGATGGGTGACGTAGCTTGCGCAATGCTTTGACTTCTATTTGACGAATTCGTTCTCGGGTAACAGAAAAGTCTTTACCGACTTCTTCAAGCGTGTGCTCAGATGCAACGTCTATGCCAAAGCGCATTTTCAGAACTTTTTCTTCTCTGGGTGTTAGCGACTTAAGTATTTCTCGAACTTTTTCTTTTAGGTCGTCATTTACGACTGCGTCGACAGGTGTGTATTCGTTCTCATCTTCGATAAAGTCTTTTAAGTACGTATCATCACTGTCGCCAACAGGTGTTTCAAGCGATACAGGTTCTTTTGAAATCTTGATAATATTTTTGATTTTCTTTTCATCCAGATTAAGTTCTTTTGCGAGTTCTGCATATGATGGTTCTCGCCCTTCTTCTTGAACATATGAGCGCGTTATTTTATTAATTTTGCTGAGAGTTTCGACCATATGGACGGGAACGCGAATAGTCCGTGATTGGTCTGCAATGGCTCGCGTGATAGCTTGGCGGATCCACCATGTTGCATAGGTTGAGAATTTAAAACCACGCTCGAATTCAAATTTTTCCACAGCTTTAAGAAGCCCAATATTGCCTTCTTGAATAAGATCTAATAAGTGTAAGCCGCGATTGATATATTTTTTTGCGATGTTTACAACTAAGCGTAAGTTTGCTCGAGCCAAATCGTCTTTTGCCGTTTTATCTTTCATTCGGGCTGCAGCAAATTGCTTGTACAGTGTTTTTATTTTTTCTCGAGCAAGCCCAGCTTCAGCTTCGTTTTTTTTGATAAGCTTTTGTGCTGATCGAATTTTGTTTTCGAGCTCTTCTATTTGCTGGATGTCGGCTTCGGTTTTTTTGCTGATGCTTTGATAAAATTTTAATTTTTCTTCGCATACTTTGATTTCATTTTCGCGCTCATAGATTTTTGTGTTTATTTTTTCTATTTTTTTCCCAAATTTGCGAATTTGCTTGTTTGACATTTTTATTGTTTGAACAATGGCAATAACTTTTTGTCGATTGTCTTCAACCGTTGCAAGCATTTCTTTCTTTTTTTTCTCATCTTTCAAAAGCTGTCGATATGATTTATAAATTTTATCTTCGTTTTCTATGCCTTTTTTTATTTTAGCAATTGTTTGTAATAATTTTTTTCGTTCAGCTTCAAATTTTGGTGTGTTCTCTTCGTCAAAATCAGAAAATTGGATCACATCTTTTAGGTACAAAGAATCTTTGGAGATACGGTCTTCTATATTGATGAATTCTTTAGGAACAAACGGAAATTGTGTTATAACCCTAATTGACTCGATTTTCCCTTGAGCAATTTTATCAGATATTGTTTTTTCAGTTACTTTGTTGAGTAATGGGATTTTCCCAATTTCTTTTAAGTAAAGTTTTACAGGGTCATTCAGTTGACTTGGTTCAATAAATTGTTTGAGCTTTTTAAGTTCTTTTTTTCGTAAGGTTTCATTTACGTAATTATTTTCTGTATCACTATTTTCTTCGTTTTCTTCTTCTTCGTCATTGGATAAACTTGAGATTGATTGCATTAAATTGGTTTTAAATTGATTAAAAGAACTTGCTTTTTCTTCCCCAATTAAGCTATTAAAATCTTGATCTCCTGATTCTAACTCTTCTTGGGAAATAAGATCGATATTTTTTTTGTCAAACAAACGTAATAGTTCGTTAAGATCTTCTTCGCGAAATTTATGTTTTTGACAAAAATCAATAACCTCTTCATACGTTAAAACCCCATCGCTGTTTCCCTTATTTAAGAGTGTGCCAACCTGTTTCTCGATACTTTTTAATGATGTTGTTTTATCTTTGGGCGATTGTTTTTTTGAGGTCTTTTTTTTAGAGCCGAATATTTTTTTTAAGAGAGATGTTTTTTTCTTAGCTGTTTTTTTTGCTGTTTTCTTGGCAACTTTTTTTGTTGTTTTTTTGGTAACCTTTTTTTTTGTTTTCATATCAACCTCCTATTTTGCATATTTTGTTTAAGTTTTGAAAATTTTTTCAACAATACATTTAATTTTTCGTGGTCTGCTTGTTGTTTTGCATTTCGTATTTCGCATTTTATGTCATTCACTATTTTTTTCCAATTATACTTACAAAATCGAAAAATAAGTTGATCGAATATTTTTTTTGTAATTTGTGTTTCAAACTTCATACTAAGCTTAATTACCCAATCTTTATTTTCTTGGTCAAGTGAATTGAGAAAAGTAGTAAAATTGGACGATTTCATATTTTTCTGTTCAACGTTAAACGTATATATTTTTTCCAATAATTTTTGTATACGATTGGAAAAATAAGGTAGTAAAGTTGAGTCTAATATAAAATTCGCATGTACATCCATAGTATTTATTATAGCAGAAAATATCTTTTCTTCTAGAAGTATAATTTCTTTTGCTTGTTTTTTTTCTTGTATTTGCGGTATCGGCTCAGAAGATGTTTGTTTTTTATACGTGTGGTTATTTAGTAGGTTTTTGACAGATTGGAAATTTAGCTGCATGATGGCAGCTGCTTGTTGGAGTAGCAAATCTCGTTTGAATGCTGGACTTATGTTTCCTATGACACGTATAATTTTTTCAGCGAGCGCTAATTTTTTAGCAAGTGGTTTCTGAAAAAAATCGGCACTTGTTGCTTCGACAAAGAATAAAAATATATCTTTGGCTTTTTTGATGATGGGTGTAAGATCTTTTTTTGATCTTAAAAAAGATGCGGGGTCTTCTTTTTGGTCGAGCGTTACTACTTTAAGCTCAATATTTACCTGCCAGCACAGTTGAGCAATTCTTAAAATTGCGTTTTGTCCTGCTTTGTCCCCATCATAAAGAAGATAAAGTGTTGTTACTTGTCGGGCAAGCAGTTTAAGATGATCAAGTGTGCATGCTGTGCCAAGCGTTGCAATAGTATGTATGTATCCATGTTGAACCATAGCGATACAGTCAGTGTATCCTTCTACAAGAAAAGCACATTCTTTTTTTTGCATTTCTTTTTTTGCTAAGTCAAATCCGAAAAGAAGCTTGCCTTTAGTGAACCAATCAGATTCTTTACTGTTGTAGTATTTTGCGCGAGAATCTTCTGGTTGAAAAATGCGGCCACCAAAACCGCAATGTCGACCCAGATGGTCTTTAATCGGAAAGAGTATTCGTTCTTCAAATGGCGAATATAGAAAAGATCCTTTTTTCATGATGATACTGAAGTCTAAAAGATCTTTTAGTAATATTTCTTGGTGTGACATATCGCGAATAAAACTTTTGATATTGGTTACTCCTGATGGAAAATAGCCTATCTCAAAGAGTTCTATTATATGATCGGGAATATCGCGTCGAGCCAAATAATTCCGAGCAGATATGATTTTTAGAAGTTTTTGATGGGCCCATAGGGTTACCTGTTGGTATGTTTTATAATAGCGATCTTGTTCTTCTCGAGACGCAGAAAATTCTTTTGCGTGTGTTTTTAAAAGCTGCTCAGGAACAGTAATCGTATGATGTTCGATAAGATACTTGGCGGCTTCAAGTTGGGTCATGTTTTCTATTTTGGCCATAAACGATATAACATCACCAGATGCTTGGCAGCCGAAGCAATAAAAAATTTGTTTATCTGGGCTTACAGAAAAAGACGCGTCTTTTTCTGAATGAAATGGACAGACTCCTTTCCAGTAACCGCCGGCTTGTTTTAGAGGGATATGTTCACGAATAACATCAAGAATGGGAAGTTCTGTTTTTATAAAATCAAATAGATTCATGTTTTGAATTCACTATGCTGATAATAATAAGGCTGGCCAGGGCGATAATAAAAAGAACAAACGAAACAAGCTGAAACTTTGATAGCTCGATAGAAAAATTACCAAATGAAAATGCAAAAAGCTCTCCCCTGTCTCCTCGCCAAAAGCCTATACTGAAGCGCATGATGCTTTCAAGTGCAAGAAAAAGAAAGATGAGATGTCCCGGTTTTGTTTTAACATGTAGCGTGATTGCTCGAAGTATCAAGAAAATTACTAAAGACGCAATACTTATATATATTTGAGTGGGGTGTAACGGGATATGTAATGGAGCTGAACCAGATGGATCCGTAAATGTAACAGCCCATGGCAATAATTGATGAGTCGGAGCTCCATGGCAGCATCCAGCTAAAAAACAGCCAATGCGAGAAATTGCTTGCATAAGGGGGGCATATAATCCACAGATATCTAAAAATGGTAAAATTGGAATAGTATATATTTTTAAATAAATGGGAACCGTGAGTAGAACGCCGATAATACTCCCTGCAATGACAAATCCTCCAATCCACGGATAAAAAATTTCTATCCAATTGTTTGCAAAATCTTGCCATTGTGTTAGAGCAAAGAGTAATCGTCCCCCAATAATTCCAGCTGTTAATCCGATAAAAACAGTATTTAAAAATCGTTCATCTGAAATTATTTTTTTACGTTTGGTATGTGTATATGTACAATATAAAAAAACTAAAAAACCTAAGGCTATCATGAAGCCATAGCTATAAACCCACAGTGGGCCATAAATGTGAAAAAGTCGTGGATACATAGGCTTTTAACCATTTTTTTGGGGTGCCGATTGTTTAACTAATCTGATTATGCTATAGTTTTTGTCATTACGCAAAATATCGTAGTAAAATTATTAAAAACACACGTATTGTATTATCTGGATCTTGCATGAGTATCGTATGAAACGAAGAGTTTATCGCATATTACAGCCAATTATTGCTTCTCTTTTTCTTTTTTCGTCTTGTTCTCAGCTGTGTGCCTATGCAAAACAAGATTTTGCTGCAGTCAGGAGCTTTACGAACTTTGTTACGATTGTTGGTTTGTTTTGTCAAAGTGATACAATAAACTTTCCGTGTTGTGAGTTGCAAAAAGTATTGACAGCAGCCCTTGAAGATGAAGATCGATGTGATATCTATGCAACGTTAATTGTAAAATCATGTCGTGCATTTTTTAAACCAAAAGAAATTGATTCGTATACGCAAGGGTTTAATTATATCTATGGGAATAATATAAAAATGCAGGATACGATAGGCTGTTTTTTTGCGGGTTTTGTAAGAGATTTAGGTAAAGGACAAATAGCCAAAAAGATCAGGAAAAACAAAGCATGCAAAGATAATATTGTGTTAAAAAGATCTGTTCGTATAGGTCTAATGACAGTATGGTCGATGCTTGTTGGGTGTGTAGAGGCCTGTGCGTATAAAGCAAATCGCCTTGATTCTGAGAATATTATTTTAAACTTTTTTAAGTTAGCCGGTTTAGAATTGGCATTAAATTCGTTCAATGAGATATTAGCTGAACTGCTTGTTCAAACGGCAGATAATTATGATCTTGAAGAATTAGATAGCAAGATAGATGATATAGATAAAGATAGAGAAGAACAAGAAGATAGGTGCCGTCAAACGCCTGAATTTATCGACTTAGATCCTATTCTATAAGTATAGCAGAATGTTTTTTGGGGGCTTTGTATGACTTTAAAAAAAAAGCATAACGTTTATTTTTTTGTGATTATTTTTTTCTGTGTTTTTTGTATACAACATAACGTTGTATTAGCTTGCGAAACTGAACGTTTGATTGCGCAAGAAATTATGACTTTGAAAAAAAATGATCGTGATATTCAAAGGCGTTGTAAGATAAAAGATAACTATATCAAAAGCTTGCTTTGTGATATCGATAAGATGAATCATATTCAGTTGCAAAAAACATTTTTTTCTCGTGGGTCCCAATATTTTTTCTTGAATATTTTCCCTGGAATAGATAATGGGTTTATTTTGCTTAATGAGCAACAGGCTCCAAAGCTTCATGCCATGATTCAGCTATTAGCCGATAAGATGAATATAGCAAAGCCAGTGATTTTTTTATCTGCAGATGAAGAATTATATAATGCTTACGCGTCGTCATTGGGAAAAGATTTATCGTTAGTTGTTCTGGGTCAAAAGCTTCTGAATAAGCTTTGCGATAAAGAGATTCAAGCTGTATTGGCGCATGAGCTCGCTCATATAAAGCACAACCATGTTTTGAAGTTGCTTGGTTGTAGTGGGGCGATGCTTGTTTTGATTTTTGTAACGTGGAAACTTTTGCAAACATGTAACGTGTTAAAAAAAACAGATCTTTTTAACATAGATACTTTTAAGCAATTTTTATTTGGGTCGCCCTATGGGCAACTTGTGTTGATAAGTTTTATATTTGGAACGTTGTTTACTGGGATACAATTGTGGTTATTGCGTACGCTTGAAAAAGAAGCTGATATGGAAAGCATAAAAGTTACAAATGATCCGCAATCATTTGTTAATATGATCCAAAAGCTTGAACGTGAAGTTGAGGATGAAAAGCAAATGTTTGAAGATGAGTATGCGTATCTTGAACGCAAGATTGATAAACTTGCTAAGACTTGTCCTTTATATGCTGATTTTTTGGAGTTTTTCGCAGGTATGTATTATGGTGAAAAACAAAATGCTTTTGATGACCAAATAGAACGAGACAATGGAACGCATCCTTCGCTAGAAACCCGTAAAACTTATGGGGCGCTAGAAAACCCATAAAACTTATGGGGCCGAATATCAACAGTATATATGCTTAATTTGTTTTGATTATGCGTATAATTTTGTTTGCTGTTTTTTTTAAAAGTTTCTTGACTGAGTGTCGTTGAATATATCCGATGCCAATAATAAGCCAAACAGCAATAACGACAGAAAAAACAGAGTCAAATCGATCAAGAAAGCCGCCATGTCCAGGCAATACGCTTCCCGTGTCTTTGACCCCTCGTTTTCTTTTTAAGATGGAAATAAATGTCCCGCCCATAAAAGCGATTATTGTTAGGGCAAGCGAGAGCAATAATACAAACACTATGTTATGCGCATAATGCGAAAATGGGTAGACACGTATGTATTTAAGAACGAAAAAATTAACCAGTGATATACCTGCAAAGCTTCCAGCTAGGCCTTCCCATGATTTCCCGGGGCTGATAGATGGACAGATTTTGTGCTTTCCAAAACTTTTGCCAACTAAATAGCCAAATGTATCAGCTGTCCAGGCAATAAATATGGGATACAAGGGCAAAAGAAGGCTAATTTTATGATAGCGATAGTTTAGATAGATAAGGCTCATAACAGGGGTGACTGGGTATATCAGTGTAAAAAAAACAAATCTAATTTTTTTTTCATAGCCGATTAAATATGGCCATTCAAAAAATATAATTAAAACAAGAAGAGCGCATAGTAATAAAGAGAAGAGTAAGATTGAGTGTATGTAAGCACCTAAGAGGCAAACGATAAGAAGTAATCCTGTTAATGCTCGTTTAAAAACTTCATGTATCAAAAATGTCATTATACTGTACCTTTCGTAAACACAGACCACGACCATCAGCTTTAAGTAGTGTCTGTTGTGGATTTTTACTTTCCAGAACCCCTTGTAAATAGTTTATCGATAAATCAGGGCGTCGTGCAATATCTAGTGCATATCCGGTCATTCGTCTAATTTGAAAGCGTAAAAACGATTTGCCTTTAATGGTAATTCTAACTAGATTATAGCGCGTATATTTTTTAATTGTTATTGAATCGATAGTACGTATTGTCGACTTTTCTTTTTCTTTTTCTATTTTGCAAAAAGATGCAAAGTCATGTTTCCCGACATAAAGAGCAAGAGCCTGAGCAAATTTATTAAAGTCAACGTCATCTATAAAGCGATAGAACCAACCATATCGAGCGGCAAATGGTAACGGTCGTTTTAAAAACAGATGATAGTAATATGTTTTTTGGTGTACATTGCAGCACGGATGAAAGTCTGAAGAGATTTTTTTGAGACTACGAATAACGATACTTGATGGCAATGCTTTGTTCCAGGCTTCTAATAGAACGTTTTCTTGAATTTTAAGGTCAGAATAAAATTGTGCCACTTGCTCTAGAGCGTGCACCCCGGCATCCGTTCTTGATGCACCCATAAGTTTTATAGGATGCCCAAACACGTGCAAAAATGTTTTTTGCAGGCATGATGATATAGTTATGTGGTTGGGTTGAATTTGCCAGCCATAAAAGTCTGTACCGTCATACGCTATGGTGATTTTAAACTTTTGCATTTAAGTTTACTTTAGTATTTATTAAAAAGTTCAAAGAGAAATTAAAACAACACAAAACATATAAAAAAACATAAAAATTGTACAAATTAAAAACCCCCATCCAGACGAACGTCTTGGACAGGGGAAATGGAGGTTATCTAAATAAAAGCCTTCAAACTAAACTCACTTATGTAGTTATACTACACTACTCTTTTTTAAAAAGCAAACTTTTTTTTATTTTTTTTTGGCGAGAGCGAATGTTTTTTTTGATTTGTTGCATAAATGAACGATGTCTAGATTAGTACATGCTTTTGAGTAATCGTCTGGATTTTGGGTGAAAAAGATATCTGGCCAAAAAAACAGGAACCTAGCGAGCTAATCTTGATAAGCATTCAAAAAAAATTGATTTTCGTAACGATCTCTTGTTAGTCTTTTCTTGATTGGTTTGATAGCGAAAATATTAGATCGTGTTTTTATCGTTTTTAGCGAAAAAGGGTACATAATGAGATGCTTTTTTGCGGGGTTAGTTCTAACTGTAATTGTTTTTCTTGGTATGGTTTCTATGATATCTCTTTCTAAGAAACTTAATTCGATGCCTGTTGCGGGCAAAACTTCTGTTGCTCAGGATACAGAACAGGATACAGAAGACACAGAGCTAGCGTCATCTGCTCCAACGAGCGAAGGGGCGAGTGCTTCAGCTGATGCTGGAATAAAAGCGGAGCCTCTTGCTGGGCCAGATGTTTTAGTGCTTGGCCAGGAGCAACGTGTTACCAAGGCACGAAATAAAGTAAAAGTTGAGATAGAAAGAATCTTTGCCCAGACGCAAAAATTATTTGTTGAGATGGGGAACAAAATAAAACGTATTGTCGGTATGGCTCAGGATTATCGAAAGCAATATTTTAAAATAGAAAAAGATGTTGACGCGTTGTATCAGCGTTGTAGTTTTGAGAAGGGGAAGTTATCCCATGTATTTGAGAAAAAATAAAAAGAGGGTTCTTATGAAGCAGATAAAAATAATTATGATATGGATGATATGTTGTTTTTGTGTATTTTTAAGCAAAATAGTAATTGCTATGCCAATGGCAGGAGCTGGAAAAAAGAAACCAGCTTCAAGGGCTCGAGCCGTGCCTATGTCTACAGTTCCTGCAGCAAGGCCTATGGCTCAGGGCCAACAAGCCCCAAGTATCCCAAGCGCAGCGCCTGCTACTCAAGTTTCTCAGGTAAGTATAGAACAAAAAGAACTTGAACAAATAAATACGCATATGAAAAAGATAGACGCGCTTGAAGATGAGATGAAAGCGGGACTTAAAAACCTTGATGCGAAGATTCATCTTGCTCGTAATAGAGCAGCCGGTGCAAAAAAGCTTGGTTTTGATATTCTTAAACAAGAAACAGAACGTCAGGCTCGTGATATTTTTGACCAGTTAAAAGCAAACATGGTAGAAATCGATAAAGTTCAGGATTTTGCACAGCGAGAATTTGCAACGTTTTTTACGGAAAAAGTTTCTGAGATGAAAGTTTTGATGTCTCAAGTAGAAAGTACGGTTAAGAATTTACAAGCGCGTGGTGTCCAGTTTAATATGATGCAAGCTCAAGAAGGTGTTGGGATGCCACAACAAAAGCATATTGCTCAGGAGTCACCAAAAAAGATGGGCAGTAAGCCGGCTCATGTGAAAGAAAAACCCCGAACAATAACAGGAAAAATATGGCATAAAATAACAGAGCTTACAGCGCGATTTGTTAACATGGTAAAACGCTCGCTTAATTGGTTTTTAGCGCCAACAGTTCCTGTAGATGAAAAGCCAGAGAAAAAAGATCTCGTAAAAAAAAAAATTAAAAAGGCTCCAATAGCATCAAAAACGTCAAAAATACCCACAATGGGGATGGGAGAAGCTCAAACGCTGCCTACGCTTAAACAGCAAGCGCAAGCTGATATTAATACGCTTAATACGATAATTGATCAGTTAGATGCGTTGCAATTGAATTTTACGCAGCAATTTGATCAGATTAGGACGGTTCTTAAGGATTTTAGAAATCAGCTTCATGCGATTCAGGTAATTCATGAATATCTTGTGCAAACGAAAAAAGAAAAAAAAGTTTCTCATGCATACTGGAAAATTGTAGCAATTCATATTTTTAGTAAACTATTGGATGTAGTTAGTTTTGTTGGACGAACTATTTGGCAGTTTGTCCATAAGATTTATAATTACTTTTTTGCAGGAATCGTATCGACATTTACCCGGGATGTGAAAAAGAAATTATATCATATTGAAAAGCGTGACGTGAAAGAAGCAACACAAAAGGAGTAAGCATGAACGATTGTATCTTTAAAGAGTATGACATTCGAGGTATTGTTGGGCAAGATTTTTTAATTGACCAGGCGTATGATCTTGCTCAGGCTATAGCGACATATTTTAAGCAAGAAAACCCAAGCATGACAACAATAATTATTGGACGAGATGGTCGTTTGCACTCTGAGCCAATAAGTAACACAATGATACAGGCAATAAGAGATTTAGGGTTTAATGTTATCGATATTGGTGTAACGCCGACACCGGCGCTTTATTTTGCGGCTCATTTTTTTGATGTATTTTCTGCGTTTACGATTACCGCTTCGCATAACCCCAAAGAATATAATGGCATTAAGATGTGGGGCCTTTGGGGGCAAAAAATTCAAGCGATAAAAAAAATATACCGCGAAAAAAGTTTTTGCTCAAATACGTCTGGCAAAATAGGCCAGGTGCAAGAGCATACTATTCTTGAAGATTATCTGAATTATTTATGTCAGCACTTTGTGCATTTGAAAAATAAATCGATTAAGGCTGTTATTGATTGTGGTAATGGGTCTGCGGGAACAATTGTACCCGCGTTAATAAAACGTATGAACTGGTCAGATGTAAAGCTGTTGTTTGAAGACGTTGATGGGACGTTTCCAAATCATCCAGCTGATCCAACAGTCCTAGAAAATATGCGTTTTGTTCAGCATGATTTAAAGCATTCTGATTGCTATGATATCGGCATTGGTTTTGATGGTGACGGTGACCGTATGAATCCTATGACAAAGTCCGGTGATCTAATTCCTGGGGATAAATTACTTGCTTTGTATGCTCAAAACGTTTTAAAAGATGTAAATCAAGGGCAAGTGGCAAAAATAGTTTGTGACATAAAAAGTTCTTCTAGTCTTATTGAATTACTTGAGCAGTGGGGGGCGCATCCTATTATTTCTCCATCGGGGCATTCGTTAATTAAAGAAGCAATAAAAAGAGAGAATGCGCTTTTAGCGGGTGAACTCAGTTGTCATTTTTTCTTTAAAGATCGTTATTTTGGCTATGATGATGGGATTTATGCCATGTTAAGATTATTTGAAATACTTCAGGAAACAGGAAAAAGTATAGAAGATCTTTTGACGATTTTCCCAAAAACATATACATCTCCAGAGATACGCATGATCTGTGATTCAGACGATCAAAAAAACAAGATTGTTCAGCAGGTGAAAAATACGTTCGTAGCTCGTAAAGATGCAGATACTATAACCATAGATGGTGCCCGGGCCCAAATGGATTATGGATGGGGGTTGATACGGGCATCGAATACGCAACCGGTTATTTGTTTGCGATTTGAATCTCAGACACCAGATGGGCTTGAGCGCGTTAAAGATGATTTTTATAAAACGTTAACGCCGTTTTTTGATGAAAAAAAATTGAAGGAAGCAATTGAATCATAAAGATATATCGAGTATAGGTTTGCACTTGCGGCTTAAAGATTCGGTCGTACAGCTTATTGAAGAAGCACGGATGTACGATATTAAGTATTTTCAGTTTTTTTTATTGTCGTCGCATAGTAAAAACAACAAGACAAAGTATGTTAAACTTTCTCAGGAAGATTGTAAGAAATTTATAGCTCTCAAAAAGCAGTTTTTTAAGCACGTATTTATTCATAGTTCTTATTGGATAAATCCTGCGACCGGAAGAAAGCTAAGCTTTGATATTTCAAAACAATTGTTAAAAAAAGAGATTGCAATTGCACAAAAGCTTGATATTCACAATCTTGTTCTTCATCCAGGTTCTGCGACGTGGCATAGAGCTACCCCTGATGACCCAACATGTAAGCACCAGGGGATTGATCGTTTAGCATCAATGTTGAATGCTTTACATAAAAATATGCTTAAATCTTCATGTGATGTTCAGATTATTCTCGAAAATACAGCTCATGCAAATCGTTCAATTGGTAGTGATTTGTATGATTTTGTCTTGCTTAAAGAAAAATTGGATTATCCAGAAAAACTTGGTTTCTGTGTTGATTTTTCTCATGCCTTTGCATATGGATACAATTTAAGACAAACTGAAAATTTTATCGCAACGCTTGAAAAAACAATGGGTCTTAAGAATATAAAACTGATACATCTTAACGATTCAGCCGAATCTTTTGGTAGCAAAAAAGATAAGCATGCGATGCCTGGTAAAGGGTGTATTGGCAAAAAAATCTTGCAAGTACTTGTTACACATCCAAAATTTACAAATATTCCAAAAATTATTGAGCCTCCTGTTAGTAGCCACAAACGTATTTTGCACATGCTGAAAGATATTTACAGTTGGTGAATAATTGGGGGCTGTTGACGCTTATTATCTCATACTTTATACTTAGGGCATAAGATATAAAAATGGAGTCGAAATATTATCTTTAGTTTGATCTTGTTTTTGTTTAAAAAACATGGGGGGAATTAATATGAAAAAACTATATTTTTTATTAGGGTTTCTTTTATTTTGTATGCCCAAAAAAAACGTATGTGCTAAAGCAGATCCAGTTCGTAATGCCGAAATAACACGTGCGCTTGATAAACAGTTTGCATGTTTTCATGCTCATTGCCGAGATGCGTTCAAGAATATGTCTGTGTCTCAAAAAGATATTCAAACGGCGTTTGGTTCTTTTGCTAACGATTCGTATATTCAACGATCTATTCAAGGTATTTGGAAGGATATTGAGAAATTTTTTGGAGATACGTCGGCAGCGATAAGAAATACGTTGATTATAAGTTTTTTGATTGGTGAGATTCCACGGGAAGATAGGCCTGTTCTTGAAAGCTTTAAAGCATTATCAGAAAAGCCAGTTTTTAAAAAGCTCGCATCGCTTATTATTGCGATATTAATAAACGCTGTCGATAGTATTATGCAAGAAACACAAGAAGGGGACATGCTTCTTCGAAGTAATGTTATTGCGATGTTTAAAGATCAGTTGTCTGAACTAGGACGATCTCGTTTGGCTCAAATAGAGCAATTGTGTGATAACCAAGAAAAATGTCTTGATTGCTCTGCGCAAGAACGAGTGCGTTGTTTATTACAAAAAGCAGAGAAGCTTTTAGGATTGTTTAGTGATTATAAACTGGGCGTTGAGCAAGAGCATGTTCGTTCTTCGCAATTGCTTCAAAAATTATCAGATTTAAACGTATTTATTGTGCCATTAATGTTTGCTTGGTTGCGCCAATTGTTACAACTATTGCAGCTTCATAACCCGCCATTGCTGAAAAAAGTTTCTTTTGATAAAACAGAGTTGATTATGATATTACAACAGTCAATGGAAACAGTGTTAGCTCAAGGCTTAGATCATAATGATTTTGAAGATTTAGAAGCGTGCATTAAAATAATTGGCGACAGGAGTAAGCAGCAAACAATAGAAACGTCATGGAGTATTATTCGGCAAGTTATTTTAAATCGTATTGATGGGAAACATTTTCAGAAGATCTATCACAGCATGCATGATCTTGGGTCATATCTTGTTACGAAAGTTAAAACAACTGTTTCTGAGTTAGCTTCAAAATCTTCTTCGAGTCATATGCCTATGGAAATTGATTCTATTGATAGCGAGCCGATTGTTGCTTCTGTGAAATAAATCTGTAAAATAAAATTCTTTTATAAAGCTAGGATATTTGATAGATAAAAAATTTTTTTTTTTAAAAATAAATTTAAAAAAAAAAATAAAAAACCCCCCCATAAATATTTTTTTTTTTGGGTCCCCCCGCTTTTTGTTTCGTTGCGTTTCGTTTAATTATTTTTCTTGAAATATTTTTTTGATACTCGCAACAGATCCCATAAGGGCGCTGGCTTCATATGGCATTAAGATCATTTTGCCTTCTTTATCTTTTGTGATTTCTGGCAACGCTTTAATATAATTAAGCGCGATTAAGTATGGCAATGGATCTGCGCCAGGAACAGCTTCTTGAACGACAGAAATCGCTTTTGATTCAGCCGTTGCAACAAGCATGCGAGCTTCAGCGTCACCTTGCGCTCGTGTTATTCTTGCCAACTTTTCACCTTCGGCTTCAAGAATAGCAGATTGCTTTTCGCCTTCAGCTTCTAAAATTGCTGATCGTTTTTTACCTTCAGACTCTAGAATCAGTGCCCGGCGGTCACGTTCTGCGCGCATCTGTTTTTCCATAGCAACACGAATATCTCTTGGTGGGTTAACTTCTTGTAGCTCAACACGATTGACTTTAACGCCCCACTTGTCAGTAGCATCGTCGAGAATTTCTGTAAGCTTTTCGTTAATTTCATCTCGAGATGTTAACGTCTCATCGAGATCCATCGAACCAATAACATTTCGTAGGGTTGTTTGTGTTAATTTCTCGATAGCTAACGGTAAGTTTGTAATTTCATAAATCGAGGCTTTTGGATCTGTTATCTGATAATACAAAAGAGCATTAATTTCCATTGTTACGTTATCACGTGTAATAACGTTTTGTTTTGGAAAGTCATAAACAGACTCGCGCAAATTAAGTCGTTCAACGTGATCTGTGTAACGATAAATATGTTGTCCGCGAGGGTCTTCTTTTACAAACGACCATAATACTCTGCGTGGTCTGTCAATAAACGGGACGATAAAGTGTAAGCCTGCGTTGAGTGTTTTGTAATATTCACCAAACCGTTCAATAACGACAACCTCTGCTTGTTTAATGAGATACGTTGCTTTGAGTAAAACGATAAACAAAAAGAAAACAAGAACTGTAAAGAATGCAAAAAAGCCATTAACAAAGATCATGATTTTTCCCTTTCGGTAATATGTGAGCGTATGCTCGTTGCTTTAATTATGTGTGTTACGTTTTGTTACTTAACGATTAATCGATTGCCTTGTATTTTTACAACCGTTATAACAGTGTTTTTTTCGATTGTTCTCGGGTGTTCTGCTTCTTCTGCTTGCGCTGTCCAGATTTCACCTCCAACTTTTACTTTGCCTGTCTTATGTGGTTCGATTGTTTTAATAACGATTCCTGTTTTGTGTGCAAGCGCTTCGATATTTGTTTTGAGTGTTTGTGTTGTTGTTTTTTTTGCAAATAATCGACGCATGACATAAAACGATAGGCATAGTGCTATAACAGCTGTAACACACTGGATAATAAGTGAAAAGCCTATAAACGCAGCAATTGCTGCTGTTATGCAGCCGATGGCAAACGAAACGAAAAAGAACAAGCCCGGTGTGCCAATTTCTGCCAAAAGAAATGCGATACTTAGCACGAGCCAGGTATAACCCATAATATGCTGTGTTTTAGTACTAAGTGTATGCGGGTTAAATAAAATATCGTAAACGCGATCGTAATGAGAATGAAGATGTGTGTAAAAAAAACACGTAAGATTATTGAGTAACGTATAGAACATGATCAGGTCCTCCCCAGAATATGGTGTGTGTTTTCTATTTGTCTTACCGAGGGCTATTGTATTTTAAGAATAACAAAAATAGAAAAAAAAACAAGTTGTTTGGTGGTTGACATCAAAATCAAAAACAGAAACAAAATTTAACGAACTCTCGTTGTATTAAAGTAATTTTATTATTTTTGGATATTTTTGATCTTTGTAGTAAGGTATAGCAAAGTTGTTCGGAGGGTATTTTTTATAAACGTAACGAGAATTTGTTTTGCTTGTAGCATGTAGCACAGGAGCTAGAGTGGAGCTAAAACTTGATTCTTTACATGTTTATTGTGCTTTTCGAATATAGGGAACCAATGAATGGTACAAAAATATTTCGTCTCATATGGTTAATTCTAAGTCTTATTTTTTCTTATCTTGACCTATGTCGATCAAGTCTTCCAATAGGAACGCAAGTTGCAACTTCTAACGGGATAGTTTTCGTCGAAACGCTGTTGTGTGGTGATAAGGTGTTGGGTTATGATTTTAACGCAACAGATCCTGAAAAAAAAATAGTAGAGGTTGTTGTTACCAACATAGATAAGCACTTGACTGATTCTATTTTTACGATGCGCACAGTCGATGAGGGGTTGATTGAAGCTTCGCCGCAACAGTTATTTTTTACACTTAAGCCCACTCTTGATCAAGAGGGCGATGCTTTTAAAATGGATTTTGTTCAAGCACAGGATATAACAAAAGGTTATATGTTTATTGATGAATGTTTTAATTGTATTCCTGTTGCTAAAACAATAAAGAGAACACCAAAGACGACACATTCTCAGAAGCATAGTACCAAAATTATTAATGATCATTACTGTCAAGTTACGACGACAGAAACACGCATAGAAAATATTTATGTCTATGCGATAGAAGTTGAGCAACCGCATACGCTTTTAATTTCAGATGGATCATGTAACGAAGAAACTGGAAAGCCTCGTTTATTATTGACCCATAATGGAATCCCTGCGCTTAGCGTAGGGGCCTCATTTGTTTTTGGTTCCACGCCAGCATCGCTTTCTCTTGCTCAAGTATCAGCAGGAGTTGGAGGGTTGGGGGTTGCTTTTGGCCCTGTCGGGGTAGCTCTAGGTGTTGCAACGGGCTTAGGAATATTGGGTTATCAATTTTTTAAAAGCAAAAAGAAAAAGAAAGAACACGTTTCTTTTTACATTGAAAAGGCTAACTCTGGTAGCCCTGGAGGTAGGGATCCAAAAGATGACGATGATGAAGATGAAAAGAATAGAGTTAGAGAGTTTGAGAAAAAAATTAGCAAAATGCCGCCAGGGGAGCGTGTTGCAGTAGTAAGAGAGAAAGCTGGGAAAATAGCAAAAGAGAGGGGTTGGGAAAAAGTTGAGCGTAAAATATTACGCAGTAATGGAAAAAGACAAATTTATAGAGACAAAAATACAGAAAATTTATATTCCGTTGATACTCAACATGGAAGATTTGAGGTATTAAATGAAGATGGTGTTCACTTGGGGGAAGTGGACTTTGCGTTTAATCCAACAAAGGGCCCTGATGTTTCAGGTGGCCATAATATAAGAATACCATAAGAAAGGTTTGAATTAATGCGCAGTATTATTGCTAAGGCAATTAATCAGTTTTATAAAGAAAAAAATTATGATTCATTTAAATTGCTTTGTAAAAAAGAACTCAAATTATTTGATGAATTACAGGATCATATTGATATACAAGAGTTAATTGTGTCAGGACGTTGTGCTGATAAAATCTACCCATCTTGCCGGTGGTATATTCATTATAAAGATTATAAGAAAGGTGAATTTAAGATTTCCTATGTAACAATACTTCAAGTGTCAAAAGTGGTACCTATATTTTATGTTACACATGAGTTTGCAATTGAAAACAAGAGTAAGAATAAAATGGATCCAGAGCTTGATGATTATAGTGAGCAACCATATACGAAAGATCAGGCTTCGTTACATAATAAAATAGCTACCGTTTTTGGTAAAAACGGATATTGTGAATTAAAAGAAATTGAGGTTGATGAAACGGTAGAAGGTTTTAAGATGCCCAAGGGGATAACTATTTTCGGTCCAAATGTTACAGTTGAGTGCTTATTGTTTAGAGATATATATGACCTATGTGGCAAATAAGTAAGGGCTTGAATAATGTTAAATATTGTTTCTGAAGCAATTGATCAGTTTTACAAAAAAAAAGATCATTGCTCACTGAAGACTCATTGTAGAAGAAAACTGGAACTATTTAAAGAGGTGAAAGATTGTATAAAAAAACATGAGTTAGTTTTAATTGAATCTCCAGATAAAGGTTTTATTGCAAGGGATTGGGTTGTTTGTTTCGATGATTGCAAGGAAGGTGAATTTGAAGCATCTTTTCGCACGATATTTAAAATTTCAAAAATAGCACCAGTGTTTTATGTGAAGCATGAGTTTTCAGTAAAAAACAAAGATGCAAATGTTTTTGACAAAATGCTTAATGGTTTTAGTGGTGAGGGATATATAATACCTCAGGGTAACTTGCATTGGGAAATAGCAGAGATTTTCAATAAAAAGGGTTATCATGAACTTACGTATGCTGATATCATAGAAACGGTAGAAGGTTTTAATATGCCAGAGGGAGTAACTATTTTTGGGCCGAATGTTACTGTTGAGCACTTATTGTTTGTAGATATTTTTGGTATTCGTAAGAAGGTGTAGATGGTTGTAGGAATAAAGGCATATGAGCTTCAATGCAACATGATGGGATAAGTAATAGAGGTGAGTTCGACTAGCCGCCTGACTTTGTCTTATCGAGGGCGATTGCTTTTTAAGCAATGTGTTTTCTCGTTTTTTCTACGGGATATTAGCATCAGGTTGGCTGAAAGTTCGATAGTTTTCTGTTTGAGTTTTAATTTTTGCGAGATCTTTTGTGTAATCACATATACAGTATATGCATGTTATTGCACATCCAAAGAGTATGACTCCGATAACTCCAAGTGCGGCTCCTGGGACTATAAATTCAGCTTTTACTGGATATTTGTTTTGTAAAAACATAAGAATATCTTCTTCGCAGTAGCCCTGATCAAATAACTGTTGTTTGATTTGGTATAAAATTTTTTTAATCATGTTTCTCCTAATTTTTTTAAAAAGTAAACTATAGAAAAAGTAAACCATTTATGTGTTTTTGCAAGGGGAAAACTTCTATTATTTATTGCTTTCCCGAAACAAATTGTTATCATAAACAAAATAAGAGTGTACCAAAGAAGAACCAAAAGAGGGGAAGTGTGTGGCACGAGTAGTTATTCTTGGAGCAGGTCTGTCAGGCCTTTCAACGGCGTATCATTTGGAACAAGCAGGATGCTTTGATTATGTTGTTTTTGAAAAGAACGAACGATCAGGCGGGCTATTGCGATCAGTAAAGCAAGATGGTTTTACGTTTGATTATACAGGGCACCTGTTACACATAAACGATGATTATTTCAAACGTTTTATTCTCGATATTACAAGCTTGGATAATTTTGATCATATTGCACGGCGTTCAGCCGTACATCTTTATAACACGCTTGTCGATTATCCCTTACAAATGAATCTCTATGGGCTGCCCAAAAATGTTATTATCTCGTGTATTGTTGGCTTTTTAAATCGTAAAAAAAACATTCAAAACCCAAGAACGTTTTATCGGTGGGTGCTTAAATATTTTGGTGCGGGCTTGGGAGAGCACTTTTTTTTCCCATACAATAGTAAGATCCTTGCGTACGATATAAAGAAAGTGTATCCCTACACGGGGCGCTTTATCCCAGAAACCAATATAGAAGCAATAATTTCTGGGGCTCTGGAAAAAGCGCAGGAGCGTCATGTTGGGTACAACAATAGATTTTATTATCCCAAAACAGATGGTATAGAATTTTTGATTAAAAAAATTGTTGCGCGCTTACAAAATACGATCAAAATAAATCATGAAGCAACGCGTATTGATCAACAAACAAAGACCGTTTATTTTGCCAACGGGCATAAAGAAAAATATGATACGCTTGTTTCGACGATGCCGCTTAATAATTTACTTGAAAATGTTTCAAATACGCGTGTGTCGTATGACGATGTAGCAAAGAAACTTTTGTGTAACTGTGTCGTAAATTTTAATCTTGGGTTTAACGCCCAAGAGATTTCTGATAAACACTGGGTTTATTTCCCAGAACAAAAATATCCATTTTATCGTATTGGGTTTTGGCATAATATCAGCGCTTCGTCTGTTAAAAAAACGCAGAGTGCAATTTATGGCGAATTGTCGTATATGCCTGGAACGAAAACGAAAAAAGAGATTCAAGAGTTGACTGAACAGGCGATACAAAAAGCTCTTGATTTTTTACGTCTTAACCGATCTCATATCGTAACCAAAAATATGTTGCATCTTGATCACGCATATGTAATCTATGATCAATGGCGAGAAAAACATTTGTCTAAACTTTTGTGTACGCTTGAAGAACAGGCAATCTATTCGATTGGTCGGTTCGGTGCCTGGAAATATTCAAGTATGCAAGAAGCCGTTCTTGAAGGGAAAGATGTTGCAGGAAAAATTTATTCACAAGCCCCAAAAAAGTATATAAGTTCTGAGGTATATGCAGGTACATGTCTAAAACATGTTGAAGGAGATCTGTTGTAATGAGTCAGGTAGAAAAAGGGTATAAAGGAAAGCGCGTTTTGGTAACAGGTGGAGCAGGGTTTATTGGGTCGCATCTGGTAGAAAAGCTTGTTTCGCTGGGTGCACATGTAAGTATTCTTGATAATTTTTCTTCAGGAAATCTTCAAAATATTCGTTCTGTTTTTACACACGTAAATCTTTTTTATGCAGATATCACATCTTCGTATAGTTGTATGAAAGCAACTGCCAATAAAGATTATGTTTTTCATACAGCGGCATTTGTTTCTGTCCCGGGGTCAGTTGAAAATCCTGATGCGTGTCATAAAATTAATGCTCAAGGGACACGCAATGTTTTAGAAGGGTGTAAAGAAAACGGGGTAAAGTCGCTTGTCTTTTCTTCATCGTCAGCTGTCTATGGCAACAGAGACGATATATGTAAAGAAAGTGATGCGCCTAACCCATTGTCTCCCTATGCACAAAGTAAATTAGACGGCGAGGTGTTATGCAAAGAGTATGCACAAGAAAACAGTATGCACACGGCATGCTTACGTTATTTTAATGTGTATGGTGATCGCCAAGACCCTCATGGGCACTATGCTGCAGTTGTTGCAAAATTTAAACAAAATTTACAAGAGCATAAGCCGTTAATAATTTATGGTGATGGTATGCAAACGCGTGATTTTATTAACGTGTCAGATGTTGTTCAGGCAAATTTAAAAATAGCGTTGCGTGATAATAAGCCCGGCGAAATATTTAATGTTGGTTCGGGTAAGAGTATAAATTTGTTGGATTTGATAGAACTGCTTGAAAAAGAATTAAATATTACGCGAGAAGAAATAAAATATATGCCAGCACGTTCTGGTGATATTACGCATTCTTTGGGGGCATGTGATAAATATAAACAGGCGATTAAGTAATATACATGTATTGCTAAAAGAAAAATTCTTGGTATTCTTGCGTTATCGTAATTTTTTGCCGAGGTGGTGAAATTGGTAGACACGCTAGGTTCAGGACCTAGTCCCTTAACGGGGGTAGGGGTTCGAGTCCCCTCTTCGGCACCAAAGCTATTTTGTTCTTTTTTGTTTCGATTTTTGTGTCCCCCTTGTTATTTGCCTAACTTTAGCTATACTTATGATAATATTTGAGTCTTTGGGGCTAAGATTTTTTATGTAAATAATTGTAAATTTTTAGTGTCATCCTGGACTGTGGCTTGGGCTTGAGCCAGTCTCGTTTCAGGATAAAAAAACAAAAGTTAATGCTATGTCGAATAAAAAAGATTACTATGACGTGCTGGGTGTCAGCAAAACTGCTTCTGATGGCGAGATAAAAAAAGCATACAGAAAGCAGGCACTCAAATATCATCCTGATAAAAATCCAGATAATAAGGCTGCTGAAGAAAAATTTAAAGAAGCTGCTGAAGCATACGAAGTCCTTTCAACTGCTGAAAAACGTCAACGTTATGATCAGTTCGGGCATGCAGGAATGCACAGTGGGTCTGATTACCATCAATACAGCAATATGGGTGATATTTTTGAAAGCTTCGGTGATATTTTTGGGGATCTTTTTGGTATGGGAGGGGGCCGGAAACGTTCTTCTGGCCGTCAAGGGCCGTCGCCGCAACGCGGGCATGATCTTTCACAACGCATTGATATTAGCTTAAAAGAAGCGTATTTGGGCTGTAAAAAAGAGATAAAGACATATCATTATGTAGCGTGTAATACGTGCTCTGGATCTGGGTGTAAAGCTGGGACAAGGCCTACTACATGTGCAACGTGTCAGGGCGCAGGGTCAGTGCATTATCGTCAAGGCTTTTTTACATATAGTCAAGCTTGTTCTGATTGCCATGGTAATGGGTATAAGATTTCATCGCCATGTACACAATGTCGTGGTCAGTCGCGCATACAAAAACATGATAAATTAACGATTACAATTCCTACAGGAATTTATAATCAGGCTGAATTGCGTGTTCCTGGTAAAGGTGATGCGGGGGTATTTGGAGGGACGTCTGGTGATTTATATCTTGTTGTCAGTATTAAGTCAGATTATAATTCTGTTTTTTCTCGACGCGAGAACGATCTTGTTATGCATGTTACGCTTAGCTATCCACAGTTAGTTTTAGGATGTCAGTTAGACATAGAGCATATTGATGAGACAAAGCTTTTGGTTAAAGTTCCTAAAGGCTGTCCTGTTGGGCAAGAGCTTATTGTGGCGGGCAAAGGATTTGCTAATATTCGAGGCCGTGGCAAAGGGAATTTGGTTATCGTGACCGAATGTGATATCCCTAAAAAGCTTGATGCTGAAAGCAAAAAAGTATTGCTTGAATATGATAAAAAACTAACTGAATATAATAAGTCAGGAAGAGGTCTTTCGGGTTTTTTCAAAAAGTTCTTGGGGTAGGTGTTTTTGTTAGATTTTTGCTTTTGCGTTTGCAAAAAATAAAGAAATAGATAGTCTAACGGTCTCTATATGATTATGTAATAGTTTGTTGGGTGGGTTTTACTTCAAATAGAAAGTTTAATTGTGGGTTTCAAAGAAAAATCTTCTAACCGATTTTTGTCTTTAGCGATTATTGTTATCGCATTTTCTATTTTTTCTGGTGTTCATATTTATTCTATGCAGCCTGGACAGGGTGACAATGTTGCTAGAATATCTCCAGAAGAGCAAGCAGCGTTTGGCGCTTTTAATCATGATTACGATCAATTCCGTGCAGGATTAGATCAGCAAAGGCAGGATCTTACGGTATTAATGGATGAGTTCCAACGCCAGTGCAATCAGGAAGAGGCTTTTGATATGGGGCCGTTTGCAGGGTTTAAGAAAAAGATTTTTTTAGAAAGTTCAAAAATTGGTGGTGCTCCATTGACTGTTGGCTTTTCTGGCGAAGATGTTTTTAGAATTGTCTTTCTTGTCATGCAATATGTGATTGATCGTATTTTATACGAGCAGCTTAAAAAGTATCATGGTCAGATTCTTATTCAGAATATCATGAAAAACAAAGATAAGCTTATTTATAATTTGCATGCGCTCAAGAGAAATTCAAAAGGGAAGTTGGTTAAGAATGCAAAAGTTGGAGCGTTAAAAAAATTTTTAACGCAAGAAATTTTTACGGTATCAAGAAAATCTTTTGCCAAGCAGGTTGTTAGTACAGTTAAGTATTTACTTCTTTGCGAAGGAACAAAGGGCCTTGAGCAATGGGTTTTTCCTCCTGAAAGTTGGGTGCGGTGGTTTTTTTCTAAAACACCTCCTGGCAAGGAAATTAGAAGGGGGCTAAGAAGCTTGCGTTATGAGATACGAGGAAATGCTCCACCAAATTTTCGCAATGATGATGAAGAAGAGAAGTTTGTTATTTCTGGTTTTTCAATTTTGAAGTTTTGTATGGCATGTTTTTGGGGATATGCTCCGGCTGTTGATTCTTTGGTGCCATCTGTGCGAGATACGTTGTTGGGTATTGCTGGGTTTGATCATAAATTTTTTAAGTTCTTTAGAACCTATTGGTTTTACTTGTTAAAACGTTCGCTTGTTTTGTTGCGCTTTGTACATCAAAACAATAATTTTTATCACGACATGTGTGAAAAATATTTTGTTAAAAACTCGGATCAATTACTTCGTATTATGCAGGGTTTCCCTGATGATACTATAAGTGAAGATAAAAAGTCAGTTGAATTTAAAGAGGCGCAAAATAAAGCTCGTATGGCATTAAAAATGTTTGTTGGAAATGCGCATGAATCGTTATTTGTTTGGTGGTGGCGGTTTGAGCAGCAATGTTTTGCGTGGACAGATATAATGATAGAGTCGGTTGTTTTGTTGCCCGTTTGGTATAAGGGTGCAAAGTATTTGTATCAAAATTATGTACATTAATATGAAGGGTAATCTATGCTATTTTCTATGATGCACAAAAAAGTTTTAACATGCTTTTTTATTTTTACATCTGTGTTTTGCGTAAAATATATGTATGCAATGCAAGATAATAATAGAGGCCGAGAAGTATTTCAAGACATTGCTGATGGGTTAGCTCGAGAAGCTCGTGGTTTTCAACGAAATATCGTCAATGCGCGAGATGCGCGAGAACAGCGCTTGCGAGGGTTGCCTGTCGGGAGCTCAGAAAGAACTCGGTTGGAGAGGCAAATTGAACATGAGCAACAAATTGAGGCACGCGCAGCAGATGCGGTTATTGGTCTTTATAGCTCTGCGGGACAAGCAGCCGTTAATGTTTTTAGTAACGAGATGAACGCGCAAGCAAATCTTGAGCAGGCTCGAGAACGTGCATTAGCTGAAGGGTTTGCGAATAACAGAGGGGCGATGGATAGGTTGCGCCATATTACTGAGCAAATAAAAGATCCAAAGATGCTTTTGTCTGTTCTTGGCTACGTTGCCCTTGGAACGTTTGGTATTGCTGGTATGTATTATGGAACCAAAGTTCTATATAATTATGTAACTATGAAAATGGGTAAGCCGAAATTAGTGCGTGAGTCGTCGCGTCATGGTTTTTCTCAGTCATTTAAAAATTTCTTCATGTCCGCGTTTTCAGATCAATCATTTGAAGATCCAAAATTAAGCGATATTATTTTGGCTCCAGATGTAGAGTTAAAGATTAACATGCTTGCACAGGATACGCGAGAGACACGAGAGTATCACTTGCCGTATCAAAATATTTTGCTGTATGGTCCTCCTGGAACGGGGAAAACAGAATTCGCCAGAATTTTGGCCCATTATTCTGACATGGATTATGCAATACTTTCAGGTGCAGACTTTGCTCAGTTTAAAGGCGGGGCTGCTATTGAAGAGTTACATAAGCTTTTTGATTGGGCAAAAAAGAGTAGTCGTGGTCTTTTGATTTTCCTAGACGAAGCGGACGCATGTTTGCGAGATAGAGGGAAACAAGATAAAGACGGGGTTAACTTTATTAACGCGTTCTTATCTCAAACAGGTGCAAACTCTGATAAGTATATGATCGTTCTTGCTACGAACTATGAAGACGAACTTGATGCTGCTGTTAGAAGCAGAATTCACAAAAAGGTTCCGTTTAATCTACCGTCGCTTGAAGAGCGTGTTAAAATTGTTAAGCAAAAGATCGATAAATATGTTGTTAACGATAAACGTAAATATCACAAAGATGACGAAGAAATTGAAGCATTCTTAACAATGGGTAACGATATTAACGATGAATATATCACAGAGATTGCTCAAAGAATTAAAGGGTTCTCTGGTAGAGATATTGATCAATCTGTATCTGAAATGAGATTGCGTGCATATCGATCTGGTCAAAATCTTTTGACAAAAGAAATCGTTGATCTTGTTGTTCGCGATAAAATAAAAGAAGTTGAAAAAGATAAGCTGGCAACTATGTATCAGCAGCAAAGTCAGCAAGCACAATTTATAACGTCTGAAAGTGCAATTGCTTGTGCTGCGTGATAATATGCAAGCGTTTATAGCTTTTGTTTAGAAAAAACAGTAGCCCGTTGTTATAACAACGGGCTACTGTTTTTTCTATTTGTTGCTAGAATGTGTTTTGAAGTAGTTGATGTAAATTTTATGACGTGTGTTTTGTTTATATGTTTTTTTCGATCGATTGGCATATCTTTATTTGCCGACACAAATACGTGATGAAATAAAAACTCGAATTTTCGCATGCAAAACTTCTTGAGGCTAGATATGTTTGTTCGTAGCTTGATAGTTTTTGTCTTAACTATTCTTCTTAAAGCGTCGTTATTATTTCCCAACTATACCCAGCTTAATTTAATTTCTAATTCAGAGCTAGAATCACGTACACATCGATCAATATGGGACAATCTAGATCAGTATTCGAATAACAAACATTTACAGGAAGTTCGAGAACAGCGAATAAATACTGCGTACTCAAAGTCGTATGCGATAGAAGTTGTTC